>JAQSWS010000052.1 GCA_029266495.1 Rariglobus sp. | reverse complement strand
TGCCGGCTGTTCCCGGAGGCGATCCAGTTGCTGTCCCTAATCCCAACGCTTCGGTCCAGTTGCCGGTTGTGCTCCAAGTGTTCGTTGCCGTGGTGTTTGCCCAAGTCCAGGTTTCAGCCCGGGCGGAGACAGCGGCGAGAACCGCCATCGAGGCGAGCAGGGCGGAAAAAGGGAGCGCTTTCAGTGAGGAGGGGCGCGTGCGGGGACCTGAAACGAATGCAGCGGAGGCGGGGAATGGTATGTTCATCGGGCGCATGTGGGTGGGCGCAGAGCAAAAACGTTTACGGGAGGGGAGATGCCGCGGAGGGCTTCCAGTAACGAAGCCGCATGTTAAATCGTTTGAACGGGGGCCGGGCAAGCAGGGACTGATGTTGAGGATGAGGGAATCCGACCCGTTGCCGGTCCTCATCTTACACGGCCCAATAGAGGGAATATGAAGTGCGAGATCCGGTGCAGTTAACGGTTAATGCAAACAGGACTGGCGAAAATGCTTCGATTGGGTGCCTGATTCGCGTTGATGAAATGGCTGATCAGCACGGAGAAATTCACGTGGCGTGAAGCGACGCCTGCAATCTCGGCGGGAACGGGTTCCAACGCCCTCCAGATCGCGGGGCCCGCAGGACCGCCGTTGATGGGTTTTGGCGGTTGCTTCAACGAACTCGGCGCACGGGAGCTTTTCCGGCTCGGCGAGGACGGCAGGCGGGAGATTTTAAACGCGTTGTTCGGCGAGGAGGGTTGCGCGTTCAATTTTTGCCGGCTGCCGATCGGTGCGAGCGACTACGCGCTCGACTGGTATAGTCACGCCGAGACGCCGGACGATTATGCGATGGCGCATTTTTCCATAGAAAGGGACCGCCGCCATCTGCTGCCGTATATTCGCGCGGCGCAGGGGATCCGCCCTGCGTTGCGGCTGTTTGCGTCGCCATGGAGTCCGCCCGTGTGGATGAAGGAACGCGCCCGCTACAATGGCAGCCGCCTTTGCTCCGAGCCTCGAGTGCATGCCGCGTATGCGGACTACCTGTTGAAATTCGTGCGGGCCTATCGCGATGAAGGGGTGGAGATCGAGCAACTGCATGTGCAGAACGAGCCGAACTCCGACCAGAAGTTTCCCTCGTGCCTGTGGACCGGAGCGAGCATGCGTGATTTTATTCGTGATCACCTGGGGCCGCGGTTCGAGGCCGCGCGAGAGCGTTGCGAAATCTGGGCGGGAACCATCGAGCGCGGGATGCTCCTGGGCTGGCAGCCGGAGAGCCTCGAGGGGGATTCCTATCACAACTGGATCCATACGCTCCTCTCGGATTCGGAGGTGAGGCGCCTGGTGAAGGGCGTGGGTTATCAGTGGAATGGCAAGGGCGCGCTCGCGCAGACGCGCGCCAACTGGCCCGACCTGCCGATCATCCAGACGGAAAACGAGTGCGGCGACGGACGTAACACCTGGTCGTATGCCTTCTATGTTTTCGATCTCATGTGGCACTACTTCAACCAAGGCTGCCGCGCTTACGTTTATTGGAACATGGTTCTGCCGCCCGGCGGCGAGAGCACCTGGGGTTGGAAACAAAACACCCTGATCACCGTTGATGGAGCGAGCGGTGCCATCACATATAACCCGGAGTTTTATGTGATGAAGCACCTCGCGCACTTCGTCCGCCCGGGAGCCCGTTGTGTGCCGCTGCGCGGCGACCAGGCGGCGCTGTCACTCTTGTTTCAAAACGCAGACGGGTCACGCGTGCTGGTGATCGCCAATCCGCTTGCGTCGCCGCTTGAGGCGGACGTTGCCCTGGAAGGGCTCATGGGGCGTTTGGAAATCGCTCCACGGTCCATCTCCACCGTGGTGCTGTAGACGCGAGTTCTTTGATCTCGCGATCGACAACGGTGACGATGGGCACCTGCGCGTCCCGCAGTTGATGTCGACCGACCGCGTCGCCTGGGGCCGGGCGCGCCTCGTCGCGAACTAAACGCACAAACGCGGCCGGCTGCCGGACCTGTGAGCCCATCCTCTTCCTCAGGGCGTCTCGCTAAACCGGCGGCCGTGGAGGCCGGGGATCCGTTGCAGGCCGCTGCCATTATCGGCTGATCCTGCGCGATCAGGGCCGGGCGAGGAGCAAACCGGGCGAGGGGAGGTCGGCGCCGCGATCGGCGGGCGATTCCCCTCTGTCGTTCAGGGTTATTCAGCCCGGCTCAGGGTTTTTCAGTGAGGAGCAATCCTCCCGCCCTCTCTCACCGACCTATCCTAACATGTGAATAAGTTTTTGGCGGAAACCCCCTTCTTTGAGCCGAGTTGTCTTGACCGGTGTGGGGTAAAATGGGTTGAAATGGGGCACTGTGGGGGATCTGGCGGTCCCTCATGCTCCAATGGTTCAATCCGGCACAGCCTTTTACACCGGCCTTTTCAGGCACACCCTCGACGACAAAAATCGTGTAACGATTCCGTCGGCGTGGCGTGCTGCGCACGGTGAAGGCGAGCAGTTCCTGGCGACGCCCCATCCGGACGGTTACATTGCCATCCTGCCTCCTGCCGAGGTCGCCAAGCTCCGCGCAAAGATCGAAGCCATCGCGCTGTCGGATGGTTCCGGTCAGGATTTCGCGGCACGTTTTTTTTCCCAGACGCAGGCCCTCGGCTTCGACAAGCAGGGTCGCATCATGATCAACGGCGATCTTCTTACGCACGCCGGCATCTCCAAGGATGCCGTGCTCGTGGGTTCGCTGACCAAATTCAGCCTCTACAGCCCTGACCGCTGGAGTCGGGTGGAGCAGCGGACCGCCGGGGAGAACTTCGGCGATCTCATGCGCCGCATCGGAATATAAGCCATGCGCCTTTCCCGTCCTCTTCTTCCGATCCGTCCGCTGGAGCTCCCGGCCCGACTCGGGCGCCGCCAGCGTCGGCATGCCTTGTCGGCGCCGGCCTCCATCGACACCCGGGCGCGCGCTCGTTTTGAGCAAAGCAACCTCGCGGTTGCCCGAGCTTCCCGGCCGGTCTGGCTGCGCGGCCCGCTCTTTCGCTCCACGCAGTTGCAACCGTCATCCGCCGTCGAGCGCCATGCTGCCTGACGCCGCCATTGCTTCCATGACGCCCGGCCACCAACCCGTTTTGCTGCGCGAGACACTTGAGCTTCTCGCCCCGCGTCCGGGCGGGCGCTACCTCGACGCGACCTTCGGCGGAGGCGGCCACACGCGCGCCCTTCTCGAAGCCGCCCCCGGCCTCCATGTCCTCGCCTTGGACCGGGATCCCGCCGCGCAGCCTCGCGCCGAGATCCTGCGTCTCGAATTCGAGGGCCGCTTCGCGCTGATCGACCGCGACTTTGGGGAGCTTGGTGAACTGCCTGTGGATAAGTTCGACGGCATCCTCTTCGATTTCGGGGTCTCGTCCTTCCAGCTCGACGACGCCGAGCGTGGTTTCTCCTTCCGCAACGACGCCCCTGCCGACATGCGCATGGACCCGCGGTCCGGCGTCCCTGCGTCCGTCTGGTTGGAAACCGCGACCGAAGAGATGCTCGTGCGCGCCGTCCGTGATTACGGTGAGGAAAAAAACTGGCGCCATGTGGTGCGCGCTCTTTTTGCCGCCCGCGGAACCGGTGCGCTCGCCCGCACCACCTCGCTGGCCACGCTGATTTCCGAGGCCATCCCGCCGCGCGATCGCTTCACTTCGAAGATCCATCCTGCCACGCGCGCCTTCCAAGGCATCCGCATCGCGGTGAACGACGAGCTTGGCGCCATTGAGCGTGCGCTGCCCGCCGCCTTCGACCGGCTTCTGCCCGGCGGCGTCCTTTGCGCGATCAGCTTCCATTCGCTCGAGGATCGTATCGCCAAGCAATTTTTCCGCCGCCTCGCCGGCTTGCCCGAAGGCGAGGACGACCACCGTCCCCAAGACCTGCGCGTAAAACACGCCGAGCTTCTTTCCCGACGCCCGATCACGCCGTCCGACGACGAAATCGCCGCCAATCCGCGCAGCCGTTCCTCCAAGCTGCGCGCCCTCCGCAAACTATAAACCCAACTCCCCCTGCCTGAAAATTGTCCGCGCCCGACGCGCCTCCCTGCCATGAACAAAAAAGACACCCACGCCTTCGTGAACCAGCTCCTCGTCTACACGCTGGTCATGATCTGCTTCAGCGGATCCATCGGTCTGGGCACGGTGTGGCTGCGTCACCAGATTTCCATTACGGCCAACAACACGAAGCAGCTCGAGCAGCGCATCGTCGAGGCCGAGCGTCATCTTTCCGAGCTCAACACCCAGATCACCGCAGAGCAGTCGATCGATGTGCTCGCCCGTCGCAATAGCGAGTGGAAGCTCGGTCTCGTTCTGCCCAAGGAGCCGCAGGTCGTGCGCGTGAGCGACTCACCCGAGCGCCGCCTGGCCTCGCGCAACAACGCCGAGGTCTTTGCCGCCGAGGCCGCCGCCACGGCCGCCCCCGTGCGTTTCCGCCTCGTCAATCGCTGATCCCCCGCCGCAACCGCATCCATGTCGAAAGGTTTCGCCTCCAACTATCGCATCGTCCTTCTCGGCGCCGGCATTCTCGCCTGCTTCGGTTGCATCGGTGCGCGGTTGCTGGATCTGCACGTCTTCGAACGCGACCGCCTGATGAGCTATGTGGATCGCGCGCGCCGCCAGATCACGGTCGAGCCCGCGAAACGCGGTGACATCGTCGATGACCGGGGCGACCGTCTTGCCACCTCCCGTTCGCTGATCGTGCTCGGCGTCGATCCGCAGGCTCTGGTGAAAGCCGACGAAGCCAAGTGGCCCGAACTCGCCCGGCTGCTCAACCTGCCGCTGAAGGAGCTGACCCGCATCTTCACCACCAAGACCCGTCCGACGACCTCGCTGGCCACCGTTTCCGAAACCGAGGCCCTCGACGCGGCCGACGGCGCGGAACCCGGTCCTTCCGGCGAACGCCTGATCCGCTGGGCCAAGCTCAGCGACACGGTCGAGGAGTCCACCTACGACCAGATCGGCAAGCTCGGCATCAAGGGCGTCTACGGCAACCGCACCTACACGCGCGCCTATCCGCACAACCAGCTCGCCGCCCATCTCATCGGCTTCGTCAACAAGGCCGGCGAACCGGCCGCCGGTGTCGAGGCCTTCGCCGATTTTTATCTCCGTGGCCAGGACGGCTGGCGCGAGTCTGAAAAAGACGGTTTGCGCCGCGAACTGGCCCAGTTCCGCAATCGCGAGGTCAATGCCACCGCCGGCTACAACGTGCGCCTCTCGATCGACTCGGCCATTCAGCACATCGTCGAGCAGGAGATCGAGGAGATCGTCAAGAAGTTCAACCCCGCCAAGGTTTCCGTCATCGTGAGCGACCCGCACAGCGGCTTCATCCTCGCGCTCGGAAATTATCCGAGCTTCAACCTCAACGAATACAACGAACTCTCCAAGGACGAGATGGGCATGATGCGCAACGTCGCCATCACCGACATCCTCGACCCTGGCTCCACGTTCAAGATCGTCGCGGCCTCCGGTGCGCTCAACGACGGCCTCGTCACCCCGGCCACCCGCTTCGACTGTTCGATCGATTCCATTGAATACAAAGGGAAGCCGCGCCGCTTCATGCGTGACGACCATCCGTTCGACCACCCGCTCACCGTCTCCGAGATCATCAGCCACTCCAGCAACGTCGGCGCCGCCCAGCTCGGCATGAAGCTCGGCGATCAAAAGCTCTACGACTACGCCCGCGCTTTCGGCTTCGGCGAGAAAACCGGCTTTCCATTCGGTGGCGAAGTCTCCGGGTTCCTCAACCCGGTCGACAAGTGGAGTGGCATCGACATCACCCGCATCCCCGCCGGCTACAGCATCTCGGCCACGCCGATGCAGATCCACTACGCGATGGCGACGATCGCCAGCGGAGGCATGCTCATGCGCCCCCAGATCATCCGGCAGGTCACCGACCAGTCGGGCGAGGTGGTCTACGATTTCACCGGTTCGGTCCGCCGTCATGTGCTGTCGACCCGCACCGCCCAGCAGATGGCGATGATGTTGCAGAAGGTCGCCTCGAAGGAAGGCACCGCGCCGATGGCCGCCATTCTCAACTTCGAGGTCGCGGGAAAAACCGGCACCTCGCAAAAGCTCATCAACGGCCGCTACTCCGAGCGCAACCACGTGGGCTCCTTCGTGGGGTTTTTCCCGGCGAGCCGCCCGCGCGTCGTGATTACGGTGATTGTTGACGACGGGCATCCGGCCAACGGCCGGGTCGGCTACGGTTCCGTCGTGGCCGCGCCGAGCTTCAAGCATATCGCCGAGCAACTTATACAATACCTCGATATCAAGCCCGTGATCGAACCGGGTCGCAATCTGCTGGTCATGGAAGGAGGCCGTCGATGATCGGCTATCTCACTCAAAATCACGCTCTCATTCACGCTTTTCAACAACCGCGCGTCGCGGCCTCCGTCCGGCGCGCCGTCGATCCCGTCAGCAACCGCGTCTTTAAAATGGCACCCAAACTCTCCGATTATCTCAGCGAGAACGAGGCGATCGCCGTCAAAGGCACGCTCGACCGTCCGATCTCCGGGCTCGTGATGGACAGCCGCCGCGTCGTGCCGGGCACGCTGTTTTTTGCCCTTCCCGGCCTCCGTGCCGACGGTGCCGTCTTCATCGACGAAGCCATCAATCGCGGCGCCGTCGCGGTGGTCACCCAAAAAATCCCCACCCCCGCGCCCGCCAAGGTCACGTTTATCCAGGTCGCCGACGCCCGCGCCACGCTCGCCCGCGTCGCCCGGCGTTTCTACAAGCTTCCCGACCGCGACCTTCAGGTGATCGGCGTCACCGGCACCAACGGCAAGACCACCGTCACCCACCTCATCAAGCACCTGCTCAGCGACGGCCAGCGCGTCGGCCTCATCGGAACGATCAACTACGACCTCGGTGCGCGCACGGTCCCTTCCTACAAGACCACCCCCGAGTCCCTCGATATTTTTGGCATGCTCGCTCAGATGCGCGACGCCGGCTGCAAACAGGCGGTGATGGAAGTCAGCTCCCACGGCATCGACCAGCAGCGCGTGCTGGGTCTCGAGTTCGGCGCCGCCGTCTTCACCAATCTGACGCGCGACCACCTCGACTACCACAAGTCGATGGATGCCTATTTCGACGTGAAGACCCGTCTCTTCACCGGCCACACCGGCTCCGAGCCCAAGGTGGCCATCGTGAACGTCGACGACCCGCACGGTGCGCAACTTGTGGACAGGATTCTCGCCGCCGTGCCCGCCGCCCGCGTCGTCAGCTATGGCGAGCACGCCTCCGCGCAGGTCCGGGCCGAGGACGTCGCCCTCAACTTCAAGAACACGACTTTCAAGCTGGTCTGGCCCGAGGGCGAAATGCTCGTCGATTCGCCCCTCATCGGCCGCTACAACGTGAGCAATCTGCTCGCCGCCATCGCGACCGCCTGGGGCCTGGGCCGCGATCCCCGCGCGATCCTCCGGCGCCTGCGCGATTTCGCCGGTGTTCCCGGCCGCATGGAGCGGATCGAGGAAGGGCAGGCGTTCAACGTGCTGGTCGATTACGCGCACACCGACGACGCCCTGAGCAACGCGCTCGGCATGCTCCGCGCGATCACGCCGGGCCGCCTCCTCGTCGTTTTCGGCTGCGGCGGCAACCGCGACCGCGCCAAGCGCCCGATGATGGTCAAGGCCGTGCAGGACTACGCCGACTTTGCCTTCGCCACCGCCGACAACCCGCGCAACGAACCGCTCACACAGATCTTCAATGACATGCAGGCCGGCGTGACCGCCCCGCTCAAGATCACCTGGATCGAGGACCGCCGCCGGGCCATCAGCCTTGCGCTCGACATCGCCAAGCCCGGCGACTGCCTGCTCATCGCCGGCAAGGGTCACGAAACGTATCAGGAGTTCGCGGACACCGTGAGTCCCTTCGACGACCGTCAGGTCGTGCGCGAACTGATCGAGATCAAACAAATCAACCAACACGCGTGATTTGCCGTGCCGCTTTTTTCGCCAGAAAACCTCGCCGCCTGGACCTCCGGTAAATGGAAGTCGCTTCCCGCGTCGCCGCTCACCGGCTTCACCGCCGACACGCGCCAGTTGCGCGAGGGCCAGGTCTTCGTCGCGCTGAAAACCGACCGGCGCGACGGCCATGATTTTCTCCCCGCCGCGATGGCCGCCGGGGCGAGCGCCGCGCTGGTTTCCCGGGCCGACCCGGCGCTTGCGCTGCCTCAACTGGTCGTGGCCGATCCGCTCCTCGCGTTTCAAACCATCGCACGTGAACACCGCCGCACCTTTCGAGGCCCGGTGATCGCGATTTCCGGCAGCGCCGGCAAGACCTCGACGAAAAACCTGCTCGCACTCCTGCTCGGTGGCGGAGAGGGCGGGGTGCTTGCGACCGAGGGCAACCTCAACAACCACCTCGGCGTCCCCCTCACGCTCACGCGCCTTGATCCCGCGCACCACCGCTTTGCCGTGATCGAGGCCGGCATCAGTGCGCCCGGCGAAATGGAGATTCTTGGCGGCATGATCGAGCCGGACTTCGCGATCATCACCCTCGTCGCTCCCGCACACCTGGAGGAGCTGGGCGGGATTGAAGGCGTGGCGAAGGCGAAGGCCGCGCTGCTCTCCGCCGTGCACACCGGCGGCTCGGCGTTGTTCCCGCAGGCCTGCATGGCGTTCGAGGCGTTCCGGACGCTGAAGGTCAACAGCTGGCGTCTCGGCCGCGCCGATCTCCCGCTCTCGCCCGACGTGCCGCCGGCCAATACGTTTTTCACGCTCATGCAATGTGCCGAGGAGACCCTGGTCGCCATGCGTGACTCCGTTTCGGGCAAGGCGCTCAACTTCGTTTTGCGCCGCGTGTCGGACGGCATGGCCCAAAACGCCGCGCTGGCGATCCGCGCCGCGCTGCTCCTCGGCGTCCGCGCCGAGACGATCCGCGACCGGCTTGAGCGCTGGCAGCCCGCCGCCTTGCGCGGAGAACTTCGTCGCGAGGACGGACGCCTGCTCTACATCGATTGTTACAACGCCAATCCCGCCGCCATGGGCGATGCGCTTGATGCATTTTATGCGGTCGCGCCCGACACCGAGCCGCGCCTGCTGGTGATCGGATGCATGGGGGAACTTGGCACCGAGTCGGCGATGTATCACCACGCGCTCGGTCGCGCCATTCACCTGCGCCGCCAGGATCACCTCATGATCATCGGGGACCATGCCGGTTCCGTGCGGCAGGGGGCGCTCGAAAACGGCGCCGCCCCGCTGCAAGTCGAAGTGGTCGGCTCGCTCGACCCGGTGCGTGCGCAACTGGCAAAGTTCAAGGGCGCCGTCTTCATCAAGGGCAGCCGCCGTTACCAGCTTGAAACCATCCTGAGCAACGAGGCTGCGCTCGCGGCACATTGAGACCATGCTAAGCTATCTCGCCGATTACGAAGAAATCTGGGGGCCGCTGCGTGTGCTGCGGTTCATCACGCTCCGCACGCTCATGGCGGCGGGAACCGCGGCGCTCATCGGCTTCGTCATCGGCCCGTGGCTGATCACCCGCCTGCGCGCCCTTAAGTTCGGCCAGCATTACGACGACGACCGCACCGGGGAGCTCGCGCAGAAATTCGACAAGAAAAACACCCCCACGATGGGCGGCCTGCTGATTTTTCTGTCGGTGTTTTTCAGCACGGTGCTCTGGGCGCGGCCCAACATCTGGATCATCGTGGCGCTCTTCGTCTACACCGCGCTCACCGCGGTGGGACTGCGTGACGACTACCTGAAAGTCGTGAAGAAAAACCGCGACGGCATCTCATCCCGCGAAAAGATGTTCTGGCAGACGCTCATCACCATCGTGGCCCTCGCCGGCCTGGTCTGGCATCCGATGAGTGCGGACAAAATCCGCGAACTCTGGGTGCCGTTTCTCAAATATCCGGTGTTCACCGCCATGCCGGTCGCGGCGCTCTTCGTCCTCGTTTTCTTCTGGGTCGTCGGCTTCAGCAACGCCATCAATCTCACCGACGGTCTGGATGGCCTGGCCATCGGTTGCACCATCACGGTCGCGCTCGTCTACGGCATCATGGCCTACGCCGCGGGCAACGTGAAGATCGCCGAGTATCTGCTCATCAGCCACGTCCCCGGCACCGGCGAACTCGCGGTGATCTGCGGCTCCCTGGTGGGCGCGGGCATGGCGTTCCTTTGGTATAATTCCTACCCCGCCGAGCTCTTCATGGGAGACACGGGCTCGCTCGCGCTGGGCGGGTTGATCGGCATGATTGCGTTCATGGTGCAGCAGCCGTTCACCCTCGTGATCGTCGGCGGCGTGTTTGTCGTCGAGGCGGTCTCGGTCATCATCCAGGTGGGCTTTTTCAAATACACCCGGCGCCGTTACGGCGAAGGCCGGCGGTTCTTCCGCATGGCACCGATTCACCATCATTTTCAAAAAGCCGGCTGGCCGGAGACGAAGGTGGTGCTTCGTTTCTGGATCATCTCGCTCATGTGCGCGCTCGCCGGCCTGGGCACGCTCAAACTTCGCTGAAAACGATGAACGTATTCCTTCACAGTGCAGCAGGCGCCGGATGGTCTCCCGTAGGGCCGTCGCTTGCGACGTGCCTCGTCTGCCGGAAGGCATGGCGCAAGCGCCAGCCCTGCACCGGCGTAAGGGTCCCGCATTAATCCACCATGCCCCTCGTCACTCCCGAATTCATCGAACCGCTGCTCGCGCATCCCGTCGCCATTTTTGGCGGCGGCGTGAGCGGGCAGGCCGTGCGCACGCTGGTCGCCAAGCTGGGCGGCGAAGGGCGGCCGCGACCGCTCATCGGCTCGTGGTGTTTTCGCCGGGATTTCCGCCCACGCACCCGTGGACGGCCGAGGCGCGGGCCGCCGGTGCGGTGTGCCTGGCCGAGCTGGATTTTGCGTCGCTCTTCTGGCGCGGCGCGCTTGTTGCCATCACCGGCACCAACGGGAAGACCACGCTTACGGAGTTTCTCACCCATGCGTTGCGTTCGGTCGACCGCGATGCCTGCGCCACGGGCAACATCGGTTATTCGTTCTCGCAACTGGTCGCCGATCGCGACGGGGGCGCACCCGACTCGATCGCGGTGTGCGAAGTCAGTTCGTTCCAGGCGGAGACCTTGCGACATTTTCGGGCCGATGCCGCGCTCTGGACCAATTTTGCGGAGGACCACCTGGAGCGCCACGGCACGATGGAGGAGTATTTTCTGTCCAGGCACACCGCACCGGCGGCCCGCGCCTCGGCCGTCCACGGGTGCGTGGGCGGAAATCCCGGCGAAAACACCACGAGCCGATGAGCGGTCGCGGCCGCATGGTGGCGCAGCTACGGGCTGCGGGAGACCGCCCTTTATGCCGCGGCCCAGTCGTTCAGCCTCGGCGAGCACCGGCTGGCCCGTGTCGCCGTGCGCGGAGGGGTTACGTGGTGGAACGATTCCAAGGCCACTAATTTTCATGCGGTCGAGGCGGCGGTCGCCGGCTTCGGCGCGCCGGTCATCCTGATTGCGGGCGGGAAATCGAAGGGCGGCGACGTGGCCTCCTTTGTCCGCCGGCTGGCACCCCAGGTGAAGCACGCCTTCCTGATCGGCGAGACGCGCAACGTGCTCGCCATGTTTGCGGGCGTGAGCGGTCTTCCGCACACGGTCTGCGTAAATTTAGAGGAGGCCGTGCGCCGTGCCGCCGCGATGGCCTCCGCCGGCGATAACATTTTGCTGAGTCCGGGGTTCTCCAGTTTCGACCAGTTCAAAAACTATGAGGATCGCGGCCGGCAGTTCGTCGCGCTTGTGAATAATGTGGGCGCAACCGTTGTCTGAGCCTTATCCTTTCCTCAAATTTCCAAAAACCAAATCACCTATGAAACTCGTTAAAATATTCGGCATCGTCATGGCATTCCATGGCGTCGCTTTCATGTTTATCTTCGCCATTCCCGGCTGCCGTTCCACCACCAAGAAGCCCGTCGCCGCCGCTCCCGCGCCGGTGATCGGCGCCGAAGGATCCCCGCTGAGCGCGCCGGCCGATACTGGTTCGCCGGTCGTCGGACAACCCGCTCCCGCAGCCTACGGAGAAGTCTCCTCGATTCGCTTCAGCCCGACGCGTCCCGGCACACCGGCCGCCACCGCCGCGGTGACGGCCCAATCCACGCCCGCCGCCTCCTACACCGTGGTGAAGGGCGACAGTCTTTGGTCCATCGCCAAGAAAAACAACGTGACGGTGAAACAGCTCACCGCGGCCAACAACCTGCGCGCCGATTCCACCCTGAAGCTCGGCCAGGCGCTCACCATCCCCGGCAAGGCGCTCGCTCCCGCCGCTTCGGCCGCCGAGCCTGCCGCATCCGCGACTCGCACGGCTCCCGCCGCCGCGCCGGCCGCGTCCATCACCCATGTCGTCAAGGCCGGTGAAACGCTGGGCGCCATCGCCAGGAAATACCAGGTCAAGGTCGGCGAGGTCGCCACCGCCAACAACATTGCCGATCCCACCAAGATCCGCGTGGGCCAGTCCCTGAAGATCCCCGGCTGGCAGGCTCCCGCGGCAAAGACCGCCGCGCCCGCCGCAAAGCCTGCGGTCGCCAGTCCGGTGCCGGCGCCCGCGCTGCCGCCCGCCGCGCCCGCGCCGCTCGCCCCGGTGTTCGATTCGCCGGTTGCTCCCGCCCCCGCCCCGGCTCCGGCGGATGCTCCGTTCATCTCGCCCGCCCCCGAGTCCATGGACGCCCCGGCCATTCGCGTCGAGGAGTCCGGTGCGCCGAAAATCGAGTAACGCGTTCGTCCTTCAATCCACCCCCGCTCACGCCAGGCATTCCCGGAAACCGCCCAGATGGTTCACGACGCCCTTGCGCCCGACTCACATCGCGGACGCTTCTCGTTCAATCCGGCCGCGGTCATCGTCGTCTGTGCCATCGGGCTGGTCTTTCTGGGGCTTACGATCCTCTTCAGCGCGACGGTTTCGTTCAAAGGCGGGCCGTATTCCTACCTGGGCAAACAGCTCGTCGGGGTGGCGATGGCCGGTTTCGCGGCGTTCGTAGTCAGCCGCCTCGATTTGGAATATGCACGCCGGCACGTATGGCTGGTGGCGGGCGTGACCGCGCTGGCGCTCGTCCTGGTGTTGATTCCCGGCATCGGGGTGGAGGTGAAGGGCAGCCGCCGCTGGCTCGGTCTGGGGCCGTTGCGTTTTCAGGTCTCGGAGATCGCCAAGATCTCGATGGTTTTCTGCCTCGCGCACTACCTCGCGCTCAACCAGACGCGCATCGGGGAGTTCAGGCGCGGTTATCTGATCCCGCTGGCCCTCATTGGCGGCTTTGCCGGGTTGATCGTGCTGGAGCCTGATTTTGGAACGGCCGCGCTGGTGATGGTGGTCGGCGTGATCCTGTTGTTTCTGGCCGGTGCCAAATGGCGCTACGTCCTGCCAACCGTCGCGCTGGTGATATCCGGTTTCACCGTGATGGTGATCAACAATCCCAACCGCTTGAAGCGCTTCCTCGCGTATCTGGACGTCGAGGGCAACAAGTCGTCCGGCACCTACCAGCTCTGGCAGTCGCTGCTCGCCTTCGCGGTGGGCGGCACGGAAGGCGTCGGGCTGGGGCAGGGGAGGCAGCAGATGAATTTCCTGCCCGAGGCGCACACCGATTTTATTTACGCGGTGATCGGCGAGGAACTCGGTCTGCCGTTCACCATCGGGGTGGTGGGCATCTTCACGATCATCTTCATCGCGGGTTTCATCCACCTGCGACGCGCGCCCAATCTTTTCCAATACCTGCTCGTGACCGGCACGGTGCTCATGATCTGCCTGCAGGCGATCATCAATCTCGGTGTTGTCACCGGTCTGCTTCCCACGAAAGGCATGTCGCTGCCGTTCATCAGCGCCGGTCTCTCGAACCTGCTGCTCATGGGCATCCTGATCGGCATCATTCTCAACACCCAGCGCACCTGGTCGCGCACCGGCCTCGGCGGCGGGCGCCGTTCAATGGAGGAGTTATCATGAGCACTTTTCTCATCTCCTGCGGCGGCACCGGCGGACATCTCTCGCCCGGCATCGCGCTGGCCGAGGGCCTTGCCGAACGCGGTCACGCCGCCACGCTGCTGATCAGCCAGAAACGGGTCGATGCCCGGCTCATCGAAAAATACCCGCACCTGCGCTTCGTGCCGATTCCCGGTGCGCCGTTTACGCTGGAGCCCGCCGGCTTCGCGCGCTTCGTCGTGTCGCAGACCAAGGGATTTTTCGTCAGCTGGAAACTTGTCCGCACGACGCGTCCCGCCGGCATCGTGGGCTTCGGCGGGTTCACCACGGCGGCAATCATCGTGGCCGGCAAACTCCGGGGCGTGCCCGTTGCGTTGCATGAGGCCAATCGCATTCCCGGTCGCGCCATCCGCTCGTTGAGCCGTTTTGCGCGGCGGGTTTATCTGCCTCCGGGCGTCGATTTGCCCGGCGTGCGCGCAGGGGTCGTCCGCAATGTCGGCCTGCCGGTGCGCCGCGAGATCGTCCGCCTGCCGCGCGAAGAGGCGTGCCGCCAGCTGGGACTCGACCCGTCGAAGAAGGTGCTCGCGATTTTTGGCGGAAGCCAGGGTGCGACCGTGCTCAACGACTGGGCGCGGCGCGAACTGCCGCACCTCGCGGCCGAGGGCATCCAGCTGTATTGCGTCACCGGCCTCGGCAAGGGTGCGCCGGAGGTGCTGGCGCTGAAGTCCTCCGCGGACCGCTCGCCAGTGAAAGCGGTGTTCGTGCCGTTCTCCGATCAGGTGGCCGCATTGCTCTCCGCCGCCGATCTGGTGATCGCCCGGGCCGGCGCCGGCTCAATCGCGGAGATGATCCGCTGCGAGACGCCGTCCGTGGTGATTCCCTATCCGCATGCGGCCGACGATCACCAGCGCGCCAACGCGCTCTGGTTTGAGCAGCACGGTGGTGCGGTGGTGATCGACCAGGCGAAACTCCAGTCCGACTTGGGGGGCGCCGTGCGTTCGCTCATCGCCGACGACGCACGACTGGCCGGCATCCGCGCGAATTTGCGCCGCCTCGACCAGGCCTCCCCGCTCTCGATGATTCTCGACGACCTGGAGTCATTCAATCCGCCGGGGAAAACCTCCGCATGAGCATCGCGCCGTTCCCCCTTCTTTTTGGACATCCGGTGAACGTGATTCATTGCGCCGGTGTCGGCGGCATGGGCATGGGTCCGCTGGCCGTTTATCTTGCGCAACGCGGTTTTCGCGTGAGCGGGGAGGACGATGCGATGACCGCGGTGATGCGCACCCACCTCGAGCGCGCCGGCGTGATCCTTACGGGTCCGGGTGAGATCCCCGATGGCTGCCAGCTCGTCGCGTGCTCCACGGCAATCGCGCCTGCGCATCCCGTGATCGCGGCGGCCGGCGCCCGCAACCTGCGCGTCGTGCGGCGCGGCGAATTGCTGGCCGAGGCGACGCGTGACCGGCGGTTGATCGCCGTCTGCGGGTCGCACGGAAAGACCACGACGACGGCGATGTTGATCTGGGCTCTGCGGGAGGCGAATTTTCCCGCCGGGTATGTGCTCGGCGGTCTGTTCGCCGACGATGCGATCGCTCCGGCCGGAGCGGGCATGAACGACTGGGTGGTGGCGGAGATCGACGAAAGCGACGGGACCATCGGACAGTTTTCGCCGGAGATCACCGTGGCGGTGAACCTCGATTGGGATCACCCGGATTTTTACCGCACCCAGGCCGAGCTGGAACTGGCGTTTCGCATGCTCTTCAACCGCACCAAGCGGGCCGTGCTCGTGAATGCGGCGTGCGATCTTTCGCGTCGCGCGGCCCTGCAACTTTCCCCGCCGGCGGCCACGTTCGGGCCACTGGGCGATTACAGCGGACAAATCAGCACGCTGGCAGGCGCGAGCATTGAGCTCGCCCTGGGCGGACGTTTTACTTTCCCGGCCGCCTGGGTGCGGGCGATGGGCGAGTTCAATGCCTTGAACGCGACCGCGGCGCTGGCGGTTGCCCAGATGATTGGAGTGGGGGGGCTTTCGGGCCAGGCGCTCGCCGCCTACCCGGGGGTGCGGCGCCGCCAGGCCGTGTTGCACGCGACGGATTATCTGACCGTGATCGAGGACTACGCGCACCATCCGGCGGAGATCCGCGCCCTCCTCGGCAGCCTGCGCGCCCGCGGCGACGCGCGGCTGGTGGTGGTCTTCCAACCGCATCGCTTCAGTCGCACCGCACAGTTCAAGGCGGGTTTCGCCGCGGCGCTTGCGCTGGGGGATGCGGTTTATCTGCTCGATGTCTACGGCGCGGGCGAGGCGCCCATCGAGGGCGGAACGACCCGTGACCTGCAGGCCGAACTGCAACGCACCGCGCCGTCGCTGCCCGTGGTGTATCATCCGGGGGACAACGCGGGTTTGCTGACGGCGCTCGCCACCGGGTGCAAGCCGGGCGATTTCGTGGCCTTCGTCGGCGCCGGTGACATCGACATGATGGCCCGAGCCTGGCTCGAGTCCATCGCCGCGGTGCGCTGGGATGCGCTTGCCGGGACGCTGCGCGCCGCCGTTTCGCCGGCGACCAAGGTGAAGCGCGAAGAGTCGCTCGCGCGCAAGACCACCATGGGCATCGGTGGCGCGGCCCGCCTCTACGCCGAGCCGGCGGACATGGCGGATATGCAGGCGCTCGTGAAAACGGCCACGGCCCATGGCGTGCCGGTGGTCATGCTGGGTCGCGGATCGAATCTCGTGGTGTCCGACGAAGGGGTGAACGGTCTCGTCGTGAGCCTGCGCCAGCCGGCGTGGGAAACCTTTGAGCCGCGTCCTGACGGTCGCGTGTGGGTGGGCGCGGGCCTGCGCTTGAAAAACCTGTGCGGTCTGGCGGCGAAGGCCGGACTGGTGGGCTTCGAGTTTCTGGAAGGCATCCCGGGCAACGTCGGCGGGGCGTTGCGCATGAACGCGGGCGCGATGGGCGGCTGGATGTTCGACGTCGTCGAGGAGGTGGCCGTGATGACCTTCGACGGAGCGATCCGCACGTTGAAGAAAAGCGAGATGCACGTGGACTACCGAGCGCCGGATGTATTTTCAAAAATCCGCCGGGCGACTCGGCCGGACGCCTGATCGATGTCAGCGGACTCAAAGGCGAGCGGGTGGGGGATGCGGAGGTGTCGGCGGTTCACGCCAACTTTATCATCAACCGGGGGAGTGCCACGGCGGCCGACGTGATCGAACTGGTCCGGCGCGTGCGCGCCCGCGTCGAACAGGCCCAAGGGGTGAAACTCGAACCCGAGGTGCTGCTTTACGGAAAACAATGGAAGGACGTTTTATGAACATGCGCGAACCCATCATCGCCGTCCTGTGCGGCGGTATTTCACCCGAACGTGACGTTTCGCTTGGCTCGGGCGCCGCCTCGGCGCTCGCGCTGGCACGGAGTTTTCCGACCCGGATGTTCACGGTCGACGCGGACGCGTTGCCGGCCGGGCTCGACCCGAAGACCCATGTGGTGTTTTCGACCTTGCACGGCACCTTTGGCGAAGACGGCGGCATGCAGCGGCTGCTGGATGCGGCGGGCGTGACTTACGCGGGATGCGATGCCGTCGCGAGTGCGCTGACCATGGACAAGGCGGCCACCAAGGCGGCGGCCGCGGCGCGCGGGATCGCCGTGGCGAAGGGGCTGACGTTTTCCGCCGCGAACAAACCCTCCGCCGATTCGGTCATCGCCGCCCTGGGCGGCCAGGTGGTCGTCAAACCCAACGATCAGGGGAGCAGCGTGGGCCTCACGGTGGCCACCGACCGGGCGGTTCTCGCCGGGGCGCTGGAAGGCATCACCGATGGCAACTGGTTGATCGAGCAACGCCTGGTGGGCCGGGAGCTGTCCGTGGGGGTATTGAACGGCAAGGCGATGGGCGTGGTCGAAATCCGGCCGAAGTCGGGCGTCTATGACTTCGCGAGCAAATACACGAAGGGTGCGACGGAGTATTTTGCCCCTGCACCGCTCAAGGAATCCCATACGACGGCGGCCCAAAAGGCGGCCGAAACCGCCTTCGCGGCCTGTGGTTGCCGCGACTACGCGCGAGTGGATTTCATCCTCTGTGAGCAAAATGTGAATAACCCGCTTTATTTACTCGAAATCAACACGCTGCCGGGCATGAAGGAGACCAGTCTTTTGCCCATGAGCGCACGCTGCGCCGGGCTGGATTTTACCGCGTTGGTTCGTGAATTGGTGAGTCCGGCCGTGCAGCGTTTCCGCCGGGGTGCCTAAAGCCGCCTATTTTTCATGAGTCAGACCAGTTTCAATCCTCCTCCGACCCGCACCTGGCGCGATATTCCGCAGCCGGTGGCGCAGCGCCGCATCATGGGGCGCGAGGGCAAGAAACGCCTGGCCATGGCGATCGGCAACATTGTCGGCCTCGTGCTTGTGCTGGGTGCCTCCGCGTGGGGCGTTTATGAGGTGGTCAACCTGTGGGAAACGAACCCCACGCGCCTCACTGCACCCACCAAGGGCGTGCCGATTCGCGATTTTGCCGTCCGCACCGATGGCGTGCTCGACAAGAACTGGGTCCAGCGGACGCTCGCGCTGCCCAAGGAGGCGAGCTTGATGGAACTCGATCTCGTCGATCTCAAGCGCCGCCTCGAGGAGAGCGGGCAGGTGAGCAAGGCGGTCATCGAGCGCCGTTTCCCGGACGTTCTCGTGGTCACGCTTCAGGAGCGCGTCCCGGTCACGCGGGTGATGGCCCTGATCGGCGATGCCGCCCCGGTGGTTTTCCTGGTCTCCCGCGACGGCACGGTGTATTCGGGTTTTAGTTACGACACGGGGATGACGGATTCGCTGCCCTTCATCGATGGCGTCAAGCTGCTCCGCGAGGGCACGGGGTTCGTGCGCATCGACGGCATGGACGCGGTCGCGGATCTGCTCGGCACCGCCCAGGCCTCCGCGCCCGCGCTTTACCGGTCGTTCAAGGTTGTCTCGCTCGCCCGGTTCGCCCTCGACCGCACCCTCACGGTGAAGTCCACCGAGGTCGAGGTGATCACGTTCGGTGCGTCGCAGGACAGTTTTTACCGGCAACTCGCGCGGCTCGACTACATCCTGGATGAAACCCGCCGCCAGAATGCCACCGGGCAGCTCAAGTCGGTGAACCTGGCAATCGGCGACAAGCAGGTGCCGGTTTCATTTGATACCGTGGCCGACGGCCGCGGAGCGCCCGCCGCGTCCAACACCAGGCCCGTCCCGCCCTCGGGAACGGCGCTTTTTACTCTGCCTCCCCGCAACTCTTCTTCCACGCAACGTGATTTCTAGAACCAAGTTCATCGGCGCCGTTGAAATCGGCACCTCAAAGGTCAGCGTTCTCATCGGCGAGCTCACCCAGGGCACGCTTCACATCATCGGCGTCGGCGAATGCCAGTCGCGTGGCGTCATCAAGGGGGCGGTTTCCGATTTCAAGGCCGCCAGCGAGGCGGCGCACAGCGCGCTCATGGCCGCTGAGCAGAGCGCCGGCACGCGGATCGACGAGGTTTACCTCGCCCAAACCGGCGGGCACCTGGAGGGCTTCTACAACGAGGCCGCCGTGAACGTCTCCGCCGCCGACAACCTGGTCGGCGCCCCCGATATCGACACGGTCTGCCGCCTGGCCAAATCGAAGAATCTGCCCGAGGGCCGCATGGTGGTTCACCACCTGCGCCGCCCTTTCCGTCTCGACGGACGCAATGTCCCCGATCCCGAGCACCTCGTGGGGCAGCGCCTCGAAGCCGGCTACTGGACCGTGCATGGCCAGGAGGGCAAGATCGCCGACAACATCCATGTGATCCGCGGCTTCAACGTCCGGGTTGCCGAACTCATCCTGTCCAGCCTCGCCTCGGGCACCATTCTCGCCTCCGCCGAGGACAAGCAGAACGGCGTGCTGGTGATCGACGTGGGCGCGGGCACGACCGACTTCGTGCTTTATCGTGACGGTTGTGCGCAGCTCACCGGGGTTGTGCCGGTCGGCGGCGTCCACCTGACCAATGACCTCAGCCTCGGCTTGCGGGTGACCGAAGGCCAGGCCGAGAAACTCAAGCTCCGTTTCGGACGCGGCACGGTGGCCACCAAGGACCGCGCCGAGAAGGTCTGGCTCAACGGTGACTTCGCGATCGGCGACCGCCAGTTCCCGCGCCACACGATCGAGCAGATCACCGCCGCGCGCACCACCGAGTTGTTCGAGGTGGTCCGCAAGAAGCTCGGCGCCGCCTTCTCTCCCGAGAAGACCGCCGCGGGCGTCATCCTCACGGGCGGCACGGCCAAGCTCCCCGGGATCGACGAGGCCGCCGCGCGCGTCTTTGGCGTGCAGGCCCGTCTCGGCGAGGCTCCCGGCTGGGTGGCGGAAAACCTGCGCGATCCGGGCTTCAGCAGTGTCCTCGGTCTTCTCCAATACGGACTCAGCTCCCGCGCCGATCTCGCCGCTCCCCGCCGCCGTGCGCGGGCGCCGGGCTGGATGGGCAAACTTTTCGCCACCGCCTGACGCACCGAGAGGATCACTCCATGAATCCCAACGAACTCCCGCTCACCCACGAAATCCTCACCGACCGCACGATCGCGATCAAGGTCGTGGGCGTCGGCGGTGCCGGCTCCAACGCGGTCGACCGTCTCAAGATGGAGAACCTCGACCGCCTTCAGATGGCGGTGATCAACACCGACCACCAGGCCCTCGCCAACTCGCCGGTGCAGGACAAAATTTTCATCGGCGCCAGCGTCACGCGCGGGCTCGGTGCGGGTGGCGACCCCGATCTCGGGCATGACGCCGCCGAGGCCGACCGCGAAAAAATCTCCGCCGTCGTCAAGGATTGCGACCTCGTGTTTCTCGTCGCCGGCATGGGCGGCGGCACCGGCAGCGGCGCCGCGCCGACGGTGGCCGAGATCGCCGCCGAATCCGGGGCGCTGGTCATCGCATTTGTCACCATGCCGTTCACCTTCGAGGGCGGACGCCGCGCCAAGCAGGCCGAGGAGGGTCTCGCCGCGCTCCGCAAGGTGTGCGACGCGGTCATCCCGCTGCCCAATGACATTCTCCTCCAGCAGGCCGAGGAAGGTGAAACCGCGCTTGATTCCTTTGCCCGGGCCGACGAATGGATCGGCCGCGGCGTGAAATCAATCTGGTCGATGCTCTTCCGCACCGGTCTGATCAACCTGGACTTTGCCACGCTTCGCCAGGCGTTCCACACGCGCGGCGGCAAGACCCTCTTCGGCCTTGGCGCCGGTTCCGGCGAGAACGCCGTGGCCGAGGCGATCGACGGTGTGAAACTGTGCCCGCTGCTCGCCACACCCGAGTTCGCCCGCAAGGCCGACCGCCTGCTCGTGAACATCGTCGGCGGCACCGATCTCACGTTGCCCAAGGTCAACGAAATCATGACGGCGGTGACTGAGCAGTTCGGCCGCGACTCCCACGTGATCATGGGCGCGGTGATCGACGAAGACATGCAGGGGAAGGTCGAGGTCGTCGTGCTGGGCACGAGCGACATCGGCGGACGCAGCGGCGGCGTGCGCCGTCCGTCCACGCTCGCACGGCCCACGCGGGCGCTGACCCCTTCGCCCGCACGCACCGCGGGGGAGCTGCCCATCGAGACCGAGACCGCCGTTCCCGCGCCTGCCGCCGCGAAGTCCGCGCCGGCCGTTGCCCGCAATGCGAAAAGTGCGGCGGAGCTGCCGTTGGAAGCCGTGGCGCAGAACGAATTTTCCTTTAACGAGGTCGAGAGCCGCGGCCACTTCGACAAGACCGACCGGAATCTCTTCGAGGGTCAGGACCTCGACGTCCCCACCTACCTGCGCAAGGGCATCCGCCTGGCGTTGTAAGCATGCCCCGCGGAGGAAGCCCCGCCGGTCTTCTTCGCCCAAAAAAATCGGGGGACGGTCCGATGACGGCCGTCCCCCGATGTAGTGGCTTTCGACTACAACGCTCCTGATCTCACGGCGCGATCACCGGGACGACGCGCACACCGTCGGCCATCACGAAGCCGTTGGTTCCGGTGGTGCGGATCTTGATTTCCGCATTCGTTGGCGAGAGCGGGAACACGCCGAGGGCGGTCCACGTGTTGTTGTTCACCCGCTGGTTGACGATCACCGTCGCGACGGAGCCGTCCGCCTTGACGATGTCCACCGGCACGTTGCTGGCGCGGTTGGCATCGGCCGGCCAGCGTGCATACACGAGGTGATCGCCGGCGGCGGCAACCGCGGGTTTGAAGGAGAACGTCTTGGTTCCCTTGGCCGTGTTGCCGTCGTGCACGTAATTCGTCCCGAGGTAGCCGGGCACGCTGGTCGAGGCCGACCAGGTGCCGGTGGAGGCGACGTAGGCGGTGTCGGTGTTGTCCACGGTGACAAAGCCGGTCGTTGGCGCGGGCTGGAAGAGCATTGCATCGGCGGTCACGAAGCCGTTGGTGCCGGTGGTGCGGATGGTCGCCTCGGCCGTGAGCACGGCGAGGTTGTGGGTGCCGAGGAAGTTCCACTGCCCGCCACCCTGCTGCTGGTTGACGGTGACCGTGGAAACCGCGCCCTTGGACGAAACGATATCGATCGGGGTGTTGGTGGCGTTGTCGATTGCGGCCGGCCAGCGGGCATAGACGAGATATTCGCCATCCGCCAGCAACGGAGGCAGGAAGGTGAAGGTCTTGGTGCCCTTGCCGGCGTTGTCGTCATGCGCGTAGTCGATATCGTGGTAACCGGCGTTGGCGGTGGAGGAGATCCAGGTTCCGGTCGTCTCGACGTCGGCGGTGCCGGCATTGTCCACCGTCACGGTGATGGGGGCGGCGCGCGTGCCGCTCCATGAGCGCACCCAGTCGACTTCCATCACCTGATTGTTCACCTGTGGGCCGGGGTTGTTGTTGCCCCAGCCGCCCATTTGCAGCGAGAGGAGGAAGTAGGCAGGCACGCTCATCACGCGGGAGTTGACGTATTCCGCGGTCTTGATGCCGTCGACGTAGAAGGCGAGCAGCCCCGGCTCCCAGTAAAGACCATAGGTGTGGAAGTTGTCGGGAGTGGGCGTGTAGGTGATGTTGGGCCATCCGGCCGTTTTGTGGGAGGAGCCATAACCGTCCCAGTGGAGCGCGTGCTGGGTGACGTTGGCGCCCCAGATGCCGAGGCTCTCCATGACGTCCACCTCCATGCCGCCGTTAAAGGTCGTGGCGGTGTCGCCCCAATCGTCCTTCACGCCAAGGTCATTGGCGTTTCCGTAGTTGGTATTTGCCAGTGTGCCCCAGCGAACCGTGGCGTCCTCGGTGGCGGTGTAGGCCACGCCATCGATCACGAGTTGGGGACGGTTGGCGGCGTTGCCCGCCTCGCTGCTGTGAAACGCGAGCAGCTTCGTGCGCATGAACGTGTCGGCGAGGACGAAACTGATCTTCTTGTCGCCGGCCATTTCCTGCGCGACGTAGGCGGTCACGTCGGCGGTGATCTCCGAGCCGGAGGACACCAGGTTGTTCCAGCGTTGCGCGAGCCAGATCGGATCGGGAACCGGTTTGTTGTTCCAGGTGATCGTCGACTCGCTCCACGTGTCATCGGCGAGCTTCATGAACACGAGGTTGTTGATGCCTCCGGTTTCCAACGAGGAGACGGTGAGCTTGAGCGTGGCGCTCGTCACGGAGGCGAGGTTCACGCCGGTCAGATCGAACTTGAGGTAGGAGCGCCGATAGGCGTCTCGCCAGCCGTAGCTGGCCCGGTCGGGCATCAACCAGAAGGCGGGCCAGAGGCCGGTGACGGCGGGGTATTTGAGCCGCGCCTCGATGTAGCCGTTTTGCTGGCGGTGGTTGAAGAACGTGCTGACCTCGCCGGTGGCGTAACTGTAGTTGGTTCCACTGTAGGTGACGGCGCGCTGCTCGGCCTTCAGCTTCAGTGTTCCGTCCGCGACGGAGATGTTCTGCGGTGAATTACCGGCGGAGCCGGCGATGCCGGAGTGATGCGAACCGAGGCGCCACTTCGCGCCGTTGACGGTTGTGCCGTCGAAGTCGTCCTGAAACTGCAAGGTCCAGGTGCCGGGCACGAGCGGTGCGGGGTCGACCGCACGCAAGGTTCCGCCGAGAGCCAGCGAACCGATCAGGGCCATCGCCGTTCGTTGCAACCGGCAAAGCGGCAGCCAGCGGGCACGACGTAGCGAGTCCATTTCAACAGGGGTAGGTGTTTTCATAGGGGCGGTGGCACCTTACCCCGATTCGCTCCGGACGTGTTAGCGCATCGCTGACCGCAAATATGGTTATTGCTGATTACTGGCGGAAATCTGGGGGCATTCACCTATCCGCGTGCTTTCACGGGTCCACCGTGTCGCCCCATGTTTTGATGGCGATGATCGGATCCAGGCGGGCGCAGTCTTCAACGGGTGTGCCGCTTGCCGCGGATTTACCCTCCCTTTGCAAAGGCACCCCTTGGCAAGCGCGATCCTTTGTGCACCATGATGCCTCATGTTTGTCGACGAGTGCGTAATCAAAGTTCAAGCCGGTGATGGTGGTCGTGGAGCCGTGAGCTTCCGCCGCGAAAAATACGAGCCTTGGGGTGGTCCCAACGGAGGCGATGGCGGTCGCGGAGGCGATGTCATCCTGCTCGGCGACGACGACACGAACAATCTCATCGACTACAAATACAAGCCGCACTGGAGCGCCAAGGCCGGCGAACACGGCCAGGGCGCCGATTGTTACGGCAAGGAGGGCGAGCACTGCATCCTTCGCCTTCCGCTGGGCACCGTCGTGATCGATGAGGAGACCGGCAAAGCCGTCGCCGAACTGATCGAAGACGGCCAGCAGATCGTTCTCTGCAAAGGCGGCAATGGCGGCTGGGGCAACATTCACTTCAAAACCGCCACGAATCGCGCACCCAAGCGTGCCAATGCCGGCCAGCCCGGCGAAGGCGGCAAGTTTCGCCTCGTCCTCAAAAGCATCGCGGACATCGGTCTCGTCGGTTTTCCCAACGCCGGCAAATCGTCCCTCACCACCCGCATCACGAAGGCACGTCCGAAGACCGCCGCCTATCCCTTCACCACCCTGCATCCGCAGATCGGCGTGATCGAATATCCCGAGACGTTCGACCGCCTGCTCATTGCGGACGTGCCCGGCCTCATCGAGGGCGCCAGCGAGAATCGCGGTCTCGGCCACCGGTTCCTGCGCCATATTGAGCGCTGCACGCTGCTCATGTTCCTCATCGACATGGCGGGCACCGATAATCGCGACCCGCGCGACGACTACCAGACCCTCGTCAACGAGTTAAAACTCTACGACAAGAGCCTCCTTAAAAAGCCCCGCGTCGTTGTCTCCAACAAGATGGACGTCCCGGCCGCCGCCGCGAATCTCAAGAAATTCAAGACCCGCCACAAGGTCGACGTCCTCAAGATCTCCTGCATCACCGGCGAAGGCCTTGAGGAGCTCAAGCTGGCTCTGCGCAAGCGCGTCATCAAGCATGGCGGCAAGCCGCGCCTCATCAAAAAAACCGCCTGATCACCGCCATCCTTCCTATGAGTTTGAGTCCCGAACACCGCTCCCTGCTGATGCGGGCGAACCGTCTCCTCGGTGCGCACCTCGTCGAGGCCAACCTCGTCAAGATCGACAACCTCGAGGCCGCCAACGAGCGCCTGCTGGAACTCATTTCCACCGGTGATTATCGCAAGGGTTCGGTGCTCTCCATCCTCGCCTTCGAGCTGCAGGTCGTGAAAGAGGCCGACGTTCTTCAACATGTGATGGACGAACATGGCGTCGGTCTGATCGACCTCCGTTCCTACGATGTGCCCGATGATTTGCGTCTCACGTTGGAACTGGGCGCCTGCTGGGCAACGTGGTCGATGCCCTTTGACCGCGAGGAGGACGTGTATTTTGTCGCCACCGCCTACTACCTGAGCCCCGCCGTGCGAGCCTATTGGGAAAAACAACTCGGCGGACCCGTGGTCTGGTATGGCACCACCCAGGAAGTGCTCGCCGACTACTTTGAAAAACTGGAGGAGGCCCGCGCCGCCGGCAAGGCGCCCGCCCCCGCCGCCTCGAAATAAGCCGCCATGCCTCTAGGAAAAATCCAGACCCAGATCGTCAGCCGGCTCGTGGAAATGGGCCGCCTGACCGATGCCCAGCGCGACACGCTCGTCCATCATCCGGACGACCTCAACGGCGACGCCCTCGACAAGCTTCTCATCGACGATTACCGGCTCACGCCTTTCCAGATTTTCGTCGCCCGTGCCCGCGCCGTCGGCATGGCGCCCTACAACGTCTCCCGCTGGCGGGTGACACCGCAGACCTTCGAACGCATCCCGCAGGAATTCTGCCAGGAGCATCTGGTGCTGCCGGTGGGGCAGGTGGGCGATACCCTGCTGGTGGCCTTCTCGAATCCGTTCGAGGTTTCGATCCCGGCCAAGATCCAGGAGATGACTGGCATGAAGGTCGCCCGCCTTCTGGGGCGTGAAAAGGACATCAAGGAAAAGTTTGCCCGCGAGAACCAGCCTGCGGCCGGTTTCGAGGACGTGGTCAAGCAGATCGGCGCCGAATTCGGCGCCATCTCCGAGGCCATCGAGGAGGACAGCGTCAGCGAGGATTCCGGCCCGATCATCCAGCTCTCCAATCGCATCATCGAAGACGCCTACTTTGCCGGCACGTCCGACATTCACATCGAGCCTTGGGAAAAGGAGATCATCGTCCGCTACCGGATCGACGGCATTTGCCATGAAAAGCTTCGCCTCCCCGCGAAGGTCGGTCCGTCGCTCGTCGCCCGCCTGAAGATCATGTGCAACCTCGATATTTCCGAGCGCCGGTTGCCCCAGGACGGACGCATTGTTTTCAAGCAATACACGAAGAAGGGCATCGATATCGATTTGCGCGTATCCACCGCGCCGCTCAACCACGGCGAAGGCGTGGTCATGCGTATTCTCGACAAGCAGAAATCCACGCTGCCGATGACCGCCCTCGGCTTCTCCGCGGAGAACCTGGAAAAATATCGCGACGTCATCCGCCAGCCCTACGGCATGATCCTGCACTGCGGTCCGACCGGCTCCGGCAAGTCGATGACCCTTTACTCGGCGCTCAACGAGATCAACTCCCCCGAACTCGTCATCCGCACCGCCGAGGACCCGATCGAATACACGCTCGCCGGCATCAACCAGATGCAGATGCACCGGCAGATCGGGCTCACCTTTGCGAGCGCGCTCCGCGCCTTCCTTCGCCAGGACCCCGACATCATTCTGGTCGGCGAAATTCGAGACAAGGAAACCGCCAACATCTCCGTTGAAGCGGCGCTCACCGGTCACTTGCTGATTTCCACGCTCCACACCAACGACGCGCCCAGCACGATCGCCCGTCTCACCGACATGGGCATCGAGCCGTTCATGATCTCGTCGTCCCTGTTGTGCGTGTGCGCCCAGCGTCTGATGCGCCGCGTGTGCAAGACGTGCAAGGTGCAGACCGAGCCCACCGCCCGAGAGAAGGAGCTGCTCGAAAAGGCCCTCGGCTGGAGCGGCCCCATTTACAAGGCCGCGCCCAAGGGATGTCCCAAGTGCGGCGGTTCGGGTTACAAGGGACGCGTTGGCATTCACGAACTCATGATCACCACCGAGGAACTCATCGAGGGGATCAACAAGGGCATGGAGACCGCCGAACTTAAAAAAATCTGCATGCGCAACGGCATGAAGACCCTTCACCAGGACTCCCTGCTCAAGGTCAAGGAGGGCATGACCACGATCGAAGAAGCCATCGCGAACGTTCCGCCCGACTTGTGATTCCCCCATCCACCATGACGCGTTTGTTTTTTGTTCTCGCCTGTGCCGCCGCCCTGCTTGCCTCCGGTTGTTCGAAGCAGCCCAAGGAAGTGCCCGAAGTGGCCAAAAAGGAGGCGGCTGCGCTCGTCAGCGAAGCACAATTTGCGATGTCCATTCGCGAATATTCCCGGGCCGAGGAGTTGATCCAGCGGGCGCTCAAGTTGCATGACGACATGCCCGAGTATTGGGTGTCCCTCGGGATGGCGCTTCGCAAACAGGAGAACAAGGACGGCGCGCGCAAAGCCTATCAAAAAGCACTCGGCTTGCATGAAGACCGTTATGAGGCCGACAAACGCCCCGAGGAACTTGCCCAGCAGGCCTTCGTTCTCGCGCTTCTTGGCAAGACCGATGAGGCCCTCAAGCTCTTGGAAAAAAGCGTCAAGGAGCACCCGGACAGCGCGGAGCTGAAAAAGCAGGCCGGCCCCCGCGGCTTCCCGCGCACATTCCAGACCGCCGAATTCAAGGCGCTGGCCCTGTAGGATTGGGTCCGGGGCCGTCGCTTGCGGCGTGCCTCTTTTTTCGGCCGAGACGTGGCGCAAGCGCCAGCCCTGCACGGGAAGGAGGCTCCCTCCCACGAATAACATTTGCTCCGCGCCGGGTGCGGTGCTTCGTTCGCGAGCCCTCATGAAGACTTGGTCCAAGTTCCATATTTCCACCCTGCGCGACAGCCCCGCCGACGCCGAGATTGCCTCTCACAAGCTGCTCATGCGCGCCGGCATCGTGCGCAAGCTCGGTGGCGGTCTCTACACCTACATGCCGCTCGGCCTGCGCGTCATGCAGAAGATCTCCCAGATCTGTCGCGAGGAACTTGAGGTCTCCGACGCGATCGAGCTGTGGATGCCGCATATCCATCCCGTGGAAACCTGGGAGCAGGGTCCGCGCTGGGCCGCCGCCCGCGAAATCATGTTCCGCGTCGACAACGCCGGCGCCAACAAGGGCCGTTCGCGCGAACCCGAGTTCGTGCTCGGACCGACCCACGAGGAAATCATCACCCCGCTGGTGAAAAACGAGATCACCAGCTACCGCGATCTTCCCAAGAATTTTTTCCAGATCGCCACCAAGTTCCGCAACGAGATCCGCCCTCGCTTCGGACTGATGCGCGCCCGTGAGTTCGTGATGATGGACGCCTACTCCTTCGACGCCACCGACGAGGGTGCGGTGAAGAGCTACTTCGCGATGAAGGACGCCTATGCGCGCTTTTTCAAACGCATCGGCGTGACCGCCATCGCCGTCGAGGCCGACACCGGCGTGATGGGCGGCAGTTTCTCCCACGAGTTCATGGTGCCCGCCGAAATCGGCGACGACGACGTGATCTACAACGAGGCCAGCGGCTACGCGGCCAACCGCGAAAAAGCCACCAGCGCCCTCGTGCCCGCCGATCTCGCCGACGCCGCGCCTGCCGGCGCGATCGAGGAATTCGCCACCCCCGGCGTCATCACGATCGCCGCCCTCGAGGCCGCTCCGTATTCGGTTTCCGGCGACAGGCAGTTCAAGACCCTCGTCTACATCGGCGACGGGAAACCCTTCCTTGTGATCCTGCGCGGCAACGACGAACTGGAGGAGGCCAAGCTTGGCTCCCTTGGCTTCACGCTTACGCGCGCCGCCACGCCCGAGGAGATCGAGCCGGTCCTCGGCGCGAAACCCGGCAGCCTCGGCGCGGTCAAGGGCAGCATCAAGGATCCGTCCGCGCTCGCCGGTGTGTTCGCCGACCATGCCATCCGCCTCATCGGCAATGGCGTGACCGGTGCCAACAAGGACGGTTTCCACGTGCGCAACGTCAACGTGACCCGCGATCTTGCGATCACCCGGTTCGGCGACTTCCGCCGCGTGCGTCCGGGCGAGCCCGATCCGAAGAACGGCCAGCCGCTCCAGGTGAAACGCGGCATCGAGGTCGGCCACATTTTCAAGCTCGGCACGAAATACTCCGAGAAGTTCGGCGCGGTCTATACCGATGACCAGAAGCAATCCCACCTGATGGTGATGGGCTGCTACGGCATTGGCATCAGCCGCACCTTGCAGGCCGTCATCGAGCAGAGCCACGACAACGACGGCATCATCTGGCCGTGGTCGGTCGCGCCGTTCCAGGTCATCATCACGCTGCTTGATCCGTCCGTTCCCGAACCCGCGGAGCTGGCGAAGAAACTCGCCTCCGTCGCCGAACAGGCGGGCGCCGACGTGCTCATCGACGATCGCGAGGAGCGTCCGGGCGTGAAGTTCAAGGATGCCGATCTGATCGGCATCCCGCTGCGCATCACCATCGGCGGCAAGGGACTGCTTGCGGGGGTGATCGAACTCAAGTGGCGCGCCAAAAAGGACGTCATCAAGGTGCCGGTCGCCGAGGCCGCCGATCACATCGCCGCGGTCGTTCGCGACGCGTTTGCCCAGGCATGAGCGTGAGAACCGAGCGAAAAGCAGCCTGGCGGGTGGTGTTTCTCAACGACGCCGTCACGCGCATGTCCTATGCGGTGATGGTGCTTCGCAAGCTGTTCGGCTTCGACGAGGCGACCGCGACGAAACACATGCTCGAGGCCCATGAACAGGGTCGCTCGGTCGTCTGGGTGGGCATGCGCGAGAACGCGGAAGCCCATGTGTTTTCACTTCAACAGTGGCATCTCTCCGCCACGCTCGAACCCGATGAAGAGAGTTGAAGTCCGGCTCAGCATCACGGCGGTCGCCCCCTTGCTCGACTTGATCAAGTCGGTGGCCGACGAACTGCGCGTCCACCTGGCGGTGCCGCTGGTGTTGAGCGATGCGGACACGGAACTCGCCGCCGTCTGGCGCGAGGACCTGCTGGCTTCGCAACGTGATGATTGCGACCGGTTGTTCTCCCTGTTCGACCAGGAATTTTTTATGGAGGGCGTGGTGGCCTTCGACCGGGACAACGCCGAGCCGGTGTTGCGCGCCTGCGCCGCGTTGCGCCTCCGCTTCCGCGAGACCCATCTTGCAAAGATTCCCGACGATACCCTGGAGGCGCTTGAGGCCAGCAGCAGTCTCGGCGATCTGGACGAGATCGTGCAAAAGGCCTTCGCCTGCTTCCTCTTTTTGGACGAGCTCCAGAAGATCATCCTGAAGTATCTCGACCCGATGGCGGTAGAGGAAGATGAGTAGCCAGCGAGACCAGTATTCGTGCACCGGATCTTTTCTCGCGAGTCGGATTCCAGTCGACGAGAACGGTAATTTTCCGATCAACCGCACCTTGATCGCGGTGCTTGCCGGCGGCCTGTTGTTTTTTAACCAAGGTTTGTTCTGGCTGTTGGCGGAGCTGCTGGCCGGGCAGGGCCGCGACGTCGTGGCCAACCGGTTTCTGGTCGCCTCGCTGGCCGTGGGCGCGGGCTTGTGGCTGGTGTTGACCCTCGTTCAAGCGAAGGCGACGGGGGGCGGACGCATGTCGGACTGGCTGGTTGTGGCGCTCACGGGCGGGTTGGGTGCGGCCGGTTTGCTGGCAAAGTCTCCCGCGTGCCTGGTTGCAGCCGTGCTCCTGCTCATGGTCTGGGGTTTGCGCGGGCTGAAGCGTCCGGGAAATTAAACCAGGTAGCCTGAATGGTTTGTTTTTTCTGTAGGCTGCCTGCTTGCAGGCGCGTATTCGAGCGCGAGCAAGCTCGCGGCCTACTCGGAGAAAGGGGTATAACAACCTAGGAGCAGGGCGGTCCGTCCCCACCTTCCCAGTTCGTCAGATGCGAAATGTTATCGGGCAGGGATGAGATTAAACGGTCAATGGCGGTTGACGGAGGGCGCAGGGGACCTACGTTTATTGCCGACACCCTGCAGTGTTCGAGGTGCTTTCAATAACTGCTCTTTGCCTTTGATAAAATTCGGGATCCGGAACGGGTGAGGGAGTGCTAGGCCGTAAATCGGAAAGCGCGAAGCCATCCGGAGGAGCCCACCTAGTCAAAAAAAGGTTCTCGAGCCTTTGAGCGCACGGCACAGGCGGGGTGTCACTTAATTTTTCAGGGCTTGGGAGGCCTGCCATCGCTCCAGCGCCCCTTGGAGTTCGCTGAGGCGGATCGGTTTGCTCACATAGTCGTTCATGCCGACTTCGATGCATTTTTCACGGTCTCCCTGCATGGCGCTCGCCGTGAGCGCGATGATGTAAATGGGCGATTTCCACGGGCAGGCCTGTCCGCTGTCCTGTTCGCGTTTCCTTATGAATCGGGTCGCCTCAAGGCCGTCCATTTCCGGCATTTGATAGTCCATGAAAACCAGCGAGTAGGGGATGCGTTGGAGGGCTTCGAGCACTTCGAAACCGTCGGCGACGGCGTCGGCGGAGCAGCCGAGCTTTTCAAGCATCGCGAGGGCGACTTTCTGGTTCACCGCGTTGTCTTCGGCGAGAAGGATGCGCGTCCCTGCGAGCGCGGCGCGCAGGCCGTCGGAGACGGACACGGGGGCCGCCACTGGTTTTGCCGTCGAAGCGGTGATTCTTTCGGTGTTGCCGATCACGTTTACCAGACATTCGAAGAGGCTCGATTGCTTGACGGGTTTGCTGAGCGTCGCGTCGATGCCGGCGGCCTTCAGCTTTTGATCGGAAAGCTTGTGACCCAAGGGACTCAGGACGATGAGCCGCGTTCCGGCAATGGCGGGATCCGCCCGGATCTCGTGCGCAAGCGTGAGGCCATCCATCTCGGGCATTTCGACGTCGAGAAGCGCAAGATCATAGGGGTGCCCCTCGGCGGCGGCGGCTCGCAGGACGCGCAGCGCCTCATGGCCGCTGGCCGCGCTGCCCTTCTGCAGTTTCCACGCGAAGATCTGGTGGCGCAGGATCTGCCGGCTCGTGGCGTTGTCGTCGACGACGAGGACGCGCAGGTTTGACCATCCGTTCCGGTCGCCGGCGAGTGGAGGCTGACGACCGGCCGACCGGTCGAACCGGGCGGTGAACCAGAATGTCGAACCTTTGCCCGGTTCGCTTTTCACCCCGATCTCACCATTCATCATCAGGACGAGTTGCTTGGAAATCGCCAGGCCGAGTCCGGTGCCGCCGTAGCGCCGCGATGTCGAGGTGTCGACCTGCATGAACGCCTGGAACAACCGGGCCTGCGCTTCGGCGGGAATGCCCACTCCGGTGTCACTGACTTCGAAGCGCAGAGTCACGCCATCGTCGTCCGACGTTCCGGGGGTGATCCGGACGACGACCTCGCCGCCCTCGGTGAACTTGATCGCGTTGCCAACGAGATTGACGAGCACCTGGCGCAGCCGGCCCGGGTCGCCGCGGAGGAGTCGTGGCACTTGGGCCGGCAGGTCCATGACGAGCTCGGTGCCTTTCGCCTGCGCACGCTCGGCGAGCATGTCGAGGGTGCTCTCAATCGTTTCGGTCAAATCGAAATCGAGCTCCTCGAAGGTGAGTTTGCCCGCCTCGATCTTGGAGAAATCGAGCACGTCGTTAATGACCGTCAGCAGGGTCTCGGCACTGCTGCGGATGGTTTCCGCGTATTCACGCTGGACGTTGCCGAGCTCGAGATCGAGGAGCAGGCCGGTCATGCCGATCACGCCGTTCATCGGCGTGCGGATTTCATGACTCATGTTGGCGAGGAATTCGCTCTTCGCCTTGTTCGCGACCTCGGCGGCCTCCTTGGCGATGCGAAGTTCGCGGGTGCGCTCGTCCACCAGGCTCTCCAGGTTTTCGAGCTGGGATTTCGCCTGCCGGGCGAGGTTCCATTTTTCGGTAAGGGCGATGGCGAGTTGCAGGGCCTCGACGTTGTCGAACGGTTTTTTGAGGATCAGCAACTTGTCGGAATGACCGAGCTTTTGGATCATTTCGTCCCAGGAGTAATCCGAGTAGGCGGTGCAGATCACGATCTGCACCGCGGGGTCGATCTCCCAGATTTTTGCGGTGGCTTCGATACCATCCCAGCCGGGTGGCATACGCACGTCCATAAACGCCATCGCATAGGGATGGTTTTCCTCGAGGGCTTTTTCGACCAGGGCCAGGGCCTCCTGGCCCTGATAGGCGGAGTTCACCTCGAAGTTGACCGCCTGCCGCTCCTCCGTGGCCTCGCCAAAGAGGGCGGTCTCCATGGATTCGGATTCAGATGCCTGATCGCGGCTGCAGAGGATCTTCATGAAGTCCCCATGGATGGAGCGGTTGTCGTCCACGATGAGCACGCGCACGTTTTTATGGGAGTCCGGCTTGTTCATAAGGATGTTTCGGCCTTGTAGGGCAGTTTGAGGATGAAAGTGGCTCCGCGGCCGGCGCCGTCGCTGTGGGCGGTGAGGGAGCCGCCGAGCTCCTTGACGGCGAGGGCGCCGCTATGAAGGCCGAAGCCGTGGCCGTGTTTGCGGGTGGTGAAGCCGTGGGCGAAGATGCGGGTGAGATTTTCGGCGGGGATGCCCACGCCATTGTCGATGACAGCGATGGTGACGGACTGTTCGTCGGCGGTGGTCCTGATGGTTAACAATTTGTCGGTTCGCCCGGATTCGTCGCAGGCATACTTGGCGTTGCGCACCAGGTTCACGAGGGTTTGCAGGACCTTGTTTTTCTCAAGGGTGACAACCGGACGGGCGTGGTAATCGCGAACGACATCGACGTCGTGACGGGCCAGCGAGCCGGCATTCATCCGCAACGCGTCCTCGATCAAATCGGGAATCGAAACCGTTTCGACCACGCCGGAGGTCTTGGCGTAGCTTTGTTGCATGGCCACGATGTCTTTGATGTGGCCGATGTTTTTTTGAAGGCTCTCCAGTTCGGTGATGATCGTGGTTTTTTCCTTGGTGAGTTCCTCGGAGAGCGTCGCGAGGTAGGCCGGGATGATCCGGCCCTTGGGGTCGTTGACGAGGTAGCTGGCGAGGTCTTCGCGATGCTGTCCGAGCAACTCGGAGAGCTTGCCGACGTTCGTCACCTTGGACCGGCGCACTTGATCGGCTACCAGGGTGGCGGAGACGTTCACGCTGTTGAGCACGTTGCCCACGTTGTGGAGCACGCCGGTGGCGACCTCCGCCATGCCCGCCTGCCGGGAGGTATCCAGTAATTGGGAGTAAACTTTTCCGAGTTCGATTTCAGCCTGCCGGCGGGCGGTGACGTCGCGAAAATTGGCCACCATGCCCAGGGTTTTCCCATCGACCTGCTGGGCCTTCACATATCGTTCGAAGGTCCGGCCGTCCTTCAATTCGATCACATCATACGCATCGGCGGGAGGGGCGGAGAGCAACTGGGTGATGCGTTGGACGAACTGCTCCTCGTTTTTCACCTGGGAGGCGACGAAGGCCGTCATTTGCATCGTATCCCTTTGCTTGAGGACCTCGGGCGACAGACCCCACATGTTCACGAACTGGGTGTTGTAGTTGACGACTTCGCCGGTGGGTTTGATCGCCACGATGCCGTCGGCGGTCGATTCCAAGGTTGCTTGAAGCACCGAGAGGGAGTTGGCCAGTTCAGTCTCCGCCCGCTGGCGCTCGGCATTTTCACGCTGGAGGTCCGCAGTGCGTTGGCTGACGCGTTGCTCGAGGCTGTGGTTGGAGGCGCGCAAGGCCCACAAGGCGTAGCCGATCACGCCGGCAAGAACGAGGACGAGTGCGTAGAGCAGTTCCCGGTATTGACCCGTGCGACGCAGGGCGCCGGTCAGGTCTTTTTCGTAGAGTTGGGAGAGCCGGTCGATTTCGTGGGCGGTGGGCAACGAGAGCAACTGGCGGGTGAGCGCATTCAGTTCATTTTGGCCGTCCAAAAGCGTGCGGGCGTGCTGGGCCAGGCTGGAGGCCAATGCGGTTTCGGTATGATCGGGGTGGCGGGCGGACCACGCCGAGATCAACCCGGGGGTGGCGAGGTCTTCAGCCGGCAACGGGTCCTGACTCGACGTATGGGTGAACAACACGCGGGTGAGCGTTTGAATGATGCCTCCCAGCTCCTGGTCCGCCTGGTTGGAGGCGGTCAGCCGCCGGGTGAGTTCGTCGACTGCAACCGGAAAATACCGGCGTGAGTTGGAGAGGACGGCGTTCAGGGATTTGAAGCGTTCGAATGACCGGCGGCGGGTTTGCAGCAGGGCGGCGAGCTCCCGGGATGTTTGTTCAATGTCCGCGCGACTGTCCGGACCGACGAAGGAGGGTATAGCCAGCGATCCGTCGACCAATTGCTCCATTTCCTCCTGATAGTTAAGGAAGACATCATAGCTTCCCAGGAGGGAGAACCGAACCCGCAGCAAATCCTCGTTGAAGGCGGAATCCAGTCGTTTGAGCCGCGACAAGCCGGAGTGAAAACGCTCGTGCTCGTCGTTGCTGTAGACTTTGCGCTGCAGGTAAAAAACGGCCAGGACGGCCAAGAGAAGAAATCCGACGAGGCTGGCGCGTTTCATAACGATTTCCCTTCGTGTTCGCCGGTGAGCGTGCGGAGAAACTCGACGATATGCTCGAGGTCCGCGGGGGGCAGCGGACGGCCGAGCTGATACTTGGCCATCACGGCGACGGCTTCCTCGAGGGTTTTCGCGGAACCGTCATGAAAATAGGGAGCGGTCACGGCCACGTTGCGCAGGCTGGGCACTTTGAAAACATGCCGGTCGGACTCCTGGCCGGTGACATTGAAGCGGCCCAGGTCGGCCTTGGTGACGTTTCCGCGATCGGCGAAATAGTCCCTGATCACGCCCATGCGCTGGAAGAGATTCGCTCCGATATTGATCCCTTGATGGCAGCTGATGCAGCCGTAGTTTTTGAACTTCAGGTAACCGGCTTTTTCCCCGGCGGTCAGGATGTCCTTGTCTCCGCGGAGATAGCGGTCGAAACGCGAATTGGGGCTGGTGAGCGAGCGTTCGAATTCGACGATGGCGTTCTTTGCAGTGTGGGGTTGGACGCCCTCCGCATAGATTTCCTTGAAGGCTGCGACATAGGCCGGATCGGAGCGTAATTTGTCCACCACTTCTGTCCACGTGGAGCCCATTTCGACGGCCGATTGGATGGGGCCGTCCATCTGGTCCTCCAAATTCGAGGCACGTCCGTCCCAGAACTGGGCGAAGTTGAACACGCTGTTGAACACCGTCGGTGCGTTCACGTCGCCTTTTTGGCCATCGATGCCGAGCGACAACACCCGGTGATCGGTTCCGCCGCGATCCAGCGGATGGCAGCTGGCGCAGGACAGCGAATCGTCCCGGGAAAGCCTGGGTTCGTGAAAGAGTTTCCGGCCCAAGGCGACCTTGCGGGCGTCCAAAGCCACGGCCGGTTGCAATGGAATCGGGGTGATCGGTTCCTGGTCGAGGGCGTCAGCGACAGGTCTGGGCGTTTTTGACACGCCTCGTTCCACGCTCCGTTTTTCGCAGCCGGACGCCACCAGCAGGAGCATGACAAGTCCCGCTGCGGCGACGAGCGACGGGACTCTGAGGGGTGGGGTGTTTTTCATCAGCCGGGGTGGAGGCTTGGGGGGTGAAACGTGAGTGGCAGATCAAGGGTCGGGATCCGGATTCCCGTCGAGCGTGTTGCGCACCGCGTCGGCGAGGGTCTGCGGTCTGTAGGGCTTGTGAACAAAGTGCATGTCAGGGATCGGCTCGAGTTCGGCTCCGGCCTCATTCATATATCCGCTGGTGATCACCACTTTTAGCTCCGGTTTGTCTTTGCGCAGCCGGAGGGCGAGCGCATGACCACTCAGGCCGTCGGGCATGACCAGATCGGTGACGAGCAGGCTGATTCTCGATTGGTGCCGCTGCCAGACCTCCAGTGCCTCGACGCCCGAGGCGGCCTGCAGCACGCGGTAGCCGTGGCTGCCGAGAACGGCGACTGCGAATTCGCGCACGTTCGGTTCATCCTCCACGAGCAGCAGCGTTTCCAATCCGCCGGCGGCGGCCGCCGGTTTTGCCGGCTGTTCCGAACCCAGGGGGCTCGTTGCCGGCAGGGCGGGAAGCAGGATCCGGAAGCAGGTGCCGGTGCCCGGCGCGCTCGCCACTTCCACCCACCCCTGGTGTTGTTGCACGATGCCCAGCACCATCGCCAGGCCGAGGCCGGTGCCATGGCCAATCTCCTTTGTGGTGAAGAACGGCTCGAAAATCTGCTGAAGGTTTTCCGCCGGGATTCCGCAGCCGGTATCCCGGACGCTTAAACTGATAAACTGGCCTGCCCGCGCCCCGGGATGATTTCGCGTGGATGCGTTGTCGATCGTCAGATGCTCGGTGGAGATGGTCAGTCTGCCGCCGTCGGGCATGGCATCGCGGGCGTTCACCGTGAGATTCATGAGCACCTGCTCGATCATGCCGGAGTCTCCGTCGACCAGACAGGGTGACTTCGAAAGCACCAGGTCGAGGGTGATGTGTTCGCCAATCAGGCGAGGGAGCATCTCGGACATTTCGGTGGTGACCTGGTTGAGATCGATGGTCCGTCGATCGATCACATGTTTATTGCTGAATACAAGAAGCTGGCGGGTCAGGTTCGCGGCGCGGGTTCCGGCATTGAAGATATGGGTGAGCAGCCGGATCGAATCGGAGGGCATCGTGCCCCGGTCCAGCAGCAGGCGCGCGCAGCCGATGACCACGGTGAGGACGTTGTTGAAATCATGGGCGAGGCCGCCGGCAAGCTGGCCGACCGCCTCCATCTTCTGGGCCTGTCGTAATTGTGCCTCGAGCTGACGATGCGAGGTGATATCCCGGGCGACGCCGATCGCCCGCTTCATTCCCCCGGCGGATTCCTCGATGAAGTAACCGCGGTCCTCAATCCAGCGGAGTGTTCCGTCGGGACGTCCGACGCGATATTCGATGCAGAATTCCCTGCCTTGGATGAGTTGTTCCCGGGCGGCGAGCACGGGAGGAAGATCCTCGGGGAATATGGCTGCGGTCCATTGGGCGGGATTCGCGTAGAGATCGGCGACGGTGCGTCCCCAGATATGCGCATAGGCCGGGCTGACATAGGGCCGGTGACCGGTGTCGAGGTCGATGACGTAGAAGACATCGCCGATACGTTCGGCCATTTCGCGGAAGCGTTCTTCGCTGCGGCGGAGCGCCGCCTGGGCTGCGATCGCCGTCGCACGAGCGGCGGCTTCGGCGAGCGCGCGATCGACGGCTGGACGGAGCCGGTCGAGTTTTGTTTTCAGGACGTAGTCGACGGCTCCACTCTTGAGAATTTCGACTGCGCGGTCTTCGCCGATGGTGCCCGAGACGAGGATGAACGGGATTTCCGGGCAGGTGCTCCGGGCCAGGTCCAACGCGGCGGTGCCGTCGTAACCGGGGAGGGTGAAATCCGCCCTGGCGCACCAGCCTTTGGTCGAACGGGTTGTCTTCCAAATGCAAAACGCGCAAAGGGGGGGCCATTGTGGGGTGGTGTGAGTGCCGAGCTGGACACTTTAATGACGTCAATGAAGGGAGAGTGTCGAGCCTCGGTTGCTCCAGTGGGGGGATAACTTCATGGAGGATCTTTATTCAGGGGTTGGCCGTGAAAACGAGCCCTAGACTTTTTCGGGCGCTTCGCCGACAACGGTGTCTTTCCCACCATGTCTCCCTCCGTCTATCACATCATCCATCTCGTTTCGTTGTTCGTGCTGTTCGGCTACACCTTCTACGCGTTCGCCGCCCCGGCGGAGACCCGCAAAAAAGTTCTCATGATCACGGGCATCGCGAGCATTCTGGTGCTCGTAAGCGGCTTCGGCCTCGTATCCAGAATCTATGGAAACAAGTTCGAACTGTGGATGATCATCAAGCTGGGGGCCTGGCTTGGAGTCTCGGCGTTGACCGGCTTCGGCTATCGCCGCCGCGGAGCCGCCGGCGTCCTGGCCATCATCGCGATCGTCCTGGCGGCGACCGCGGTGTCCATGGTCTACCTGAAGCCGGCGCTTTGAGCGTTGCGGGACGTCATGAGCGAATCCCTCTGTGGCGTCTGGGTGGATGATTCCGGCGTCGTCCACCTGTCGGTCGCCGGAGCCGACGGTGCACGGTCGGTGCGCACTGAGTCCCTGCGTCCGTTTGCCTGGTTGAATGACGGCGTGCTTGCGCCGGCGACCGAGGGTGTCGCCATGGAAACGCTGAACGGAGACGCGCCGTTCAACCGTCTGATGCACGCCGGGTCACTGGCGGCATTTGACGGGTTTCTCAAGATCGCGCGCGAAACCGGCGGCGTCGACGTGGTGCGTCCGATCGAGAGCCAGTTCCTCCTGCAAAACCGCCAGCGGCTTTATCGGGATTTGAGTTTTCATCAGCTCCGTCGCTGCCAGCTCGACATTGAGACGGCTTCGAGCGGCGGCGAGTTCAGCGACGCCGCCAAGGCCGAGGATCGCGTGCTCGCGATCGGCCTGCGTTTCGGTGAACGCAACCGGCTGCTCGTCCTCGACGAGATGAGTGCGGAAGGGGAGAAACGGCTGCTCGAGCAGCTCAACGCGGTGCTCGCCGAGGAAGACCCCGATGTGATCGAGGGGCATAATATTTTTAAGTTCGATTTCGATTACCTGCGGCAGCGTGCGAAGAAGTTGAAAGTGGCGTGTGCGTGGGGGCGTTTCGGACAGAAGGCGACGTTCCGCAACAGCCGGCTGAAGGTCGCGGAGCGCTGGATCGATTTCCCGCGTTGCGACCTGCCGGGGCGCACGGTCGTCGACACCTACCTCCTCGTGCAGCAATACGACATCACCACGCGCGAACTGACGTCGTATGGGTTGAAGGATGTCGCGGTTTATTTCGGAATCACCGACGAAGACAGCGAGCGCACCTACCTCGCCGGCGACAAGATCCACGCGGCGTTTACCGAAAATCGGGACCGGTTCCTCGCTTATCTTGCCGACGATCTGCGCGAGACCAAGGGGATCGCCGATCTGCTGCTGCCGACGTATTTCGAGCAGGTGCGCACGTTTCCGATCCTGCTGCAGGAGGCGACGCTGCGCGGCACCACGGGGAAGATCGACCTGCTGTTTCTCGAGCATTATTACCACGCGAGGCAGGCGTGTCCGGTGCCGCCGGAGGTGAAGGCATTCGAAGGCGGCTACACACGCAGTTTTAAAGAAGGCGTGTTTCGTCACGTGCTGCACTTCGACGTGGCGTCGCTTTATCCGAGCCTGCTCATGGCGATCGCGCGCAATCCGCGCAACGACACGCTGGGCGTTTTTATCCCGTTGCTCACGTCGCTGCGCGAATACCGGCTGCGCTACAAACAGCTCGCAAAGACGGCGCCCACCGAGGAGGAGCGCGCCGAGGCGCAGGCGCGGCAGTCGAGTTTCAAGATTTTGATCAACTCGTTCTACGGCTACCTCGGGTTTTCGGGGGCGCGGTTTGGCGACGGCGAGCTGGCGGCGGAGGTCACCCGGCGCGGACGCGAGCTGCTGCAGCTGCTCATCGACGAATTTGCGCGGCACGGGTGCACGATTCTCGAGGCGGACACGGACGGCATCTACCTTTCGTCGGACGTTTATTTCGACCGGCCCGAGGCGCTGCTCGAACGCGTTGCCGGCGTGCTGCCCCCCGGCATCGAGCTCGAATACGACGGGCGCTACGAGGCGATGTTTTGCTACAAGGCGAAGAACTACGCGCTCTACGATGGAAAGAAGGTTGTCATCCGGGGCAGTGCGTTGCGTTCACGCGGCATCGAGCCGTTCCTCAAAAAACTCGGCAACCAGCTCATTCGCTTTCTCGTGGGCGCGAGTGCCGAGTCGCCGCTTGCGATGGCGGAGGATTATCGGACGAAGCTCACCGCGCTCGGGCTGCCGGTCACGGAGGTGGCGAAGGCGGAGGTGCTGAGCATGAATCCGGACGCCTATGAGCGGTTCATCGAAGGCGGGGGCAAGCCGCGCCGCGCCTCGGCGGAGGCGGCCCTGCTGATGACCCCGCGTCCGCGCATGGGTGAACGGGTGGCGTATTACATCACGGTGAAGCAAAAGGGCAAAACGAGTGACTGGCAGCGGGCGCGCCCCGTGGAGCTCTACGATGCGATGCAGGCGCCGTATGATCCGGGTTATTACCTGGAGAAGCTCGATGACTGGCTGGAGCGATACGGCCCGTATCTCGGCGTGAAACCGGCGGGCGGCGAGCAGGGGGAGTTGTTCTAAAACGCATTGCACGCAAAGGGGCCGGACGTTTTCGTCACGGGCGTGTCTTCTCCCAAACTCCTGATTTTCGACTGCGACAGCACGCTCAGTTCCATCGAGGGCATCGATGAACTTGCCCGGGTGCGGGGCCCCGAGATTTTCAAGTGGGTCGAGGAGATGACCAACGAGGCGATGGACGGAAAAATTCCCGTTGAGGAGGTGTTTGGCCGGCGACTTGAAATCATTTTGCCCGAGGCGCAGCACGTCGCGCAGATCGGCCAGCGCTACATCGATACGATCGAGCCCGATGCGAAGGCGGTGATCGATGCGGTGCGCGCGGCGGGGTGGACTCCGCTGATTATCAGCGGCGGGTTTCGGCAGGCGATCCGGCCGCTGGCGGATTTTCTGGGCATCGAGCGCGTCGAGGCGGTCGATTTGTTTTTTGACGAGAACGGGCGCTACCTGCGGTTTGACGAAAGTTATCCGACGACCCGCTCCGGTGGAAAACCGGAGGTCGTGGCGCGCTTGCGGCGGGAACTGTCGCCCTCGCGTGTCGTCATGGTCGGGGATGGCGTGAGCGATCTGGAGACGAAACCGGTGGTGGATTTGTTCGTGGGGTTTGGCCGTTACATGGCGCGCGAAAAAGTGCGCCGTGAGGCGGCGGCGTTCATCACGCGGCTCGTCGATCTGCCGGCAATCCTTGGGTAGCCGGGCGCAAAGCGCTTGCGGAGGGGGCCGGGGGCTCTTTGGGTCCTGCGCATGAAGCATCGCATTGGACCATGGATACTGTGGGCGATCGGTTTTGCCGGGATGATTCCTTTGGCGGCGGCGGCGGGGAGTCCGGCGATGACGGGGGAATTCCCACGCGCACTGTCGACCTATGCGGATGTGGCGGGGGCCGGTGTGGTGGATGTGCTCAAAGCGCGGGTGCAGGCGGAGCCGTTCAACGCGGTGGCCACGGTGATTTTTTTACTGGCGATCGTGCATACGTTCGTGGCGGGCAAGTTCCGGCACTGGGCGCATGTGGTCGAGGCGGAGCACCATGCCCGGCTGAAGGACCGGCTCGTCGAGACTTCGGGTGATGCCGATGGCGACGGGCATCCCAACGAGGTGAGCTTCAAGGGGCAGATCCTCCACTTTTTCGGCGAGGTGGAGGCGATCTTCGGCATCTGGGTGGTGGTGCTGGTGGCGGCGGTGACCGCGTTCAAGGGCTGGGCCACGGTTCTGGATTACATCGGGCACCGGGTGAATTTCACCGAGCCGATGTTTGTGGTGGTGATCATGGCGATCGCCTCGACGCGCCCGGTGCTGCGGGTGGCGGAACAATGCCTGCGGGCGGTGGCTTCGCTCGGTCGCGGTTCGGTCGCGGCCTGGTGGCTGTCGATCCTGATTCTCGCGCCGATCCTGGGGTCTTTCATGACGGAGCCGGCGGCGATGACGATCGCGGCGCTGCTGCTGGCGCGCCAGTTTTATGCGCTCAAGCCGTCTCCACGTTTTGCATACGCGACGATCGGTTTGCTGTTCGTCAATATTTCCGTGGGCGGCACGCTCACCCATTTCGCCGCGCCGCCGGTGCTCATGGTGGCGGGTCCGTGGCAGTGGGACCTTCCGCACATGTTCATCCATTTCGGGTGGAAGGCGGTCGCGGGCATCGTGGTCTCCACACTCGGTTATTATCTGTTCTTCCGGAAGGAATTCGCGGCGCTTCAGGCCACCCGTGAGCGCCAGGAAAGCGGCGTGCGCACGGATGACGGCCGGCCGGTGCCCGCGTGGGTGACGGCGGTGCAACTGGGCTTTATGGCGGTCGCGGTGTATTTCGCGCATTATCCGGCGCTTTTTATTGGCGGATTCCTGTTCTTCCTGGCCTTCAGCCAGGCGACCGCCCACCACCAGAGCCAGCTCGACCTGAAGCCACCGCTGCTGGTGGGCTTCTTCCTGGCCGGGCTCGTAATTCATGGTGGATTACAGGGTTGGTGGATCGAGCCGGTGCTGAAGAGCTTGGGCGAAGTGCCCTTGTTTCTGAGTGCAACGGTGCTGACGGCGTTCAACGACAATGCCGCGATCACCTACCTCGCGACGCTGGTTCCCGGCTTCACGGAGAGTTTGAAATACATGGTGGTGGCGGGTGCGGTGACGGGGGGCGGTCTCACGGTCATCGCCAACGCCCCGAATCCGGCGGGCCAATCCATTTTGCAAAAGTTTTTCCCTGACGGCGTTTCACCCCTTGGACTGCTCGCCGGCGCAATCGGACCGACCGTGGTGATGGCGATGTGTTTTCTGTGGTTGTAGGGCTGGACGGCATGGGCTTTGCATGGGCCTCCCGCCTATGTCTCCTGTCCTGCTGCTTGCCTCCGTTTCCACGGAGATTCCCGTTCTGTTGATCGCACCGTTTGCGCTGCTGCTTTTGCTCATCGCAACGATGCCGCTCACGCCCGACCGCGTGAAACATTGGTGGGAGCATAACTACCCGAAAGTCTCCATCGCTCTGGCGGCTCTCGTGGGCGGGTTTTATCTGCTGAAGATTCCCGGAGGCGGGCATGTGCTGGCCCACACCGCCTTCGAATACGTGTCGTTTATCGCGCTGATCGGCTCGTTGTTCGTGGTGGCGGGGGGGATTCACATCAAGGCGAAGGGCGAGGCTACGCCGCTGGATAATGTGGTGCTCCTGCTGATTGGTGCGGTCATGGCGAACTTCATCGGCACCACCGGCGCATCCATGGTGCTCATCCGTCCGTTTATCCGGATGAACAAGATCCGCATCAGCGCGTTTCACGTGGTGTTTTTCATCTTCATTGTCTCGAACTGCGGCGGTTCGCTGACACCGATCGGCGATCCGCCCTTGTTCCTGGGTTATCTGCGCGGCGTGCCGTTCTTCTGGCTGACCGAGCACGTGCTGTTGGTCTGGCTGGTGGTCATCGGCGCCCTGCTGGCGGCCTTTTATGCTTTTGACGTGCGGAGCTTCAAACATGCACCCAAGGCAATCCAGGAGGAGATCAAGGAGCCGGACACATTTCGTTTTGAAGGCGGGATCAACGTGATCTTTCTGCTCGTGATCATCGGCGCGGTGTTTCTGCCCGAGATGTATTTTATTCGTGAGATCGTGATGCTGGGCGCGGCGGTGGCCTCTTACTTTCTCACGCCGAAAGGGGTGCATGCGGAGAATCATTTCTCGTTCGGGCCGATCAAGGAGGTGGCGTTCCTTTTCGTGGGTATTTTCATCACGATGATGCCGGCGCTGGGATACCTTGAGCAGCACGGCAAGGAGCTGGGTTTCACGAAGCCGATCCAGTATTATTTTGCCACGGGTTCTTTGTCGGCGGTGCTGGATAACGCGCCGACTTACGTGAACTTCCTGAAGCTTGCCGAGGTGAGTGCGGCGGCGGAACACCCGGATGCCTTCGCGGCGGCGGGGGATGACGAGATCGCCGCGGTGCGGGTGTTGCTTGAGAAACAGGCCCCGCTGGTGATCGCGGTGAGTCTGGGTGCGGTGTTTTTTGGCGCGATGACCTACATCGGGAACGGCCCGAACTTCATGGTGAAATCCATCGCGGACGGCATGGGTGTGAGGATGCCCAGCTTCTTTGGCTACATCGTGAGGTTCAGCCTGCCCATTCTGCTGCCGATTCTCGGGCTGGCGGGGTGGCTGTTCCTGTAGCCGCGTCAGGCCGTGGCGAGCGTGAGCGGCACAGGCCCGGATCGCTCGTTGAAGTAACGTGCGAGCGCCCGTTGCCAGGAGGGCAGCAGAACGGCGCGCTCGCTGCTCAACGCGCTGAAACGCGGTCGTGTGGCGGGCAATGACGACCGCCCGGCGTTCACGTGATGGTCGGGAAAGCCGCCAAGCGCGGCGATCTCGCGGGCCCAATCCACCCAGGTGACATGGCCTGTGTTGGTGACGTGCCAGAGTCCGGTTTCCTCGTCGATCAGCAGGTCGAGGGTGGTGTTGACGAGATCGGGCACATACGTGGGCGAAACCACCTGGTCCTCCGCCACGACGCTTCTCCGGCCCGCGAGCTGGCGCAGCGTGATCGTGACAAAATTGGTTTCATCCCAAGGTCCGAAGAGGGCGCTGGTGCGCACGATCAACGCGCCCGGATGTTCACGGAGCACACGCCGCTCGGCTTCGAGTTTGCTCCGCCCGTAGGTATTGAAAGGCGCGGGGGCATCACTCTCGACGTAAGCTTCGCCCTTTGAGCCATCGAAAACGAAATCAGTGGAAAAAGTGACGAACCTCGCTCCCCGGGCCGCGCAGGCGCGGGCGAGATTCTCCGCGCCGAGCGTGTTTTCGCGAAAGCACCTTTCCTCATCTCTGTCGGCACGGTGAATGCGTCCGTAGCCGGTTGCATTCACGACGATCCAAGGGGCGAAACGTGCGAGGATCCGCTCGACGGAGACCGGATCGGTGACATCAAGCTCGGTGCGTCCCAGCACCACGGACAACAGGCCCCGTTGCTCGCAGATGCGGGCGAAGGCGCGCCCCAGCCGGCCCTGTGCCCCGGCAATGAGGATGAGCGGGCTCCGCAGCTGGGACGGATTTTCGCCGTCGAGCGCGGTGCCTCCGCCTGTCTGCGGCGCGCTTACGGCGGGATACTCCAGTCGGGAGGACCGCCGCCACCAGCCGGGAGCGGACAACGCGGGGTGCTCGCAACGTCCTTTCGAGGAGAGCGCCCGCACCGCCCCGGCAAGCGCCGTCGGGCGCGGCACCGGGCTGCGCACGTCGAACACGCCGGGTTCGTAGTTGTCCGCGTTCCCAAGGAGCAACGAATCCCAATCATAAGCGCCGAGGAGGGACCAGGCGGTGAGTGCCTTCACGTCGACACCTTCAGCCCGCGCGGCCAGCGCCGCGTGCCAGCTTTCGTTCAACCAGCGCAATTGTTCGTCGCGCGTGCAGGCGAGTTGGATTTCGGTGATGGCGATCGGGCGCGGGTGACGCTGCGCAAGTTCGCACAGCAGGCCAGTCAGGCCGACCAGTCCCTCGGTTCGCACACGCACGGCGGGCACGTCGGCATAGCGCTCATGCAGATTGCCGCCGCGGCAGGCCGGGGGATAGCGATGCAGCCGTTCGTCGAGGAAACGTTCGCTCGTCACGTAGTAATTGACGCCGAGCACGTCGGGTGGGCAGGGATCGTCGATGAACGATTGCAGCTCCTCCAGGCTCACCCCTCCGCTGTGCAGGTAGCTCCACATGGGGCGGTCCGGAGTGAGGGTGCCGCTGAGCAGGTCGAACGTAAGCCAGCGCCGTTCGTTTTCCCAACTGGCCTGATAGGCGAGCCTCGGCGTGCTGTGGGTCTTGGCCAGATCCTCGGTTTGCACGAGTCCGGCGCGCGGGGTGGTTTCCCGAACGGCACGCATCGCGGCGCGGGTGGCGCCACACTCGTTCATGAAGATGCGGGCGAAGGCTTCCAGGCTGTTTCCGTGCGGATGCCAGATGCCATAGAGGCCGCTGAAGCGCGCGGTGGTGAGCGGCTCGTTGACCGGCGTGTAGGCGTCGATCCAGGAATAACGTCGGGCGAACGCACGCGCGAACGCGGCGAGGCCTTTTACGAAGTGCGTGTCGAGCAATCCCCCGGGTTGCGGGCCGCCTCCATGATGGACAAACCCGATTATCGGGCGGATGCCCAGGGTTTGCAGACGTCCCAGACGTTCATCGATCTGACGCCAGTCGCGATCCCCGGTCTCGTGGTGCTCCCACAGCACAGGGAAGCGCAGGGTGCGAATGCCGAGCTCCGCAAACCGGTCAAGATCGTCGAGCCGGCAAGTGTGTCCGGTGCGCGCGAGTTGATCCACGATGCGATCGCCGATTCGCACCACCGAACATTCCACACCGCCCCATAGTTCCAGCGGAGAATCGGGGGAAGCGTTCATGAGTGTCACGGTGGCGAGCCGGCGTCGTCAACCTCGTTCCCATTCGATGACCAGCGTGGGGCCGATTGGGAACCGTCCGCAGTCGTGATCGTAGATGGTGAGGCCGCCGCACGGTGCGGTGCCGGCGGGAACCGCACAGCGGAGGCGCAGCACGCCTTCTTCCGAGACGGATCCGGCGACGCGCTGGAGAAGGTCATCCTCGATCGAGGTGCGCATGAGGTAACCATAGCCTCCACGGCCGCCGCGCAGGTAACTGAGCGAACCGCGCGTGTCGTGGGGGTGATCGGGCAGCAATGCCCGGTGCACCGGCAGGTCATTGACGAGCAGCTCGAACCGGGTGGGAAAGCGCTGGGTCCCGGTTTGTGGTGTGTCGTCGCGCCTCGCGGAGACCTCGCATAGCAGTCGCAGACGCTGCGCATGACCGATCCGCAGCAGGGCGGCATCCTCGAAATGCCATTCGAAAAAACCGTGGCCGTTGCCAAAGCAAAGACCGCGTTCCCGGGCGTCCTCCGGCGTGATCATGCCGTTGCTCCATTCCGCGGCGTGCCAGCCGTGGATCGGTTGCCGGAGAACGAGCGTGTTGTCCCGGTCCTCGCGCAACGGAGGCGGACCGTCGCCCACCAGGTGTTGAATGAAGTTCCCGCAGACGGGCTGCCCGTCGGCCGTGACGGCGGCGACGGAGAGCGTGCAGAGCATCGGCTCGGCAGGGACCGGCAGGGTGAGGCGGCGCGCGAGCTCCACACGATGGTGGGTGAAGGGGATTTTGGTGCTGCCGCGCATGAGTTGGGGATGATGCGTGCCCAAGGTGTCGATCCCGGAGTAAAGCCAGTGGAAGGTGACACCCTCGCGCCGCCGGCGCGAGAAGTGGGAGGAGAGCACCTCGACCTCGACCGAATCGCCGGGGGCGACGCGGCTGATGGGCGCGGCGTTGATCGGCAGGACGTCGCCCTGATTGACCAGCGTGGGCACGTAGCCGAATTCCTTGGGGGAACGGTCGTAATTGAGGAAGCCGTTGTGTTCCCATTCGACGTCGGTGAGCTCGGTGTAAATGTAGGCGGAGAGCTGGCTGTGGCGGCGGAGCTCGTTGGTGAGAAACTTGAAGCTCCAGCTGACATCGACGTTGCCGTCGAGCGCGCCGACGCCGCCATATTCGCTGTTGATGAGCGGGGCGCCACTCTGGGTGTAACCCTCGATGTAATTGAAATTCGAACCCTTGTAGGTTTGGGCCACGACGTTTTCGATGTGAGCCTTGGCGCGATAATAATCGTCGATGTAGAAATGCCAGGAATTGATGTCGGTGTCGACGTGACCGTAGGCGGCGAGGTGTTCCCAGACGACCACGCTCATGTCCTCGATGAGGCGGGTCGGGTCGATCGACTTGGCAAGGGTCCACATCTCATGGACCCATTTGAACGAAGGGGTGTTGGCGATTTTTTCGACGGCGTTCTGGATGTTCTTCGCCGACATGTGCGGAGTGATGATTTTCATCAGCTCGGTCTGTCCGCCGAAGCCCCAGGTCTCGTTGAAAATGCACCAGGAGATGATCGACGGGTGGTTGAAGTCGCGCTTGAAGCCGAGGCGCATCATCTCCTCGAAGCGCCGGCGTCCGGTGGGCGTGTCGCCGCCTTCGCCGAAGTTCGGAAAGTCCTGCATCAGGAGGATGCCCAGCGTGTCCGCGTAGTAGAGGACGAGGGGGTCATCGAGCTTGATGTGGATGCGCAGGAAGTCGAAGCCCGCCTTGCGGGCGAAGTCGATGTCATCGCGCAGGACCGATGCGTCACGGGCGGTGTAGACGCCGTCGGGATAATAGGACTGATGGAGGGCGCCTCGCAGGTAGATGGGTTTGTTATTGAGGCAAAGCATGCCCGGAGCGTCGGCGTCGGTGGCGGGCGCGGTGCTGATTTTGCGCATGCCGAAGTAGCTGCGCACCTCGTCGAGCACATGCCCGTCGGGATGGCGCAACCGGATGATGATCGGGTAGAGCTTGGGGTCTCCGGGATCCCACAAGGACAATGGATGAAGTTCCGTGCAGCCGTTGGCGGTCGAGCCCTGGCTCGTGAGCATCAGGGTGTGCGGGGGCGCTTCGGGCGGAATGATCTCGATCGAGACATCGGCGTCGCCTTCGGATCCCTCGCAGAAGACCTCGAAGTGCACTTCGCTTTTGTCGATGTTGGGAACGATGCGGAACGACTCGATATGCGCGGGCGAGCGCGGTTCGATGAAGACGGTCTGCCAGATGCCGCTGGTGGTGGTATACCAGCCCCATTGTTTGCCGACAGGCTGCTCGTGATTGTCCATCGGATCTTCGACCCGGATGACGATCAACGCCTGGCGTGGTTCGCCTGCCCCCGCTGCGGGGAGGGTGTCCGTGATATCGAACTCGAAGGGCACATAGCCCCCTTCATGGCGTCCAAGGTGAACGCCGTTGCACCAGCAATCGGTGAAAAAATCCGCCGCGCCGATGGTGAGGATGACGCGTTTTTTCCGCCAGGCGGGCGTGTTGGGAATTTCGATGCGCCGCCGATACCAGCCGACCTCGTAGCGGGGGGCGTGACGGTGGTTTTCCCGGGTGACTTCCACCGGATCGATAAAGGGCCGGGTGGAGTAGTAGTTGTCATTGCCGGCGGCGTCGCCTTCGCCCCACGCGGCGAGGGACTCCCAGCAAAAGGGGACGATAATCTGTTCGCGCCAGTCCCCGCCGCCGGGGGCGGCCCAGTTTTCCTCGATGCCGGCGCGATGCAGGTCGAAGCGAAATTGCCAGGGACCGTTGAGGTTGATCCAGTCCATCCCTTCAATCCGACCCCGCTGACGTTCGGGTCGCGGGTATTCGGGCCGGGGAATGGAGGAGCACGGAAACATGACGGGAGAAACGGGCGGCGTTAACGGCGGACTCAGGCGAGGGCCATCGCCTCGACCCGTTTCACGCCGGATAGTTTCGAGAATAACGTGAGAGCCTGGCCTACCACCTGGTCCATGTTGTAGTAACGGTAGGTTGCGAGGCGTCCGACGAAGTGAACGTCCGGGGTCTCCCCGGCGAGCGCCTGGTATTTTTTGTAGAGCGCGGCGTTGTCCGGGCGCGGGATCGGGTAATAGGGATCACCATCGGCGCGGGGATATTCGTAAACGATGCTGGTGAACGGATGGGCCTGCCCGGTCAGATATTTGAATTCGGTGACGCGCGTGTAGGCATACTCGTTGGGGTAATTCACCACGGGGGCATCCTGAAAAACAGGACGGTGATGGGTCTCGTGTTTGAATTCGAGGCAGCGGTAGGGAAGCTTTCCAAACCGGTAGTCGAAAAACTCGTCCACCGGGCCGGTGAAGATGAGCTGATCGAAGGAGATCATGTCGCGCACTTCGCGATAATCGGTGTTGAGCATGATCTTGATCTTCGGGTGATCGAGCATGTTGCCGAACAGGTGGGTAAAGCCGCGCGCGGGCATCGCCTGATAGGAATCCGTGAAGTAGCGGTCGTCGCGGTTGAGGCGGACGGGAACACGGGCGGTGACCTGCGCGTCGAGTTCGGAGGGATCGAGGCCCCATTGCTTGCGAGTGTAGCCGCGGAAGAATTTTTCGTAGAGCTCGCGGCCGACGCCGTTCAGGACCACGTCCTCGGAGGTGACGACCGGATCGCGCTTCTCGGCGACCGCCGCGAGGAACTCGCGCATGCCGGACGGATCGAGGCTGAGGCCGTAGAGGGTGTTGATCGTGTCGAGATTGATGGGGATCGGCACAAGGCGGCCGTCGACGCAGGCCCGCACGCGATGCTGGTATTGCCGCCACTCGGTGAAGCGCGAGAGGTAGTCGAAGATGTCCGCCGAGTTGGTGTGGAAGATGTGCGGGCCGTAGCGGTGAACCAGGATGCCGTGCTCGTCGTGGCAGTCATAGGCGTTGCCGCCAATGTGGGCGCGTTTGTCCACGATGAGCACGCGCTTGTTGAGGCCGCGGGCGAGGCGTTCGGCCAGCACGCTGCCGGCGAAGCCCGCCCCGACGATAAGGTAATCAAACATACGCGGGCTGGTTGTTGGGAAGAGGCAGCGGCGCCGGGGACGAAACGGTGGTGGCGCGGGCTTTGGACTGCCGCGCCAGGACCGCTTCGATGTGGCCGTCCATCCGGGCGGCAATCGCCTCCCAGGTGTTTTCGGCCGCGAGCTTGAGTCCGCGCTGAACACGGAGGCGGGAAGGCGAGCGGATCTCGCGCCGGCACATTTTGATGAACTCCTCGTGGCTGCGGGCGATGCGGGAGACGGCGCTGAAGTTGGTGCGAACTTCGTTGATCGCGGTTGAAACCACGGGGCGCCCGGCCGCCATGTATTCAAGCGCCTTGGTCGGGTTGATGTATTCGGTCGCGGCATTGAGCGCGAAGGGCATCAGGCATACGGAAAAGCCTTTCGTGATGGCGGGAAGCCGCTCGTAAGGACGCGCGCCCATCCAGTGAAGATTGGGACGGCGCGGGAGTCGGGCCGGGTCGATTTTGGCAAAGGGCCCGACCATTGCGATGCTCCAGTCTGGCTGCGCATCGGCGAGCGCGGCGAGGAGTGTGTAATCAATGCGCTCATCCACCACGCCGAAATAACCCAGCACCGGTCCCGGGAGGGCGGCGACGTCAGGATCGACGGGCAGGCTGGCGGACAGCGCCGCGCCGAAGTGTTCGCAATCGACGCCGGTGCCGTAGAAGTGGGTGTTGGCATTCAGTGGAAGCCGTTTTTCGCGCATCGCACGGCCCCCGCAGAAAATGACGTCGGCGCGAAGGGTGAGCTCGTGTTCACGCTTCACCAACTCCGCCGGGGCGCCGTGAAACTGGGTGAGTTCATCCATGCAGTCATAGACAATCATCCGCTCTCCCAGGCGACCGGCATAGGCGGTGACGGCCATGGGGTCGTTGAACCAGAGAACGGCGCCATCGAAGCGCCCGTCGAACTCGCCCGCCAGGCGGTCCTGCAGGACGCGACGGCGCTCAAGATCGATATACGAACCATCGGACCAATGCTCGGACGGCAGGTGGATTTCGAGGATGGTGACGGATGGATGACCCCGGGCGGTGCGAGTGCGGGTGAAGGCCACCGGGGTTTCGGTGCGGTGCGTTTCCACGAAGAGCACCGGATGGTTTTTGGCGAGGCGGGAGAGAAACTGCTGGGGGCGCTGCCATACCCAGTCCCAGCTCAGATGACAGATGGCGATGAGCGGAATCTGCTTTTCGAGGAGGGCGGTGTGCCGCTCCGCAGATCGCGGCCGCGCCGGCTGTTTTTCCGGAGGACCGGGTGGAGGGAGGAAATCAAATGCGACGGGTGAGGAGGAAAAAGAGGAAGACATTAAAAGACGGTCAGGAATCACCCTGCCGGGTTCCCGCACGGATGCATTTTTACGGGCGTCTTACCGACGCCTCGCTGCGGGGACGGACCGCCTGTGTCTTGTTTTCGACCAACAGCGTTGCCGGGGAAGTCCGCGTGCTTTTTGTTTTTATTCAGCTGTTTGCAATTAATGTATCTTTATCTGGATACACTAACTTTTCCTGCAAGCGATTTGACTGGATCGTCCCCGGGCAATCCCCGGACGTGGAATTAAGGGAAAAGTCCCCGGCTCTGCTTGGCCTCGGCGACGCGCTGGATGCCGAGCGTGAGCGCGGCGAGGCGGCGGCTGAATTTGAATTTACGCTTCTGGTATTCGACCGATGATTTCGCGCGATCGAGGATGACGAACAGCTTTTGCAGGACCTCGTCCCGGTCCCAGTAGAAGTTTTGCAGGTTTTGCAGCCACTCGAAGTAGGAGACGATGACGCCGCCGGCATTGCAGAGCACGTCGGGGATGACCTCGATGTCGCCGCGTTGCTCAAGAATCTTGTCGGCGCTGAAGGTCGTGGGACCGTTGGCGGCCTCGGCGAGCACGCGGCAGCGCAACCCGGCGGCGATCTCCGCGGTGATGACGCGTTCGAGCGCGGCCGGCACGAGAACGGTGCAATCGAGGCCGAGGAGCTGTTCGTTGGTGATGGCTTCACCGCCATCGAAGTCGCGCAGGACCTTTTGCGACTGGAGAAAGGCGAGGGCCTTCTTCACGTCGATTCCGCGGGCATTGTGAATGCCGGTGGTGTAGTCGGAAATCGCGATGATCTTCGCGCCGTAGCCGGCGAGCGCGAGGGCGGTTTCGCCGCCGACGTTGCCGAAGCCCTGGATCGCGACGGTCGCCCCGGCGACTGGGATGTTGAGATCTTCGAGGTAGCGTTTGACGAGGTAGGCGACGCCTGCACCGGTCGCTTCGCGACGGCCTTGCGAACCGCCCAGCGAGATGGGTTTGCCCGTGACGCAGGCGGGTTCGTTGCGGCCGAGATGATTGGAGTAGGTGTCCATCATCCAGCCCATGATTTTTTCGTTGGTGCCCACGTCGGGCGCGGGCACGTCGACGTGCGGGCCGATGAACGGGGCGATTTCCTGCATGTAGCGGCGGGAGAGCCTTTCGAGCTCGCTCTCGGAGAGCTGGCGCGGATCGACGATCACGCCGCCCTTGGCACCGCCGTAGGGCAGGCCGGCAAGCGAACATTTCCAGCTCATCCACATCGAGAGTGCGGCCACCTCGCCAATCGTGACGTCCTGGTGAAAACGGATGCCGCCCTTGGCCGGGCCGGTCGAAAGGTTGTGTTGCACCCGGTAGCCTTCAAAAACGGTCACGGTGCCGTCGTCGCGTTTGATGGGCAGGGCGACGGCGAGGCAACGGCGGGGATATTTGGTGCGATCACGGATCTCTTCGGGCAGGCTGATGGCGTCGGCGGCCTGGTCGAATTGGCGGCACGCCATTTTGAAAACGTCCGAGTCGTAGAGGGATGAGACGATGGCTTTGGACATGCGGAGACGGGGCTGGGGGTTGTCTGCACGGTGCCCGCTTGTAACAGAATGGCAAATCTCGGGGACCGCATGCATGGGCGGTTGAAATCCCGGGCGTTTATCGCTTGATCGGGCGCACCGATGGAAAACCCCGCCTTAGCCTTCATTTCCAAACTGGCCCGCAAGCTGGGCATGGCCGTGTTGATCGCCGTGCTGACACTTGTGACCTATTCCTTGTGGCTGTTTGTGCAGGATCACGCCGGCTTTGAGGAGCACCGGTCAAAGCGGATGTCCCAAGTCGAGGGCGATCGCGCCAAGTTCCGGACGGAGCTGTCCGAGGTCAGCCAGAAAACGAACGTCGCCACCGCGATGCTCGCGGCGCAGAAGCAGCGCGGGGAGCAGATCGAAAAGGTGCTCAAGACGCTGCGCGAACTCGATGCGGGGACGCTGGAGCGTCTGATCGGCGACAAGGAGCAGCAGGCCGCCCACGATGCGCAGCTTGCGAAGACCGTGGTGATGCAAACGGAGACGCAGACGCGGATCGTGGAGTTGCAGCGCGAGGTGGTCCTGGGCGAACGAGTCCGGGCGGAGTTGGAGCGGAAGCTGGAGGAGCTGGATCAGGAGCAGTCGCAGTTGAAGACCGAAAACTATGCGGTGATGCATTACCTGCGCATCGCCTGGAAGGAAGGCAAGGGGCTGATCTACGCGGTGTTTTTCACCTATTTGTTCGGCTGGCTGGCGGTGGCGGCCTGCCTTTACTACGGCTGGGCGCAGCTGGCGGTCAGGGGCCATGCGGTGCGGTTGAGAAAAACCGAGGTCGCGCTGCCGGTGATCGGCGAGAGCGCCGTCTCGGTGGACCATGCGCTGTGGCCGGGCGAGCGCCTGTGGGTGCGCCGGCGATTCGTCCAATCGGTGGATTCCGCACTCACCCGCCGCCGGCGGCTGCTGCCCGACTGGAAGCGCCCGTTTTCCTGGTGGCTGTGCGGCACCTTTGGCCTTGTTGAACTGCGCAACGAACGCAGCGACGGCGAGCGCCAGGTGGTGTTCACCAACATGAATGATCCGTTTGCCGAGCTCGCGGTGGTGGCGGTGCCCGACGGCGGCTCCTTTGTCGTGCGGGCGGGTTTTGTGATGGGCCTCATTGCGGACATCGGCCGGCGCCACTTGAACCGGGAGGTGGACGCCCGGGGCAGGGACGGCATCAAGGCGCGGATCATCAAGCGGTTGGGACTTTGATTGGCGGACGGTTGCCATGGGGCGAAACCGGGTAATCGTAGGCGGCCCAACCATGCCTTCGCTGTTTAAACTTCACGCCGATTACCAGCCGACCGGCGATCAACCCCAGGCAATTGAAACACTCACGGCGTCGATCGAGGCGGGGAATCGGTTCCAGACGCTCCTCGGCGTCACGGGTTCGGGCAAGACGTTCACGATGGCGAACGTCATTGCGCGGTGCGACCGGCCGGTGCTGATCATTTCGCACAACAAGACGCTCGCGGCCCAGCTTTACTCGGAGTTCAAGAATTTCTTTCCCGAGAACGCGGTCGAATACTTCGTCAGCTACTACGACTACTACCAGCCCGAGGCATATGTGGCCTCGAGCGACACCTACATCGAGAAGGACTCGTCGATCAACGAGGAGATCGAGCGCATGCGCATCGCCACGGCCAGTTCGCTGGTGTCGCGCCGCGACGTGATCGTGGTCGCCTCGGTTTCATGCATCTACGGCTTGGGTTCCCCCGAGGATTTCCAGGAGATGCGCATCCCGCTGCGCAAGGGCTCTCCGCTGGGGCGCAACGTCCTTCTGCAAAAGCTCGTCGACATTCTCTACGAGCGGAACGACTACGAATTGAAGCGCGGCGCCTTCCGGGTGCGGGGCGATGTCGTCGACATCATGCCCGCCTATCTCGAGCTCGGTTTGCGCGTGGAGTTCTGGGGCGAGGAGATCGAGGCGCTGAGCGAGTTCGACCCCGTCACGGGCTCGGTCACGCGGACGCTGGACCAGTTCGATCTGTATCCGGCCACGCAATACGTTGCGAGCAAGGACAAGCTTTCGGGCGCGATCCAGGCGATCAAGGCCGAGCTGGACGAGCGCGTGGCCTTTTTTGAAAAGAACTCGCAGTTCCTGGAGGCCCAGCGCATCCGCATGCGCACGAACTACGACCTGGAGATGCTTCAGGAAATGGGCTTCTGCAACGGCATCGAGAACTATTCCAGCGTCATCGCCGGCCGGAAGCCCGGGGAGCGGCCGATCTGCCTGATCGATTTCTTCCCCAAGGACGCGTTGTTGATGGTGGACGAAAGCCACGTGACGATCCCGCAGATCGGCGGCATGTCCAACGGCGACCGCGCGCGCAAAATGAACCTCGTCAACTTCGGGTTCCGCCTGCCCTCGGCGCTCGACAACCGCCCGCAGACCTTCGACGAGTTTTTATCGATCACGGGCCAGACGCTTTTCGTCTCGGCGACGCCGGCCAAATACGAGATCCAGCATTCGACGGTCGTCGCCGAGCAGGTCATCCGGCCGACCGGGCTGCTCGATCCCGAGATCGTGATCCACCCGACCAAGGGCCAGGTCGAGCATCTCATCGGGGAGGTCAAACGCGCGGTTGAAAAAGGGGAGCGCGTGCTCGTGACCACGTTGACGAAACGATTGTCGGAGGACCTCACGAGTTTTATGCGCGAGGCGAAGGTCCGCGTGGAATACCTGCACAGCGACATCGACGCGATCGAACGGGTCGAAATCTTGCGCAACCTGAGGCTGGGCAATTTCGACGTGCTGGTGGGGATCAATCTTTTGCGAGAGGGGCTCGACCTGCCCGAGGTCGCGCTGGTGGCGATCCTCGATGCCGACAAGGAGGGGTTTCTCCGCAGCGAAACCTCGCTCATCCAGACGGCGGGACGGGCGGCGCGTCACGAGGACGGGCGGGTGATTTTTTATGCGGACAAGATCACCGACTCGATCCGCCGCACGCAGGAAATCACGCTGGCGCGACGCGAAAAGCAGATCGCCTACAACCGGGAGCACGGGATCACACCGCGCAGCGTAAAACGCTCGGCGCAATCGAGCCTGCACGTTTACGACGGCAGCGGACGCGAGGAGGAGGCGGTCGTGGCGGAGGGCAGCGAAGAGGAGGTGAAGGCGGTGATCACGGAGCTGGAGGACGAAATGGCCGAGGCTTCCGGCAAGCTGGAGTTCGAGCGAGCGGCGTTGCTGCGCGACCAGATCGAGGCGCTCAAGTCGGGGGACTACCGGAAGACCGCCCGGGCGGCTAAAAAAACCTCGGGCCGGGCGTATCCGAAGGCGGGACGCCGGAAGTAAGTGGACGTGGCGTCCCGCCGCCTGAGGAAACGAGCAACGCGGCGAGATGCCGCGTCTGTTTTTAAAAGGCGTAGCGGAGGCCGAGGGAGTAGAGCCGGGGATCGAGGCGGGCCTCGGTGAGGTTGGTGTTGCCGGCGCGCACGTCGGTGCGGAGCATGACGCGTTTCACGTCGACGTTGAGCGACCAGTGTTCGTTGAGCTTGTAGTCGAAACCGGCCTGGGCGGCGGGTCCGACGCTGTAGGAATCGAGCCGGGCGCCGCCGAGGTCCTCGTCGAAAATCAGGGTGACGTTGACGCCTGCGCCCAGGTAGGGCGTGAAGCCGCGGATGGAACTGAAGGTATATTTGGCGAGCAGGGTGGGCGGGAGGTGTTTGAAATAGCCGACCTTGGTGCCGTTGACCCGGACGCTGTGCTTTTGCGGGACGGTGAGCACGAGTTCGGCGGACCAGTGTTCTGAAAACGCGTAGGAGACATCGAGCTCGGGGATCAGCTTGTCCTCGATTTCGATATCCACGGCTCCGTTGGTGGAGCCGTCGGTGGTTTCCAGGTAGGTTGCGGCGAGGCGCACGGACCATGGGCTGGCGGCCTGGGCGAGGGGAAGGGTTGAGGCGAGAAGGAGGAGAACGGACAGCGAGCGAAGGGATTTCATGGGAGTTGGAGGTGGATCAATGGCCGCGTCGAATAGACGAAGTAAGCCGACCTTACCGGACGAACCCGCAGGTGACTGCGCAGGGCTTGTCAGGGGCTGCGCATGCATTGGTGGAGTGGGGTTGCGCGGGTCTGCGATTGCCTGTTGCGGGACTGCGAACTCAGGATGGCGCCGTCATGAAGAACTCCCGTGGATATCTATTTTTTGCTTTGGCGATGCTGGTGCTGGCCGGTCCGGGTTGCGCGACCAAGACGCCATCCGTGGCGATGGACGCGCCGGTGGCGGAGGCGGCGGCCGGCTGGGTGAGAACCGAGCTTTATTTCTCGATTGGCGACTGGACGGAAACGGCGTTGAGCACCGAGGGGGAGTCGCGCTGGGCGGAGTTCCTCGACCGCGAAGTGACCTCGCGCTTTCCGGACGGGTTGTCGGTGATCGATGTTTACGGGCAGTGGCGCAGCCCGAAGCCGGCCTCGCCGATCCTGCGTGAACGCAGCCGTCTGCTGGTCGTCCTTCATCCGGCCACGAAGGAGGCGGCGGATAAAGTCGAGGCGATCCGGACGGCGTGGAAGCAACTCACCGGCGAGGAGTCGGTGTTACGCGTGAGCCAGCCGGCGGAGGTGGCGTTTTAAGCCTCGCTCACGCCCACTCGGGCGGGTTTTGCAGGCTGGGCTTGAGCACGCCGATGCAAGGGAGATTGCGGTAGCGCTCGGCGAAATCGAGGCCGTAGCCGACCACGAATTTATCGGGAATCTGGAAACCGACGAAATCGGCCTCGAAGTCGACCTCGCGGCGTCCGCGTTTGTCGAGGAGCACGCAGGTGCGCAGGCTGGCCGGGTTGAGCTTGTTCAACATGGCGGCCACGGCGGAGAAGGTTTTGCCGGTGTCGAGGATGTCGTCGATCAGGAGGACGTGGCGGTTGGTGACGTCGAGGGTGAGGCTTTGCAGCAGCTTGGGCTGGCCTTGGGACTTGGTGTCGTTGCGATAGCTCGAGATGCGGATGCAATCGAGGCGGATGGGGTTGGGGATTTCGCGGAGGAGATCGGCGGTGAAAAGAATGGCGCCGTTGATGATCGAGACGACGGTGATCTCTTCATCCCCGTAGGCGGCGGCGAGTTCCGCTCCCAGCTTTTTGACGCGTTTTTTGATGTCGCCCTCGGAAACGAGCACGGTTTCGAGATCAGCGTGGAGAGGGAAATTTTTGGCCTTGGTCATGCGGGGGCAAAGCTTAGGCGGGGCGTTTGAAGGAGGGCAACTGGTTCGTGACGGCGAACACCAACTGTAACAAGAGAGACGCCGTCTATTCCTTTGACTTAAAAACGGCCGAAATCTTGCTGACAGCGGTTCTCGCGGTGCTTTCTGCATGATTTCAATTCGCATACAAAATCTCACCAAGCGGTTCGGTCCGACCGTGGCGTTGCGCAACCTGGATCTGGTCATCGAGCCGGGCGAATTGTTCTTCCTGCTGGGCCCCAGTGGCTGCGGCAAAACGACGCTGCTGCGCAGCATGGCCGGTTTCTACATTCCCGAGGAGGGAAGCATCTGTTTCGGCGACGAGGACGTGACGCGACTGGCTCCGCACAAGCGGAACACGGGCATGATGTTCCAGAGTTATGCCCTTTGGCCCCACATGACCCTGGCGGAGAACGTCGCCTTTGGTCTGGAAGAGCGAAAAGTGGCCAGGCCCGAGATCAAGCGCCGGGTGGCCGAGGCGCTCGAATCGGTGCGGATGGGGGCCTACGCCGCGCGTAAACCAAACCAGCTTTCCGGTGGTCAGCAGCAACGCGTGGCATTGGCGCGCGCGCTGGTGATCCGCCCGCGCTGCCTGTTGCTCGACGAGCCGCTTTCCAACCTGGACGCCAAGTTGCGCCTGGAGATGCGCGCGGAGATCCGTCGCGTGTGCAAGGAGTTCAAGCTTACCACGGTCTACGTGACGCATGACCAGAAGGAGGCGCTTTCGATTTCCGACCGCATGGCGATTCTCGATGGCGGCAAAATTTTGCAAGTGGGCTCGCCCAAGGACGTCTATCGCCGGCCGGTGTGCAAAACCGTGGCGCACTTCATCGGTGAGACGGATTTCATCGAGGGGCGCGTGCTCGGGCCGGACGGTGGTTTTATTGCGGTGGAAACGGCCATTGGTCGTTTTCTCGGCGTGGTGGGTGACAAAACCTTCCAGCCTGCGGCGGGCGCCCCGGTCACGCTGTCGATTCGTCCCGAGTGCTGGAAACTTGGACGCGAGCCTCGCGGGCACAACGCCGTGCCGGGGCGGATCGGCGAATCGGTCTACCTCGGCGAAGTGGCGCAATACGACTTTGTCGCGGGCGGCGGCACGACCTTGAAGATCTACGAGCTGAACCCGCGCTTCGTCGGCACTGCTTCGGACAAGGAGCTGTTCGCCAGCGTCGACCCCGATGACGTGGTGATTTTGGGCGCCTGAGCATGGTCAAGCAGGCCGTCATCATCATCGCCTTGCTGGCCACGCTGGTGCTGCCGTTTGCGCTGCGTCCGCGGCAGGAGGCGCGCGCCGCGGCCGACGATACGCTGATCATCATCACGCCGCACAACGAGGCCATCCGCCACGAGTTCGCGCGCGCCTTCACTCGTTGGTATCACGGTCGCACGGGGCGGACGGTGGCGTTCGACTGGCGCCTGATCGGGGGCACGACCGAGATCGCCCGGTATCTGGAAGGTGAATACACCGCGGCGTTCCAGAATCATTGGGTGAACACGCTGGGCAGGCCCTGGAGCAACGACGTGTTGAACGGCTTTGCCAACGGTTCGCTTCCGGCGGACGCCCCGGCGGAGGCGAAGGAGGCGCGGGCGGCGTTTCTTGCGTCGAGCGTGAGTTGTGGAATCGATCTTTTTTATGGCGGAGGCAGCTACGATTTCATCCGTCAGGCGCAGGCGGGGCGGCTGGTGGACAGCGGGATTTTACAGCTGCATCCGGAGTGGTTCACCGACGAGGTCATCCCGCAGTCGTTTGCGGGGGAGGATTATTGGGACAAAAAGGGGCTGTGGGTGGGCACGGTGCTGAGCTCCTTCGGGATCATCACGAACCGGGATTCGCTCAAGCGACTGGGGGTGACCACGCCGCCGCGCACCTGGGAGGATCTGGCGGATCCGCGTTACATGAGCGAGGTGGCGCTGGCCGATCCGACGAAGAGCGGGTCCATCGCCAAGGCGTTTGAAAACGTGATCCAGCAGCAGATGCAAAAGACCGTGGGCAACCGGATGGCGACGGTGCGGTTTGCGAGCGAGGATGCGCGCAAGGCCGCGGAGGCGCAGGCGGTGGCGGACGGCTGGCTGGAGGGCTTGAGGTTGCTGCAGAAAATCGGGGCGAATGCGCGCTACTTCACCGATTCGGCGCAAAAGGTGCCGATTGACGTGGCGGCGGGTGATTGCGCGGTGGGCATGGGCATCGATTTTTACGGGCGTCAGCAGCAGGAAGCGGTGCGCCGGCGCGGGGCCGATGACCGGCTGGCCTACATTTCACCTGAAGGCGGGGCGGTCGCTTCGGTCGACCCGGTGGGCTTGTTGCGGGGCGCACCGAACCGGGAGGTTGCGGTCGCGTTCATCGAGTTTTCCCTGTCGATGGAAGGACAGGCGTTGTGGAACCTGAAGCCGGGCGCGCCGGGCGGCCCGGATTATTTTGCGCTGAGGCGCCTGCCGGTGCGGAAGGATTTTTATGACATCGCCGGCATCGACGCGTTGCGCAGCGATCCGGAGGAGAAGCCTTATGCGCCGCAGGAGCGGTTGATCTATCATCCGCAGTGGACGGGGCGGCTGTTTCGCGAGATGGCGTTTGTTATCCGGGTCATGTGCTTGGACACGCAGCCGGAGCTGAAGAAGGCGTGGGGAGCGTTGATCGACGTGGGGATGCCGGCGGAGGCGCTGGCGGAGTTCCAAGACCTGTCGGCGGTTGATTATGCGATCGCGAGCGGGCGCATCCGCGCGGCGTTGCGCTCCAAAAACAAGGTGGACGAGATCCGCCTCGCGAACGAGCTGGGCAACCGGTTTCGCGCGCAATACCTGCGCACGGTGGAGCTGGCGGAGAGGGCGAGGCAGACGCAGGGCGCGCGGTGATGGCTCACTGTGGCGCTCAAGGCCACGGGAAGGCAGCTCGCAGCCAAGATGCGATCGTCCGCACTTCGTGATTGCGGGAAGGGTGACGGATGGTTTGAACCTTCGCCAGGTTACGCGGGCATAGTATACCGGCTATTATGTGTGCTTCCCAAGCATGAGAAGAGGGTTCGACTCCCTCTGCCCGCACCACTGAAAATTGTCTATATAATGGACTCGGCGTGAACTTGATCACGGGAGTTCCGTGACTGACCAGCGAAGACCAGCGTGGGACGGGCAGCACGTTCCATCCTGACGTTCGGCTGTGAATCCGAACTCGGGTGGCCGTATCCTGCGCGGTCATTCGCGCGAACACGCGCTTGTGTTGGCAGCTGGTGGATCGGTTAAATTTATTGACTAAGTCAGTATGCCGCCTCTTACGGATAGCTAACAATGAAATCGATGTTTCTTAGGGTCGGGGTGATTGGCTCAGGGGGGCGCGGCCGGCATTTGGCGGGGATTGTTCATCGTTCCGGTGCGCGAGCTCGAATCGTGGCGTGTTGCGATCTGAATGCGGATGTATTGGCGCAGAATCGCGTGGAGTTTGGCGGAGACGTAGTCGTCACGCGAAGCTACACGGAGTTGTTGGGGGTGGACCTCGATGCGGTGATCATTGCGACGCCGGATTACCTCCACGAGGAGCAGGCGGTGGCGGCGCTTCAACACGGCCTCACGGTGTATTTGGAAAAGCCGATGGCCCTCACCGTCCCGGGGTGCGATCGGATCCTGGCGGCGGCGGCGAAGACCCGTGCGAAACTCTACCTGGGTCACAACATGAGGCACATGCCTTTTGTGCGAAAAATGAAGGCCCTCATTACGCGCGGAGCGATCGGCGAGGTGAAGGCCTGTTGGGTGAGGCACTTCGTCGGACATGGCGGGGATTTTTACTTCCGTGACTGGCATGCGGAGCGCCGCTACTCGACTGGCTTGCTGCTGCAGAAGGCGGCGCATGACATTGACGTGATCCACTGGCTTTGCGGCGGCTACACGCGCCACGTGGCCGGCATGGGCGCGCTTTCCCTGTATGGAGGGCTGGGACAGCGCCTGCCGGCGGTTAAGGGACCCCGCGCCGGGGTGAAGGGCTGCACGCTGGACGCATGGCCGCCCACGTCCGCGCGGGGACTTAATCACCGGATCGATGTCGAGGACCTGAGCTCGATGATGATGCGCCTGGACAATGGCGTGCAGGCTACGTATTCGCAATGTCACTACACTCCGGATTATTGGCGGAGCTACACGGTCATCGGAACCGGGGGGCGGATGGAAAACTTCGGGAATGGCGAGGCGGGGACGGTCATACGGGTGTGGAACAAGCGGTCTTCCGGCTACCGGGCGGAGGCGGACCGCACCTATCGTGTTCGTCCCGGGGATGGCGGGCACGGGGGGGCGGATCCGAGGATCATGGAGGAATTCATCCGTTATGCGCGCTACGGCGGGGAGACCACCACGTCACCGCTGGCGGCCCGGGAAAGCGTGGCCACCGGTTGTCGCGCCACCGAATCGTTGCGCGGCGGCGGGGCGACGTTGAGCGTGCCTCGCGTTCAGGGGCGGATCGCGGCCTATTTTGCCGACGGGCGGGGCTAATCGTGCTTCCGTCGAACTCGCTCGTCGTCTCGTGCGCTCAGAAGGCCGCTGGGCAGCGAGGGAGATTCGTTGGCAGGCGAATTACCCGCGGGCCTTGCGGGCGGAAAATCAATCGAGGCCGGGGTGCTTCCTGCCTGCGGCAGGGCGCCGCGCAGGCAAAGGCCGCAAAAAAAGCCCCAAAATGGGGCTTTTGAGGAGCTGGAGGGCAGCTCTGAACTGTGGGCGTTAAGCGGCGTTGCGTCGGTTGCGGTGGCGGCACATCACGACGCAGACCAAAGAACCGAGGCCAAGAAGCACGGCGTAGGTGCTGGGCTCGGGAATGGCCGCAGGGGTGGCCTCGATCTGAAGACCGTTGAGCTGGAAGTAACCGATCTTGCCGACATCGGCACTATTGTTGGTCGCATCCTTCAAGATGCTTAACGTGATGGAGCCGTTTGCATCCGGGGTGACATTGCTCAGCACGAGGATCGTGCCGGTGTTGTTGCTGGCGTTGAGGACTCCCGATTTGGTGTTGCCGCCGGTGGCAGTATAAAGACCGGAGCGAATGTCGGTTTGATTAAGCAGAACGGCATACACGCTGAACGTATAGGTATAACCGCTATTCAAGCCCGAGAAGGTGAACGACGGATTAGCGGGGGCTCCATCATGGCCGAAGACAAAATTACTGGAAATGTTCTCGGGCAGAATGGAGACGTGCTGTTCAATATACTCATACTTCAGGGTCGTATTCGAGGTGACTGAGACTCCGGTGGCGGCGCCGGCGGAATCAACCATGCTGCGTGGCGTTTCCGTGGCATTTTGAGTCAAGGTGTTCCAAATGACTCCATCGTAGTCCCTGGTGGGGCTTGGATTAATCGCACTGGGTAAAAACCCGATATTGATGGTCGCGGCTGAGGCGGCGAACGGTAGCGCGAGCGCCACGAGCGAGGTGAGCAGAGAAGAACGGATGTTCATGGTGATTGATGGGTGAGTTGGGTGAAGGAAGAAGCAGGGGTTAAGTTGTGACTAAGTCAGGTGCGGTCAATCAAAATGTCGGCATAATTTGAAACGAATTCGGTCCGTCGACGAGGGTAAGGTGCTCTCGACTAAAAAAGCCGGCCGGATTTAAGCCGGCCGGCTCGTCTGGTTATGCCCGCGTCCCAATTTGCAGGGAGCACGGGCAGACGATTAGTTGACGGCGGCGACGATGGTGATCGGCACGGAGTAGCCGTTGGCCAGACGCACGAGCACGGTGGCTTCGCGTTGCCCGGCGGCGAGGCCGGCGGTGTTTACGGAGAAGGTAAACGACTGGGTGGAGTTATTGTTGAGCGTTCCGGCGGTGGGCGTGACCGCCAGCCAGGCGGTGCCGGTGGTGTTTTTGCGGATGGTGTAGGCTGTCGCGCCGCCGAGGTTGCCGGTGGTGAGCGTGACGACCGCGGAGGAGGTCGAGCCGCCGTTGGCAGTCGCGGTGAGGCTGACCAGGTATTTGTTGGCGCTGATGGCGATGGGGCGCTTCGGAATCAGTGAACTATCCCCGGACTCGAACGCGCCCTGGTCGGGATTGGCGCCGAGCCAGTTTTCGGCGAAGTTGGCCAAGGGCTGGCCCGCGTTCAGTGCGGAGGATCCGGTTGCCAGGCGGAAGTCGCCGCCGGCGAGGTCCACGAAGGTGGGGTAGTTGTTGAGGATTCCGTGGGATTCCTGACCGGCGGCGTAAGTCACTTGGGCGGACGACAACGTGGCGGAGGCGAGGTTGTCATAATCGAAGCTGTTCCATGCGTTGGGCGAGGTGTCGCTGATGGCGTTCCGGTAGTTCACGTGGCTGTTGGTCGAGTAGAAGATGTTGTTTCGAGTGAGGGCCATGAACATGGCTCGGTTGGAGTCCTCGCCGTAGCCGACGCCATACAGGCCATTGCCATTTAGGTGGAACGTATTGTGGAAGAGGAACGATTTGCCCTTGGAGAAGGTGGTTCCGCCGCCGGCTTTCACTGCGGCCCACGCGCCGTCCTCTTGGTCTCCCATGTTAAAGAGGACGTTTCGATAGAGGTAGGATGGTCCGAGTTTGTTGGGGGCCAGGCTGATGCCCTGATAGAAGCTCTCGATGCGGTTACCCCAGAAGCGGACGTTTTTCTGACCGCCCTCGAGTTCAATGCCGTCGTCGTTGCCGAAGCAAAGCATGTTGCCGTGAATATCGCTGTCGCGGTGGAAGGAGCCGGAGTCGGCGGAGTTGTCATAACCTTCGATCGAATCATTCCAGCGCACCGTGTCGTTCCCGATAAAGTCATTGTAGCGAATGACGGAGTTGCCGGTTTCGAGATTGTTCATCACGTAGAGGGCGGTCGGGCCATTTGGATGGCCGTAGGTCCAGGTGTTCGAGCCCGAACGCGGATCATGCGCGTAGCAGCGTTCGACCGTAACGCGGGTCGTGTGGTTGAGCTTGATGGCGGCATCAAGGTCGATCGGGCGTTTGGGAATGGCGGTCACGTCGGCTTGGGATTCGTAGGAGTGGCCCGCGCTGACGACATTGGCTGTGCGTGCCCAGCCGCTGATCTCGCAACGGAGAAGGCGGATTGAGTCGGAGTGGCGGATTTCGATGCCGTTGTAGCGACCACCGGTCACGTGGACGTTTTCGAAGATCAGGTAGGAGCAGTTTTTGATGAGAAGGGCGCTGCCATTGTCGGCGCCTGTGGTGGTGTTATAGCCGCCGGCGACGTCGTTGGTGCCCGTGCCGGTGATCTTGATCCAGCCGGTGGGAGAGCCGTGCATATTCGTGATCTTAAGTTCGCCGGAACCGCTGTAGAGGCTGGCGATCGAGACGGTCGAGGCGATCGGCGGAGACGCAGGCCAGGTGGTGGCCCTTGCGCCGGCCTCGGATGAAACCACGCCGCCGGTTTCGAGGAGTGCCTGGACCTCGTAAGTGGTGTCGGGTTGAAGATCGACGATGCTGACCCGGTATTCGCCGGCGACAGCGTCGTAGATGGGCAGGAAACTTTCGTGCCACGTGGAGGTGCCTTGGGGGCGATAGAAGACGTGGGCCTGCATGCCGGAGCCGGCACCGGCCTTGGCTACGTGAACGCTGAGGGAGTTGTAGGTGGGGACGACACGCACGGGCAGATTGTTCACCTTCACGAACGAAACGTCGTCGTAGTAAACGGTGCCGCCTGCATTGGCGCTGGTGGCGATGTGAATTTTGGCGGTCGCGGCGGTGGGGGGAGCGATGATGTAGTCCGTGGCATACTCGTGGAACGGGCGCGTGCCTGCCACGGTCGGATTGGTGACGTTCGCAGAGGTGAGCTGGGTGCCGCTCGCGTCGAAAAAGCGCACATCCAAGGTCGGTCCAATGGCCATGTTGGCCGTGGCGATCTTGGCCTTGAGGCGGTAGTAGGCTCCCGGCACTGCCGTGAACGTCCGGATGGGGTAGATGCGGTAGAAGTTGGCGCTATCCTGATATGCGGCATTCACACCACTGGCGGTGTAGGTGGATTGGACCGTCGTGTATTGGCTGGACCAGCCGGTCGTGCCGTTTTCGAAGCCGGGATTGGTGGTGATCAATTCGGTGAGATTTTGATCGATGAACGTGGAGGAGGGTTGGACGCCGCCGCCACCGCCGCCGCCCGAGGTGGCTTCGATGCGAAGACCGTTGAGCTGAAAATAACCGGCGTTGATGCCGGTGGCAGTGTTGGTCGCGTCCTTCATCATGCTGAAGGTGATGGAACCGTTCGCAGCCGGAGTGACATTGCTCAGCACCAGGACGGTGCTCGTGTTGTTGCTGGCGTTGAGCACGCCCGTCTTGGTGTTGGCTCCCGTGGCGGTGTAAAGACCGGAGCGGATGTCAGTTTGATTATACCTCATCGCATACACGCTGAAGGTGTAGGATTGATTGCTATCGAGACCCGAAAACGTGAAGGAGGGATTCGCGGAGGCTCCATCCTGGCCAAAGACAAAATCGCTGGAAATCGACTCGGGGAGACCGGGGAAGTTCTGGGCGACATAAGAATACTGCAGCGTCGTATTGGACGTTAGGGAGACTCCAGTCGCCGCTCCGGCGGAGTTAACCAGACTGCGGGGAGTGGTTACGGCATTCTGGGTCAGGCGATTCCAGACCACGCCATCGAAGTTCGATGTAGCGGGTGGATTAATTGCGCTCGGCAAAAACCCGATGTTGATGGTCGTGGCTGAGACGGCGATCGGGACGGCTTCGATCTGAAGACCGTTGAGCTGGAAATAACCGGGCTGGGCACCGGCGCTCGTGTTGCTCGCATCCTTGATCATGCTGAACGTGATGGAGCCGTTTGCATTCGGGGTGACATTGCTCAGCACTAAAACCGTGCTGGTGTTATTGCTGGCGTTGAGCACTCCCGATTTGGTGTTGCCTCCGGTGGCGGTGTAGAGGCCGGAACGAATGTCGGTCTGATTATACCTCATCGCATACACGCGGAAGGTATAGGTGTAGTTATTATCAAGACCTGAAAACGTGAAGGAGGGGGCCGCGGAGGGGCCATCGTAACCGAAGACGAAATCACTGGAGATCGATTCGGGCAGGCCGGGAAAGCCCGACTGGGCGACATAAGTATACTGCAGGGTTGTATTCGACGTGACCGAAACTCCAGTGGTCGCACCGGTGGAATCCACCAGGCTGCGGGGGCTCACCACGGCATTCTGGGTCAGGCGATTCCACGTCACGCCATCGAGGTTCGATGTGGCGGGTGGATTAATCGCACTTGGCAAAAACCCGATATTGATGGTCGCGGCCGAGGCGGTGAACGGTAGCACGAGTGCTACGAGCGGGGTGAAAAGATAAGAACGGATGTTCATGGGGATTATGGGGTCGATAAGAAGCAATGAATCGCCTACTGACTAAGCCAGATCGCGTCAAGCCGGTTATTGGTGAAGAGACGGGTGTGCTGGCTTCGTTGGTTCGCTTCTCGGGTTTTAGGCGGTGGTCGCATTTATCGCCCGAAATTTAATTGACTATGTCACTATGTCGGGCATCGTCCGATTCATGATGCTTTCATGGGTTCCTTACTCCGCACGTGCCTTCGGCTCATATACGGCGATCATGTTGTCGCTTGCGGCTGTGTTCTGCGGGCAGGCTTTGTTGGGAGCCGATTCGGTTTTGACGAATCCTTCGCTCACGATTGCGGAAGGGCTAAGCGTTCCGGAAGGGTGGCAATTACATCCTGCGGGGACGGTTTTGACGGCCGAGACCGCGGATTTGCCAAAGGGAATTCAGACGGCGGTGCGGTTGGTGGTGGGTTCAAAGGCCGCTGGGAGCGGGCAGTTGACTCAGCGAATCTCGATTCCTGCAGACGGTGGAAAATGGGTTTTGACGGGTTATATGAAGAGCGACCTGGAGCGCGCGGCCTACATCGAGGTGAAGCTTTATGATGGCCGAACGGAACTGGTGAGAATGAACGGAGGCTTGAGCGATGGCGCGTGGCGGAAAGTGGAGATGAAGATTGATACCCGTGTGACCGACAAAGCGGGTGTGGTTGCGTCGGCGGACCGGATGGAGGTGTTGTGCCGCTGGTATCAGGAGGAGCGGCATGTGGGCGGCACCGTTTGGTTTGCTGGACTGGCATTGCGTGAATGGACCGCGGAGGACGAGGCCAGGGAGGCTGCGGCGGCTGCCTCGATCACGGCGACGCTGCGAATCGTGCCGACCTATGAAAATGCCAGCATCTATGTCCAGCCGACCGCGCCGGGATTGCCGTTGCCCAAAATCAAATATCGCGAAAAAGGCGCGGCGAAGTGGATCGAGGCGCATCCATTTTCGACCTCGGCCAGGGACCCCGCTCCGAGGGGGTCTTTGTTAGGGCTGCGGCAAAATACCAGCTATGACGTGCGCTGTGAGCGCGCCGACGGTTCGCTGCTGGCAGCCGGGGAATTCAAGACCTGGGCCGATGAAGTGCCGGTCGCACGCACGATTTTGTTGAGCGAACTGGCGAAGGGCGGCGGTCCGATGAAAATCGACCAAAGTGGAACGGCCGATGGCTGGATTCGTTACGTGGGCTCGCCGGATTTCGTGATTAACGGCGGTGAGACGGCCAATGAGGCGCTGCTCGTGAATGGAGTCAGCTATGTGATCATCGAGGGCGTTACGATCAAGGGTGGCTGGCGGCACGGCATTCAGCTCAAGGATTCGGATCACGTGCGGATTCGTAATTGTGATATCTCCGGCTTTGGTCGGATCGGCGTGGCGGATCCGAAACGTGAGGGACAATATTTTCTTCCCGGTGAGGACAAGCCGATCAATTGGGATGCGGGCGTGTATCTGGATCTGTCGAGCAACGTGACGATTGAAAATAATTTTATCCACGCTCCGCGCAATCATGCGAACTCGTGGTTTTACGGGCATCCGGCCGGACCCACCGCGGTCTTGGTGCGCAGCAAGGGAAACCTGGTGATTCGCTATAATGATTTTGTGGGCGGCGACCGGCACCGCTGGAACGACGTGATCGAAGGCTATGGCAATGAAAAGCAGGACGGCGGATTTAATCAGGATGCCGACATCTACGGGAACTACCTGGCTTACGGGAACGATGACGGAATCGAACTCGATGGCGGCCAGGCCAACGTGCGTCTCTACGGCAACAAAATCGAAGGTGTGTTGTGCGGTATCAGCACGGCGCCGAATTTCCGCGGACCCTCGTATGTCTTTAATAACCTGGTGGTGAACCTGGGCGACGAACGCGGCGCCGCCAGTGCCGGTGTCAAAAATGGCGGCGGCCCGACGAATTCGCACGGGAAGCAGTATTTTTATCACAATACGTTTTTCACCCTCGGCCACGGCGTGGCGGCGATCGGTTACGGCGGGGATAAAAATCGCGGACTGTTTCGCGGCGACTCTTTTAACAATCTGTATGCGACGAGTGGCATGGGCATCAACGACGGCGAGCGTGCGGATGAAAATCGCTACGATCACGATGTGTTCGCCGGCGCGAACGGCGGCCCCGGCACCTATGATGTGTCGGGCGTGGTCGAGCAATCGGGCGTCAAGGTCCCGGTGACTTTTGTCGATGCGAAGAAAGGCCTGCTGCATCTGGTGCCGGGCGGCGAAGGATCAGGTTTGGGGATTCGTATCCCCGGGTTTGAGACGTGGCAGCCCAAGCAAGGGAAAATCGACGCGGGCGTTTTTGTCGCGGCTCCTTTGCCGTTGCGGCGGACCTCGGTGACCAGCAGCCACGGACAGATTTTTCTTACGAGCGATGAAGGCAAAACCTCCGAAGCCGAGGAGTGGGTGATCAACACGAATGGGTTGAAGGCACCGACACGGTTCACGGTCTTGAAGAACGGCGGGACCGACTGGTTGAATGCGGAGCCCTCTCAAGGTGTGCTGCAACCCGGCAAAGAAACGCGGATTCGCGTGAGTCTCGATCCGAAGGATGTGGTGGGACGCGGACTGTTGCCCGGCGCGCTGATTCTCAAGCTGGCGAATGGCGAGTCATTGCCGGTCTCGGTTTACGGGTTGGCGACGGCGGAGCGGATGCACACGTTTATCGAGGCGGAAGCGTTGCCGGGACATGACGGTTTCGAACTCATCGCCGATTCGAAGGCGCTGGGTGGAGGGGCGGTGCGCCTCGTGGACAAGGAAGCCGGGGTTTCCGGTGAAGGCGCCAAGGCGCTGACGATCACGGTGAACGCGCCCACGGCCGGCGCTTATTACGTGGCCTTCCGGGTCCGCTGCCAGAAGCCCTATGGGCTGCATGATTCGATGTTCACTTCACTCAACGGCAGCGTTCCGTTGCGCATGGCGGTCGTTGCCGGCGATCAATGGCAATGGTGCCGGCTCGTCGCGGCCACGGCTCATTTGGAACTGAATGCCGGGGAGAACCAATTCCGTTTGATTCCACGCGAAGAAATCGAGCTGGATGCGGTGCTGATTGGCACCCGGCCCTTGTTCGCGGGCGACGAGCTCCCCCTCGTCGCAGCCCGCTAATCGAACCTCACATCGCAAAATCGACATGACCACCATCAAGGCTTATTCCATGACGGCTTGCTTTTCGAAGCGGGGCCAGGCCCTCCGGGCGTTTACGCTCGTCGAGTTGCTGGCCGTGATCGCGATCGTCGCGCTCTTGTTGGCGCTGGTCTTCGCGGGCATCGGACGAGTGAGGGACCGGGCAAAGTCCGCGCTTTGCACAAGCAACCTGCGGGCGTCGAGTGTAGTGCTGCTGGGTTATGCTGCGGAGCATCGGCAGCGCCTCCCCATCTATTGGCAAAGGGCGGGATCCACGACGTGGTGGGGATGGGATCAGCTGCTGTTGGAAAAAGGCTACGTGGAGTTCACGAACGCACCGGGGCTGGAGAGCCGGCTGGGCGAACGCATCACCAGTTGTCCGTTGAGTTACGATTCCCGTGTCTTGTATTTAAAAGACAGCCAGGCCTATGGCATCAATTGCTACATGTGGACGGCGGAGGGCAACCTTCCGTCCACGACGAAAGTATCCGAGATGTTTTACGATCCCCATGGGACCGCCACCCATCGCATCGACAGTCTGGTGATGAGCGAGATTCCCAACCCGGGCAGGTTTGTGCTGCTGGCCGACTCGTTCGACAAATGGGTGTGGGACAACGTTAATAAACTGGAGCATCAGAAGTCCGTTTTCGGCGAGGACAGTTCGCTGATCTGGCGGCGCCACTCGGGCGGCTTCAACGCGGCGTTTGCCGACGGGCACGTCAAACATGTGAAGCCGGAGGATTCCACGCGTTACCTGACATCAGAAATGGCGTGGGGAAATGGTTATTGGGTGTCTCCGTAAACCCGGCCCCGAGGGAGGGGCCAAACATGATTTGACACTGAGAGAACGAAAGCGGTTATCACTGGGTGGTTCTGCTTTCGCTCAATGCTCAACAAGGTCACCGACGTCCGGCACTACGTTCTTAATCTCCTTGAAGAGGGGAAACTCAAAGCGGGGCAGCGGTTGCCCGGAGCGCGAGAGCTGGCGCTGACCTTGGGGATTTCATTTTTGAAGGTGCAGCAGGCGGTCGAAACGTTGTGCCAGGATGGAGTGCTGGAGACGGTGTCGCGGAAGGGGACCTTCGTTCAAGCCGGCTGGGAGAAGCGGATATTGCGGGAGAATCTCGCCGTCTATAACAAGCTGTTCCGGATGCCTTGGATCGGTGGTTTGTTATCGGAGTTAAACCAGGAGATCGGAGGGCTGCGAACGACCTTTGCGTTCGAGCAGGGCATGCTGGAGATTCGCACGACGCGGCATGTGCTGGTGAACCAGGGCGAATACATGGACATCGGCGGGATCTTTGCGGAATGTTATCCGGACAAGTCGGTGTTTTTCGAAGGGCCCATGAAGCCTTTCACGGTGAACGGGCGGATGGTCGGGATACCCCTGGCATTTTCGCCGCGCGTGATTTTTTTCAATCCAGGTGTATTCGAACGCGCCAACTGTCCGCTGCCGCGCGCCGGATGGACGTGGGATGAATTTATGGAAACGGTGCGTATCCTGAAGCGCTCGATTCCCCGTGATCGCATCATCAACTGGCATACGCAGTTTTTCCTCTGGGTGAATTTTGTCGTGCGTTCCGGCGGCGGGTTGTTTTCGCCGAACGCCTCCGATCCGGTGATGGTTGATCATCCGAATACGTTAAGCGGGCTCCGCCGGTTCGCGGAATTAGGCGCGGAATTGGGACACCTCGATTTCAATGGGGATGATTTTCAAGCGGCTTTCCTGAGGGGCGAGGCGGCAATGCATATCGACGGTCGTCAGCAGCTGCACGCTCTCGCCGGTTCCGATAACAAGACGTGGTCGGTGGCCTCCATGCCGTTGATGCCCGGCGGACTTGATGTGACCGCCCAGGCAACGGATTTGATTTGTGTGCGGACGTCGTGCACCTCGCCCACGCTGGCGCGAAAATACGTCCAGACGATGCTGTCGGAGCGGGTGCAGGATTACTTGGCGCAGGCAAAACAGAATATTCCGATCCGTAAGAGTTCGGCGTTCAAAAGCATCGACCTGGGGGATCCCCGGGATGCGCTGTTTGCGGTGGAAATGGGCAAGATTTCCACGGCCTTTAACCTGGGCGAACCGTATCCTGGTGCATTAATTTCAGACGGAATCTGTCAATTGTTGGACCAGAATGCGAATTTGGAGGAGGGACTCTCGGAGCTGGCCCGGTTTGCGAGGATTTGGTTGAAGATTCGCGGATAGATTGTTGCCCGGCGTGGCGAAGGGGTGAGCTGCAATCATGGCGGGAGCTGTGAGCCGTATGATGAAAACTACAGCTGCGGCACGACCGCCTGGAGATCGGATCTGCCGGTCCGTGCTGGCGATCGATCGATGGAGCCCTTTGCCATCCGCCCATGGATCGCCAGCCAGGTTCGCGCCATTTGAGCCAGTTCCGCGAGTCCTTCTTCCAGATCGCCCTTACCCGCGAGCAATTGGTTGATTCCATCCGTGACCAGTGCGCCTGGATACGGTGGTGCCAGATGAAACGCCGTGGAAACCTTTCCCAGCTCCATCGCGAAAAGCGCGTCACGGGGGTCGCCTAGATCAAGACTTAGGAATGCCGAACTTTTGCGGATCGGGATGTTCTGTTTGACCTTGGCAAGGTAGTCTTGGACGCGCTCGGAGAGCATCGTCCGAACATACTTTCTGGCCAGTGCAGATGTCGCGCAGGATGCTCTCACGCAGATTAAATCCGTTGCCTGGGCGGTCACATCGAGTCCATCCGGCATCAGAGGCAGCGGCACCGCTCCCCAATTGCGGTTATTCGAGCTCGCCAAGGCATGCATCTGTTCGCGCCCGGCTATCTGCATTGCGGCATCGCCGTCCAGGAATGCCGCGCTAAACGCGTCCCCGTCCGGGTCTGTCGAACCTAACTCGGCGCCCAAGTCTGCAAACCGCTTAAGGCCGGCCAAGGTCTGCAGGCTGTCCACGGCCACCGGGTCGTCTTCATTTGGTCGGAATAAACAACCGCCTGAGCGCACAACGAAATTCATCCAAAGGAAAAACTGAGGATGCCAATTGATGACTCGATTCGGCGGCACCGATCTTTTCAGGCGCCTCACCGTTTGGATAAATTCATCCCAACTCCACCCGGGTCGTGGCAAGGGGCAGCCCGCCTGCTCGAAGGCGGTGGGATTATAAAAGATCACACGAGGTGAAAAAGAGAACGGAATGCCGACCGTCCGCCCGCCGACCCGGAAGGGCTCCATGGGGCGTTCGAAAAAGACCGACTGATCGGGGTAGCACTCCCGGAAAATATCACCGATATCCATGTATTCCGCATGGTTGACGAGCACATGGCGGGTGGTGCGTATTTCGAGCATTCCTTGCTCAAAGGCATAAGTCATCCGGAGTCCGCCAATCTCACGGTTTAGCTCTTTCAGCAGACCGGTCGCCCACGTCATGCGATGCAGCTGATTGTAGACCGCCACGTTTTCCCGAAGCGCTCGTTTGTGCCAGTCCTTTTGCACAAAGGTACCCTTGCGGGATACCGTTTCCAGCACGCCATCCTGGCAGAGGGTCTCAATTGCCTGCTGAACTTTGACGAAGGAAATACTCAGTGTGAGGGCGATCTCGCGCGCGCCGGGCAACTGGTGTCCTGCGCATAATGCTCCCTCTTCCAGCAAGGAGAGGATGTAATGGCGAACATCGGTTACTTTGTTGGCGAGCATATCTGAATAAGTCAGATTAGTGTCGGCCATTATCCGTGACTGTCAATCAATGGGTGAGTCGACGAAAAGCTCTTTTGGGGTCCCGTCCATAATCAGATCAAGTTTACACTTAGAAATTAACCATATTTGGCTAAGTCATATGTTTGGCATCCTTATGGATTCTTTTCCCCTGCGGGGTCAATTGCCGGAATTCAGGGGAATTGAGGCGTTGGATTTGCCATATAGCTCCTGTGAGGCGGCTATATTATTCGGGTTTATTAACACTTATTCACTCGCCTGTATTGAATGCAAACTGGCTTGGGCTTTCCGTCCGCACCAATTTTGAAAGAGGCGCTTTGGAGCGGACGTTCGCCCGCCGGCTTACCACCAGGCGGTTTCGTGGGCCGCGGTAAGCGCGGTTTCCAGCGTGGCGAGGGCCGGATGCCAGTGGCGTTCCCATTCGAGGCTTACCGGACCTGCGTAAGCGTCGCGTTGCAGGACGTCGCGGAGGGCGGTCATCGGGAACTCGCCGCCTCCGGGGGGCACATAAGTGTAGGGATGGCGGCCGGAAGGGACCGCGGTGCTGTCCTTCACGTGAATATGAACGACGGCGGAGCGGATGGCGTTCCAGGTATCGGCGGGCTTTTCACCTCCCTGACGCCAGGTGTGGTGGGCGTCCCAGAGGAGCGAGGTGCCGGCGGGGGCGGCGGCGAGGAAGCGCCGGATCGCCGGCGTGGTGACGAGCGCATCGTGCGTCTCGATCATCAGATCGGTGTGCCAGCCTTGCGTCCGACGGTGGGCATTCCACCACGCGAGCGTGTCGAGGGCCTGGGCGAGTTCGGCCTCCGTCAGGGCTTTGCCGCCGCCATCGAAGACGCGCAGGCGGGGGATGCCCAGCGCCTCGGCCCACGGGATAAAATGGAGGAATGCCTCGCGATCGGCCGCGCTGTTGCCGATGAGGCGCAGCGAGGTATCGAGCGCGGCAATACGAACAGGCGAACGGCGGGCGTGAGCGGCGAAATCCTCGGGCGAGCCGTAGGTGTGCGCGAGCCAGGCCGGCACGTCGAGGGAACCGCCGACGCCGCGGAGTTCGACGGCGTCAAGACCGTGGCGTGAGGCGAGGGCGAAGGATTCGTCGAGGGTGAGTTCGACGCAGCCGAGGGTGGAAAAGGCGCGGAGGTAGGGGCGGGGCATGGGCGGCGGAGGCGGGGCAGGGGACGTGCGGCGGAATCCCCGGGCTTACGCCCGGGGCCACGCAGAACGGGCCTTACACGATGCGGTTTTCGGCGATGACCTTCGCATACCACTTGGCGGAGGTCTTGGGCGTGCGCTTCTGCGTCTTGAAGTCGCAGTGAACGATGCCGAAGCGACGGGTGTAGCCGTCCTGCCACTCGTAGTTATCCATGAACGACCACAGGAAGTAGCCTTTCACGGGCACGCCGTCGACGATGGCGCGGTGGAGTTCGCGCAGGTAATTGCGCACCAGGTCACGGCGGTGGAGGTCGTGGACCTCGCCGCTTTCGGTGACGGTTTCGACGTCGTAGCCGCAGCCGTTTTCGGTGATGTAGATGGCTTTGACGCCGTAGACCTCGGCGGGGAGGCGGGTGCCCCAATAGAGGACCTGCGGCATGATGTTCAGCCACGGGCAGCTCGAGCGCGGGAAGTCGGCCGGGAGGGGGAGTTCCTCGTAGCGTTTGCCCTTGGCGGCGCGGACGAAGGCGCCGGTGTAGATGTTGAGGCCGAGGAAATCGGTGGGCTGGCTGATGAGGGCAAGGTCGCCTTTTTCGACGACGGGCATGTCGGCGCCCATGCGTTTTTTGTGATCGGCGGAGTAGCGGCCGGTATAGATGGGCTCGAGGATGCGGGAGTTCTTTTCGATGAACCAGGCGCGGGCGGCGGCGATATCGGCGGGCGTTTCGGTGACGGGAACGGGGATGGCGGAGTTGTCGGTGATGCCGACGCGGGCGCCCTTGCCGCCGAATTTGCGCACGGCTTTCACCGCGTGGCCGTGGCAGAGGAGGGCGTGGTGGTAGGTCTGGTTGACGACCTGCGCGCTCTCGTTGCGACCGGGGGCCTTGTCGCCGACCTTGGAGTAGCCGAGGAGGGTGAAGCAGACGATTTCGTTGAGGGTGATCCAGTTTTTGACGCGATCGCCGAGGGCTTTGACAACGGTCTCGGCATAAGGGGCGAAGGCATCGGCGGTCACGCGGGAGGTCCAGCCACCGCGGTCTTCGAGCGCCTGGGGGAGGTCCCAGTGGAAGAGGGTGACCCACGGGGTGATGCCGTGCTTGAGGCAGGAATCGATGAGCTTGTTGTAGAACGCGAGGCCGGCGGGGTTCACCTCGCCATCGCCGTTGGGGAAGATGCGGGGCCAGGCGATGGAGAGGCGGTAGTTCTTGATGCCGAGCTTGCGCATGAGCGCGAAGTCCTGCGGGTAACGGTGGTAGTGGTCGTTGGCGACGTCGAGTGTGTCGCCATTGAGGACCTTGCCCGGGATGCGGGAGAAGCGGTCCCAGATGGACTCGCCTTTGCCGTCCTCAAAGGCGGCGCCTTCGATTTGGGGGGCGGCGGTGGCGACGCCCCAAACAAAGTTTTTGGGAAAGCTGAGCGGTTTGGATTTGATGGAAGGCATGGTCAGGGAAAGGGGAGGACGGTCAGGGGACGGTCACCGGACCGGAAGCACGCGAGGCGCGTTCCTGTGCCGGAGTCAGACGTCGGCTTCGACGTGGGCGGCGTGGAGGTTGCGCCAGCGGTCGACAACCCGGCGGTGAATCGCGTCGGGCGAGAGTCCATGGGCGGCGCGGAGGACCTCCTGGCTGGTGCCGTGTTCGACGAACGTATCGGGCCAGCCGATACGCTCCACCGAGGCGGGGCAGTCGGAGTCCTGCAAGGCTTCAAGCACGGCCGAGCCGAAGCCACCGGAGAGGACGTGGTCCTCCATGGTGACGAGGAGGGGAATGCAGGCCGCGTGGCTGAGCAGGAGGGTGCGGTCGAGTGGCTTGACGAAGCGGGCATTGACGACGCCGACGGAGAGGTTGTCCTCCGTTTCAAGGCGGGCGGCGAGGGCGAGCGCGTCCTGCACCATGCTGCCGAGGGCCCAGATCATGATGTTGGAGCCTTGGCGAAGGACCTCGGCCTGGCCGAGGGGGAGCGTGGCGGGCTGGGTCTTGATTTTGACACCGACGCCGGCGCCGCGCGGGTAGCGGATGAAGCCGGGCCCGGGGAGCTGGAGACTGGTGTGCATCATGTCGACGAGTTCGTCCTCGTCCTTGGGCTGCATGATGGTGGCGTTGGGGACCGGGCGCAGGTAGGCGAGGTCGAAGAGGCCGTGGTGGGTGGGTCCGTCGTTGGGCGAGAGACCGGCGCGGTCCATGCAGAACGTCACGGGGAGGTTTTGCAGCGCGACGTCATGGATGATGGGATCGTAGCCGCGTTGAAGGAACGTCGAGTAGATTGCGACGACGGGCTTGATGCCCTTGGTGGCAAGGCCGGCGGCAAAGAGAACGGCGTGTTCCTCGGCGATGCCGACGTCGAAGAATTGTTTCGGGCATTCGGTGGCGAGGTGCGAGAGGCCGGTGCCGCTCGGCATGGCGCCGGTGATGCCGACGATCGCGGGGTCGGCCTTGGCGAAGCGCACGAGGGCCTTGCCCATGACGTCCTGGTAATTGGGCGCGGGCGGGGAGGCGGGGGCGACGGCGGGTTTGATGCTTTCGCCGGTGAGCGGGTCGTAGGGGCTGGCGCCGTGAAATTTCTCGGGGTGGGCGAGGGCGGCGTCGAGGCCTTTGCCCTTCTTGGTGAGAACGTGGAGGATGACGGGCGTGTCGCAGTGGCTGGCGAACTCCAGGTTTTTGACGAGTTCGTCGAGGTTGTGGCCGTCGATGGGGCCGAGGTAGCGGAGGCCGAATTTTTCGAAGAGGGAGGACTCGACGAAGAAGTCCTTGGTCTCGCGTTTCCATTTCACCCACAGGCGGTGCATGTCCTGGCCACCGGGGAGGCCCGTGAAGAATTTCTCCAGGTCGTGGTGGACCTTGTTGTAAGTCGGATTGGTGGAGAGCCGGTTGAGATATTTGGAGATGGCGCCGACGTTTTTGGCGATGGACCACTCGTTGTCGTTGAGGATGACGATGAGGCGCTTGGTGGAGCTGACGACGTTGTTGAGCGCTTCGAGGGTGATGCCGCAGGTGAAGGCGGCGTCACCGCAGAGGGCGACGACGTGTTCATGGGTGCCGCGCAGGTCGCGGGCGGTGGCCATGCCGAGGGCGGCGGAGAGGGCGGTGCCGGCGTGCCCGGCGCCAAAGGAGTCGTGTTTGCTCTCGGCGCGGTAAAGGAAGCCGCTGGCGCCATCGGTCTGGCGGAGCTTGCGGAAAAAATCGCCGCCGCGGCCGGTGAGGAGCTTGTGGACGTAGCCCTGGTGGGCGACATCGAAGACGAACTGGTCGTCGGGGGTCGTGAAGACGCGGTGGAGGGCGAGGGTGAGCTCGACGACGCCGAGATTGGGGCCGACATGGCCGCCGTTGCGGGAGGTGACGGCAATGATTTCCTCGCGGATTTCCTGGGCGAGTTGCGTCAGCTTTTCGGGCGGGAGGGCTTTGACATCGGCCGGACCGTGAATCGAGGGAAGGAGGCGGGGGCGGCCGGAGAAGGGGGCCGATGAGGCGGCGGACGTATTCATCAAACGAAAAAAGTTAAACCGGGTGGCCGGGTTCAGGCGCCGCGTTCGGTTTCAAAGGGTGCAAAGGCGGGGGAGCCGTCTTTTTGTTTTTTGAGCTGCTCGATCTTGAGTTCGGCCTCCTTGAGGCGGGACTCGCAGATCTTAAGCAACAAATTGCCTTCTTCAAACTTAGCCAGCAATTCGGCCAGGGGGACCTCGCCGGATTCCATCGATTCGACGATGGCTTCAAGGCGTTCGAGGGCATGCTCGAACGAAGGCGGTTGTTGGGTTTTGGCTTCCACAGCCGCCAAACCATGCGGGGGGAGGACGGCTTTTCAATCAAACTTTGGGCGTTGTCCGGCCGGGTGTAAATTGATGTTGGCCTGCGAAAGGAATCCGATGGAGTCGGCGGATGGTTTTCCCTGTTGTTGTGGGTTTGGTGGTCGCCAAGTTGCTGGCTGAATTGGGCTTGGCCGCGTTGAATCGCGCGGAGGTGCGTCGTCACGCGATGCAGGCGCCGGCGGCGGTCGCGGCGATCATGGATGCGGACACCTACCGTAAGGCGGTTGATTACACCCTGGCGAAGAACCGGTTTGGCGTGTGGTCGATGATCTTTGACACGGGGGTGTTGCTGCTGGTGCTGGCAAGCGGCGTGTTGCCCATGATGTTTGGCGATGTGGGGGCATGGTCGCCGATGGGGACATGGGATGATGCGTTGTTTATTCTGTTGGCGGGTGTGCTGCTGAGCATCCCGGGTCTGCCCTTCGAGTGGTGGGGGCAGTTTCATCTGGAGCAGCGTTTTGGCTTCAACAAATCGACGCCGGGGCTGTGGGTGTCCGACAAGTTCAAGGGGCTGGCCTTGATGTTCGTGATCGGGTTTCCGTTGTTGTGGGCGTTGCTGTCGCTGGTCGGCTGGGTGGGCGACACCTGGTGGCTGTGGGGCTTCGGACTGATGTTCACGTTTCAGCTCCTCATGATGGTGCTGTATCCGAAACTGATCATGCCGTTGTTCAATAAACTGACGCCGCTGCCGGAGGGCGAACTGCGCACGCGGTTGCTGGCACTGGCGCAGCGGACCGGCTTCAAGGCGGCGACGATCGAGGTCATGGACGGGAGCAAGCGCTCGGGGCACTCCAACGCGTTTTTCACGGGCTTCGGGCGGTTTCGGCGCATCGTCTTGTTCGACACGCTGATCGCGCAACTTACGCCGGAGGAGCTGGAGGCGGTGCTGGCGCATGAGGTGGGGCATTACCGGCGCGGACACATTCCGAAGACGATCGCGCTTTCGGCGGCGATCATGCTGGGGGCGTTCGCGGCCATCGCGTGGCTGGCGCGCAGCGACTGGTTCAACCCGGCGTTCGGATTTCCCGCGCATGAGCTGGCTCCGAGCTTTTTGCTGTTCGGGCTGCTGAGCGGGGCGGTGATGTTCTGGTTTTCGCCATTGGGAAATCTGTTGTCGCGAAAACACGAATACGAGGCGGACGCCTTTGCCCGCGACGCGGTGGGCGGGGCGGCCCCGCTGGTCGACGCGCTGCGCAAGCTGGCGCAGAAGAATCTGACCAACCTGACGCCGCACCGGTGGTTCAGCGGGTTTTACTACTCGCATCCGACGCTGGTGGAACGTGAGGCGGCGCTGGCGAAGACGGCGTGATGAAGACGGGACGCGCGATATTGCTGGCGGCGCTGCTGGTCGCGGGAGCGATCCTGCAGGCGGAGCCGCTGATCGTGGCGACCTACAACATCGAGAATTATACGCTGGCAGATCGCACCACTGCGGACGGTGTGTATCGGAAGGACTATCCGAAGCCCGAGGACGAGAAGGCGGCGTTGCGCGCGGTGATCAGGCAGATCGACGCCGATGTGCTGGCGTTGCAGGAAGTCGGCGGAGAGGACTACGTGAGGGAGTTGCAGCGCGACCTGAAGAGCGAAGGCGCGGACTATCCGCATGCGGTCGTGCTGATGGCGGCGGACACGAATCGCAGGGTGGCGGTGTTGTCGAAGCGGCCGTTTGCGGGGGTGACGCGGCACACGGACCTGCGGTTCAAGTATTTTGACGGAATCGAGACGGTAAGACGTGGATTATTGGAAGTGCGGGTGGCGGGCGATGCCGGCGAGATCGCGCTTTTCGTGGTGCATTTGAAGAGCCGTTATACCGAGAGGCCGGATGATCCGAATGCGGCGTTGCAACGGGCGGGCGAGGCGGTGGCGGTGCGTGACCGGGTGTTGACGGTGTTTCCGGATCCGGAGACGGCGAGGTTTTTGATCATGGGGGATTTTAACGACGGACGCACGGGCCGGCCGGTGCGGGCGATGCTGGAGCGCGGGAAAACCAAAATCGCCGACTGGCTGCCGGCGGCGGATGCACGCGGGCACGTGTGGTCGCATTTTTTCCAAAAGGAAGATTCGTATTCACGGGTGGACCACATGCTGGTGTCACCCGGACTGTGGCCGCGCATAAAAGACGCGGCAGGGCAAATCCATGATTCACCGGAAGTCGGGCTGGCGAGCGATCACCGGCCGGTGATCGTGGTGATCGAATGATGCCGGTCCGGGGGGCTGTATGCGTCGATC
>JAQSWS010000140.1 GCA_029266495.1 Rariglobus sp. | reverse complement strand
ACCCCTGAAGAGCTGGTCGCGGCCGTAAAGGCGAAATACGAGGCGCTCGGCATCACGCCGCTGGGCGGTCAGTGGATGAATATCCCGGTGACGGGTCGCGGGACCTTCCGCGCCTACATCCACACGGCCAATTCCAACCTGGGCGGCCAGTGGAACAAGTCGTTTGAGATGGGCGCGCCGCCGCAAACCTTCTGGGTCACGCTGCAGCAGCTCGGCATGTATTGAGGTCTCAGCGATGCCTTACACGTGGACTGAGTTCACTGCTTACCTCGATGGCACGCGTGTCCTCCGGAAAGAGGAGCGCGACGAACTGTGGACGGCCCTGGAGGATCTGCTCACGCGCTGCGGCGGCCGCTGGAGCCTGATCTCGGCCGACATGGACGAAATCAAGGCCAGCCAGTTCATCACCGATCTCACCCACGTCGAGGACGCCGGCAGCACGGTGAAGGGCGACCTGGCGAAGGTGCTGATCGACATCCAGGACACGTTTACCGGGACCACCGGCTACGACGCTTTTAAAGCCGTGGCGCCGGACGAGGGGCTCGATGATGCGAAGCTCGCCGAGATGATCACCGCCGGCGGCCGCGTGATCGGCGGCCCCGACGACTACAAGCTCTGGAACCTCTACAAGAGGGTGCTGGATTACCTGCAATGCTGCCCGACCGGCCTCCCCGAATGGGAACACGACAGCGTGGGGCGGACCTTCACGAAATGCGGCGAGCCGGAGTTCGGGACTCCGAGCAATCCTCCCGAGATTTACCTGCGACTCGATAGCGTGCTCGAGATCACCACCAACGGCGGGACGTTCACGTTGTTAAACATCTCGAATAACTTCTGCGTGTGCACGTCGTATACTTACACCGCATCAGCCGTATTCACCGAGGACTACGCCCCGAGGTGGATCGAGTGGGATCCTTCCGACTGCACCAGAACCAATGAAGGCGAAGGATTCTTTAATACTTTCTATTTAAGCCTAACGACAACCCAGATTCAGGCGTATACCGGACCCTGTCCGACTACTGAGCAAACGGACACGTTCCCCTATCTCACGAGCGCCAATAATTTCGGGGTTAATGTTTCGCCGACCGTGCAGGAATGGACCTCCCCGCATGTCCTCAATCAAGGCACCGATCGCGGGTGTGATGGTTTGGGCAACATCGAGAAATACGTTTATCTCGTCATAAAGCAGACGCGCACGCTCTCGATCCCGTTCACCACGGACGCTCTTGTCACCAAGGTGCGGGCCGCAATCGCGGCCGAGGGGTTCGACGGAGACTATGACGACACGCCTGGCAGCTTCCGGCACCTGCCGGCCGACCAGCTCAGCTACACCGAGCGGCCGGACAGGGCTCGTCTGCGGCTGACCGGGTTCACCCTGGTCGACGGCATCACCTACCGTATCCGCTACCTGATCCGGTTTATCCCTCTCGCCGGTCCCTCGGTCGACGGGGAGGAAACCTACGTGGAGATCACCTTTGCCACGGGCATGACGCACACCCCGCCCGTCGATATCCCGGTGCCGACTGAGAACGGCACAAACATGCCAATCACCCTCGGCTGGCTCTGCGCCCCCTTCGCCCCATGAGTTTCACCATCCACGACCGCCAGATCCGGGTGGATAACTGCGGCGACTGTAAAGACCCCTGCGAGGAGCAGAAAGCCGGTCTGATCGATCACGCTGACCCCTGCGCCCGCTGCCCGCGTGGCATCTGGCACGCATGGGGTCGGTGCGGAACCGTGGCCCGGCCGGTGGACATCGTGCCATCCGCGCCGGCGCCGGCCGTCCAGATCCAGCCGGCCGGACCATCACTCAAGCGCCGCCTGGTGGCCTATAAACGGGCAGGCTTGCGGTTACTGAGCGGCCGGGACCGCCACCCCAGGAGCGCCACGTGCGCAGTCTGCCCGCACGCCATCCCAACCAGCCACACGGGTCTTTATGGCTGCGCTAACCGGTGCCGGGTCTGTGGGGGAGGAGACGACATCCGCATGCTCATGCCGGCAACGACCTGCGATCGCTGGCCCCCTGGAGAGCCGGTTAAACCTGCCTTAAGGGCGGTTTAACCGCCCGCCCGTGCTCTTTGAAATCGCCCGCTTTTAGGCTCGGAAATTACAAGAGTTACCAAATGTTTGGCGGAGTGTTCCCATTATGGGCGTCCCTTTACATATAGGCGCTACGCAAGGCTACGAATACAGGACGGCCCTTTGTGTTTTTTGTGGCAATAATGCGTGTGGATTGAATCTCACGCCGAGACGCCGGCCATCGCGAGCACGATGGTGTGCAGGTTGAAAAGGGAGTGGGCGATCATCGGCACCGCAATGCGGCCGGTGCGTTCGTAGGCGACGGCAAAAAACACGCCGAGCACAAAGAGCGGAACAACCGCCACGAGGTTGCCGTGCAGGAACGCGAAGATCAGGGCCGGAATCACCAGGGCAAATCCATGCGAAACCCGCGTGCGGAGATAACGAAAAAGTCCGGCGCGAAAGATCAGTTCCTCGGTCACGGGGGCAATCACGGCTGCGAGAATGATCATAAACAGGAGCAGGGCGGGATCGTCGGCATTGCGGAACATGTCGACCATTTCTTGTTCGCCCGTCGGAAAACCAAACGTATCCAGCAGCATTTTCCATCCAAAGCCCAAGGCGGTGATCAAGGGAATGGAGATCAGGAAGGTCACCAGGCCGGCGAGAAGAGGACGGGGCGCCGGTGGGGCGGAGGGCGGGGCCGCAGACGGCACGTCCACGAAGGTGGGCTCACGGCGGAGTTGAAAACGAAGATAAAGGCCTGCGAGAAGCGCGCCACCGAGCAAGCCGAGTTGAAAGGACGAGCCCAATACGAGAGTCCACCAATCGCCGTCCTGGGCGGCGGGTCCGAGAAGATCGTTGCTGAGGTGTGCGGGAATGAGGGGAAGCAGGTATCCACCTGCGACGACCAGCAACGCGCCGGTGACAAAACCCTCGAGTGACACCGGCCAGGGTGCGAGCGCGGGCAAACGCGATCCCATCCGCCCGGAAAGCAACCGCCAAAGCAGGACGATCCCGGCCAGCCAGCAGCCGACTTCAAAGATAAAAAAAACAAGCGGGAGGGAAACGGGAGCGGGCATGGATCAGGTCTTCGGAAGCGAAAAGGTTAAAGCCGGGCAAGGGGGACTCCGTGCGGGCAGCGGGCGCCGGGCTGGGTAAACTCATCTCCGCAACGTGGACAATACGCACACGCTTCAGCGGACTGGCGGGGTGGCGAAGCGAGCAAGGAGTTCGGGGAAAGCGGCGGGGTCTGCCGTTCCAATGCGGCGAGCATGATCGGTTCGAGCAGAGTGGACGCAGAGCGCACGATCGTCACGACCGTCGAGGGTAGATCGACGGGACGGAGCGGCCAGCGCAGGTCACGCAACGTGGCGGTGGCAAGATCGCGCGCCACCGCCGGATGAGCACAGGCCGATGCGACTGCCATGGGATGAAGGCCGGCGGCCAGTCCGGCGGTCAGGTGCAGGCGCAGGCGCAACGCCTGAGGGGGGACAAAAAAAGCGGTGAAGAGGAGGCTCGCGCGCTCCTGGCCGGCGCACGGGTAGATGCGGCGATGCAGGCGATAAAACCAGGCGAGCGCGATGAAGTGAAGTCCGGCGCAGACGCCGAGAAATGCCGGCGAGGCACCGGCAAGCGCGTCACGCAATTCGGGGGATACGCGGGCCGGACCGTCGAGGAGAAGATAGGCGGTGGCGGCGGCAAGGAGCACGGCCTGCGTTGTATTCAAAAAAGCGAGACCACGGCTGCGCAAAAGCGCCGACTGCAGGCGGCGGCCAAAGCGGGCGGAGGCAAACCGGGTCGAGTGCCAGGTGCCCAACCGGGCGGCGCGTGCGGCCGATGAGAGCGGGGCGAGGTCGCGGGCGAGTGCGCCGAGCGAGGCGGCGGTCAGCCCGGGAGTGGAGGGGGCAAAGCGGCGATCATTGATATAAATCCGGCCCATCCGGTCTTCGACCCGCCGGATGTCCTCCCAACGAAACACCTCGATGTGTTCGGGCAGGGGTGGCGGACGGGCGGCGGAAACGGAAGGCCAGTTGGTGAGTCCCTCCGGTGCGAGCGAGGCGGGCAGATCCCCGGCAGCCAGCATCCAGGCTGCGGGCGCGGGCGGAGTAAAAAACCAGGAGGTTTGGACGACGGCGCCTCGGCGCCGTCGTCCACCCCGCCAGTCGTGGAAAAACAGGCGGTCACGCCGGCCGCCCCGGAGGCCATCCGCAAGGTAGAGACCCCAAAAGACCGCAAGGATCGACCACCATTCAGATGACATGGATGCAGTCGCGAAAATCAGGAAGTGGGATTCCGGCCGGTGATCTTGTTCCAGAGCTTGCCGATGCCGGCGATGAGGGCGGCGCCGCCGAAGACGAGGGCTTTCCAGAATTTTTGGAAGAAGCCGAATTTAAGCGCGGCGGCGCCGGCCCCGCCAAGAACGAGCGCGGCGAGTCCGTATTGGGCGACTTTGTCGCCCTCCTTGTATTCGGCGTAGCGGTGGCCGGCCACGTAGCCGAAGCGCTGGGAGAGGAGGTTATCAGCGGCGGCCGAATCGGCGATGAAGGTGTCGTTGCCGGTGACGAGGGTGACTTCCATCACGCCGCCGCGACCGAGCAGGCGGATGCTCTCGTTGATCCACTGGCTTTGGTGATTGTCGGAAGAGGACGTCAGCTTGATGGCCCACTTGAGGTTGTTGGTCTTGGTGTCGTAGTGCGGCTCGGCGGCCCAGCCGGCGAGTTTCATTTCGTCCCAACCGCGTTTGGCGCGCTCCTTGTTGGAGGCCTCCTGGTTTTCGGACATCGACTTCATGAGCTTGCCGGCGTCGAGGGAGTTTTTCTCGTCATCCTTGACGTAGCCCGAATCGTCATAATCGAAGAAGAGCATCCACTCGGAGGGAGCGATGACCACCCCGACGGCCTGTCCGCTCATGGAGTTTTGGGTAAACTCATAGAATTTCTTGAGCGAACCGGGATCGATGGCGTGGAAGCCGTCGGGGAGCTTCATTTCAGCGACGTCACCGAGTTTCACGGTGGCGGGACTGGCGATGAGCTTAATGCCTTTGGCCTGGAGGGCCTCGATGAAGCTTTCGGGCTTCGCTTGCTGGGCCGGGGCTTCTTGCGCAAAGAGGCCGGTGGCGGTGCAGGCGAGGGCGAGCAGGAGGCCGGTGCGGCCGAGGAGTCGTGCGAGCATGTGGATATGGGACGAACGGACGTTGGCAGGTGCGGGAGGAAAAGGTGGGTGTCAGGCGACGATCTTGCCCTGATTAAAGACGATCTTGCCGTTGACGAGGGTGGTTTTCACGCGGCCCTGGAGCGTCTGGCCGTGCCAGGGACTGTTGCTGGATTTGCTGAAGCCGGCCTTGGCATCGTAGGCCCATTTTTCGTCGGGATCGAAGAGGCAGATGTCGGCAGGGGCGCCGTCGGCCAGGGTGCCGGCCTCGAGCTTGAGGAGTTGCGCGGGTTTGCGGGTGAGCAGGTCGACGACGGTGGCGAGCTTGAACTTGTTTTTGCGGACAAGGATCCCGAGCGAGATGGCGAGGGCGGTTTCGAGGCCGAGAATGCCATTGGGAGCATAATCGAACTCCTTGTCCTTTTCGTAATCGGTGTGCGGGGCGTGATCGGTGGCGAGGATGTCGAGCGTGCCGTCGCGCAGGCCCTCGATGATGGCGAGCCGGTCCTCCTCGGTGCGGAGGGGCGGGTTCATCTTGAAATGGGTGTCGTAGGTGCCGCATGCCTCGTCGGTGAGGGCGATGTGGTGGGGAGTGGCCTCGGCGGTGACGGGGACGCCACGCGCCTTGGCGCGGCGGAGGATCTCGACGGAGGCCTTCGACGAGATGTGCTGCATGTGGATGTGCGCGCCGGTGTAGGTGGCGAGAATGACGTTGCGCGAGACGATGATGTCCTCGGCGGCGTTGGGCCAGCCCTTGAGTCCGAGGCGGGTGGAGACGATGCCCTCGTTCATCACGGCACCGACGGTCATGGAATGATCCTGGCAGTGATCCATGATCGGGAGATCGAACATCTTGGCGTATTCGCAGGCGCGGCGCATGAGTTCGTTGGATTGGACGCAATCGCCGTCGTCGGTGATGGCGATGACACCGGCGCGTTTGAGCGAGCCGATGGGGGCGAGGGCCTGGCCTTTCATGCCGACGGTGATGCAGCCGGTGGGGTAGACCTTGATGCAGGCGGTGCGGGCAATGGAGTCTTTGATCTGCTGGATGGTGCCGGCGGTGTCGGCGACCGGGGCGGTGTTGGGCATGCAGACGACGGAGGTGAATCCCCCGGCGGCGGCGGCGCGGGAGCCGGTCTCGATGGTCTCCTTGTGACCCTGGCCCGGCTCGCGAAAGTGGACGTGGATGTCGACGAGGCCCGGGCAGGCGACGAGACCGCCGCCGTCGATCTTCTTCGCCTTTTTCTTTTCGGCGGCGGAGAGCGAGGCGACGATTTTTCCGTCGGAGATGAAGAGGTCGCCGACGGCGTCGCGCCTGGAGGCGGGATCAATGACGCGGGCGTTTTGAATGTGGAGGGAAGGCATGGGAGGAATGGCCACGAAAAACACGAAAAGACACAAAAAGGTCAGGCGTGCGTATCGGTCATGAGATATTTTTTGACGTAGAGAACGGGAGCGCCGAAATTTATGAGCAGGCCGGTTTCGATGCGGCTGGATTTTAAGTAGCCAAGAAGTTGAGCGACATGTTCATCCACCACGGTTTTGGCTGCTTTCAATTCAACGATGAGTTTTTCTGCAACGA
>JAQSWS010000139.1 GCA_029266495.1 Rariglobus sp. | reverse complement strand
GATCTCAGCGTGTTGCGCGCGACCGAGGAAAAACTGCGCGACGTCGAGGACCGCTGGCGCCTGGCGGTCATCGGAATCAACGCGGGCATCTGGGAGTATAATTTTGTCACCGGGGAGACGTTCATCTCCGACCGCTGGCGGGAAATCATCGGTTATCCCGCCTCCGACCTGCCCAACGCGCGGGACGAGTTCTGGCCGCGCATCCATCCGGATGACGTGGAGACGGTGCGGCAGGCGATGCGTGATTACCTTGAGGGCCACCGGTCCAGTTACCGGGTGGAGTTCCGCATGCGTTGCAAGGACGGCAACTACAAGTGGATCCTCTCGCGCGGCATGGCGCTCTTTGACCAGGCGGGCAAACCGCAGCGCCTGGTGGGATCGCATTCCGACATCGACGAGCGCAAGCGGGCGGAGCAGTCGTTGCGCGCCTCCGAGGAGCGTTATCGCGTCCTTTTTGAAAACTCGCCGGTGGCGATCATCGAATACGACCTGCGCGGGCTGCGCGCCTGGCTCGACTGCCTGCGGGCGGACGGGGTGGTCGATTTCGACGCCTATGCCGAGCAACATGCCAGCTTGTTCAGCGAAATGCTCGCCGGCGCGGTGCTGGTGGGCGTCAATCGCGAGACGCTTCATCTGGTCGGTGCGGGCAGCAAGGCGGAGGCGGTTGAAAACCTGCCGCGCATTCTCACGGAGGACATGGAGAAAGTCCGTCGCGCGCTGTGTCGTGCGCTGTGGGACGGGCGCAACGCGATCGAGGGGGAGATGCGGCTCAACGCACTTGATGGCACGCCGAGGCGGGTCTTTTACCGCTGGTGGGTGCCGGTGCTCGGCGGGGAGATGAGCTTTGCGTGGACGCAGGTCGTGCTGGTCGATTTGACGGGCATCAAGCGGACGGAGGAGGCCCTGGCGGCCGAGCGCGAGCGCCTCGCGGTGACGCTGCGCGCGATGGCCGAGGGCGTCATCACGACCGACACGGAGGGCCGGGTGCTTTTCCTCAACGAAGCCGCCGGCGACCTGACGGGCTGGACGGAGAACGCCGCGATCGGCCGGTTGCTGGAGGACGTGTGTGTGCTGCGTCACGAAAAAAACCGCACGCCGGTGCCCGTGCCGGCGAAGTCGGCGGTCGCCACGCACAGCGTGATCGACCTGCCCGCCAACACCGTGCTCCTCGACCGGCAGGGTTCGCCGCGGGTGATCGAGGGGCGTTGCGCGCCGATCCATGACATGCACAGCCAGGCGATCGGCGCGGTCCTGGTGTTGCGCGACGTGACGGAGCGGTCCCGTCTTGAGGGCGAGATCCTGCGTGCGTCGAAGCTGGAGTCGGTGGGCATCCTGGCCGGCGGCATCGCGCATGACTTCAACAACCTGCTCACGGTGGTGATGGGCAACATCACGCTGGCCACGCTCGATTCACAGGCGATGGCCTCGGCGGGCCGCTGGTTGCAGGACGCGGAGCGCGGCGTGATGCGCGCGCGGGATCTTACGCAGCAGCTGCTCACGTTTGCGCGCGGCGGGGAGCCGGTGCGCTCGGCGGTGCGCCTGCCCGAGGTGGTCACGGAGGCGGCCCATTTCGCCCTGCATGGTTCGAAGGTGCGTTGCGAATTTGCCATCGAGGAAGGCCTTTGGACGGCCGAGGTGGACAAGGGCCAGATCGGGCAGGTGGTTCAGAACCTGGTGATCAACGCCATGCAGGCCATGCCCGACGGCGGGGTCATGCACATCTCGATGCGCAACCAGCACCTCGCCAACCAGGCGGTCCGGCACCTGGAGGAGGGTGATTACCTGTGTATTGTAATCAGTGATACAGGGACGGGCATCCGGCCGGAGCACCTGGCGCGCATTTTCGATCCGTATTTCACGACCAAGCACTCGGGCAGCGGCCTTGGGCTGGCGACCGTTTACTCGATCATCCGCAAGCATCAGGGGCACATCGAGGTGGAGTCGGAGCTGGGTCGCGGCACGCGATTCCGCTTCTGGCTGCCGGCGGTGCCCGAGGCGCGGCCGGTGGCGGCCGAGGTGGCGCATGCGCCCGACAACCTCACGGGGCGGGTGTTGTTCATGGATGACGAGGAGCCGATCCGGGAAATGGCGGAGGCGTTGCTCAAGCGTCTCGGTTTTGAGGTGACCTGCGTGAGTGACGGCCACGAGGTGATGCGCGTTTACGGCGAGGCGATGCACAACGGCTCGCGTTTTGACCTGGTGATCATGGACCTCACGGTGCCGGGCGGCATGGGGGGCAAGGAGGCGATGGCGGAGTTGCACAAGATCGATCCCTCGGTGAAAGGCATCGTGTCGAGCGGCTACTCCAGCGATCCCGTGATGGCCAACTACCGGTCCTACGGCTTCAGGGGAATGGTGGCGAAACCCTACCGGCTGACCGATCTGGCCAAGGCGATCCGCTCGGTGCTCGAAAACGCGGGCGAGGAGTGAGGCCGGGTTTTCTTCCGCTGTGCCGGTCTGTTTCGAAAACGCGGCCCAGGTTTATTCCAATATGGCAGGCGGTCAGAGCCTTACTTGAAATGCGCTGGAGGTGTTTTGGTGGCGGGCATCAGGGCCGGCGTTGGGCGAGGAGCCAGTCGTAGAATTCCTGGCCGCCATAGGCCTCCTCCCAGCAGACGTGGCCGACTCCGGGGTAAATGGTCATGCGGGGCTGGCCGCCGGCCTTTTTAACGGCCTCAATCATGCGCAGAGTATATTCCACGGGAACCGCCTTGTCCTGGTCGCCGTGGAACGCCCACGTGGGAATATGAGCGATCCGGGGCGCCTCGCTTTCGTTTCCGCCGCCGCAAAACGGGGCGATCGCGGCAAACCGGTCGGGGAACTCCGACGCGAGGCGCCAGGTGCCGCTGCCGCCCATGCTGAGACCGGTGACGTAGATGCGGTTTTTATCCACGCGATAGTTCGCCTCGATGTCATCGAGCAACGCGCCGAGTTGCGGGGCATACCAGCCCTGCCACTGGCCGGCGGGCGAACGCGGGGCGACCAGGATGAACGGGAACTTGCGTCCCAGCGCCTGCTGCCGGGGCGGTCCCCATTTTTGCAGGATCTGGCGGTTTTCGCCGTCGCCGCTGCCATGAAGAAACAACACCAGCGGCCAGCGTTTTTCCCGATCCTCGCCATAGCCTTCGGGCGTGTGCACGACGTGGTCATACTGTTCCCACTGGCCGAGTTTTTTGCGGAGCTGATGCCACCAGTCCTGGTTGCGCCGCCAGGCATGGTCGCGGGCGGTGGCGGGGCTGGAGCCGGGGGTGGCATCGGCGATGGCCGCCAGCACGATCGCGCTCTCCGCCGTCTCGGCGAGTTGAGTCCGCCAGGTGTCGTTGAACAACCATTCGAAGTCCTTCACATGCCTCCGGACGTTCGCCGGATCGAGGCCCATTTCACGCGGCAGCTCGATGGCGGGGAACTCCATCCGCGCGGTGCGCCAGTTGATCTCCTGCGGCAGCTTGAACAGGGTCTGGTAGCGGAGGACGGCGGGGCCGGCCAGAGGTTTGATTTCATACACCACCCCGTAGCGCCCGGGGGCGACGGGCGTGGTCACCTCCTGCTGGCCGGCATCGAAGTAGCGCGGGTGGATCGTGACCGGGCCGAGCAGTTTTTCGATTTCGGCGGCCTTGGCCAGACGTGCCTCGGGGAACATGTTGCCTGAAAAAACCGCGGGAGTGAGCGTATAGTCGGCCCGGTTGATTTTTGTCGAATCGGGGCGGCCCGCCGACTTGAGCGGGATAACGCCGAGCGGCCGGTCATCCAGGGCCACGGTGATGTCTTCTCCCTGCGCCGGCACGATAAACTCGCTGCGCATTCCCGCGGGGTTGGGCACGAGGGCAACCTGGGCGATGAGGCGGTCGTTTTCGCGGGCGGTGATCCACTGCGTTGTCGTCGCGGCCTTGTCGTTGGAGGCCACGACCACCGCGAGGCGGCCCGATTCAAGAGGCCGCCAGCGCCAGACCACGCGGTCGGGCGGGCTGGCGATGCCGGCGAGGCGGACTTCGTTCAACTGGCGGGAGTCGGAGGAGGATTGCTCGCCGGGATGCCACACCCACTTGTGCCGTCCGGGTCCGTGATCGGCGTCGTTGACGATCACCTGAACGCCCAGGGTGCCCTCCGGCGACCAGCCGAGCATCCGCCAGGGGACCCGGCCTTCGAGGATGTATCCCGTCGCGGTGGCGGTGCGGGCCGCTTCGATGGACGCCGCGGAGGTTTTGTTTTTGCGCCTGTCCTCATAAGCGATGCGCGGTCCGGCTTGCAGCGGGTTCAGCCCGGGGGCGAGGAGCACTTGAAACCGGTCGTCGGCGCCGACGGAGCGCGCGAGAAAAAGCTCCACCGAGTCCGCCGTATAGAGTTCCGCCGCCGCCTCGGTGATGACGTTGTCCTCGATCTCGATCGCAAAAAGAAATCCCTGGTCGTCCCAACCGAACCGGGCGCGGGCGGAGAGGTTGGCGGCGGGGACCGGCTGGGCGTCCAGCGAGGCGAGGTTCTCGATGACGAAGCCCCGGTCGCTCCAATCGCCGAGGGAGCCGTCGATGGTGACGGAGGGGAGCCGGGGCACGTCCGCGGCATGGGCGGCGGAGGCGAGGGCGATGAGCACGCAAAGCAGGCGCAGGGGAGGCATGGCCGGGGAGGTTGAAACGCCGCCGGGCGGTGGTCGAGGGCGGAAAACAGAACGGAAAAAGCCCCGGCGGGTGGAGCCGGGGCTTCGGGATGCGGAGAATGATCCGCGTAGTTGTTTACTTGATACGCACTTCCCGGCCGGTCCGGGCGGAGGTGTAGATCGCGTCGAGGATCTTCTGGATCGCGAGCGACTCGGAGGGCTTCACGTGAGGCTCGGCCTTGCCGAGGAGCACGTCGACGAAGTGCTTCATGCGGTTGCCGTCGACCAGGCCCGGCAGGTGGTTGACCAGCTCGGTGCTGTAACCGTGCACGCCGTTGCGGAAGAGCTGCAGGGGCGGGAACTTGATGCCGGCCTCGGTGCCGAAGAGCTGGGTGCCGTTGTTATCCCCGTCGGGCTGGTGAGCGGCCCACGAGGTTTCGAGGAGCACGGTGCGGCCGCTCTTGAGTTTGATGAGGGCGACGGAGAGGTCATCGACGTCGAACCTGGCCTTGGGATCGATCTCGCTTTTGCCCCAGGTGCCCGAGCCCTGGCCGCGAGGGCCGAACTGGGCGTAGGTCTGGCCGCTCACGGAGGCGGCGTCGAACTCGCCCATGAGATAGAGGCAGCGGTCGAGCGCGTGCACGCCGATGTCGTAGGTGCCGCCGCCGCCGGCGAATTGTTTCTGGGTGAACCAGGAGCCGATGCGGGGGATGCCCGCGCGGCGGCACCAGGCGGTCTTGGCGTGATAGACATCGCCGAGCACGCCCTTGGTGATGAGTTGCTTTGCGGTCTGCACCTCGGGGATGAAGCGCTGGTTCTGGCCGACCATGAGGAGGACCTTTTGCTTCTTTGCCTCGACGACGAGTTTGGCGGCGTCGGTCGCGTTGGTCGCCATGGGCTTGTCGAGCATGACGTGCTTGCCGGCCTTGAGGGCGGCGAGCGCGACGGAGGCGTGCAGGTAGTTGGGTAGCGCGATCGAGAAGACGTCGATGTCGGCGCGCTTCAGGAGTTTTTTGTAGTCGGTGACGAGTTCGGGGATGCCGAACGTATCGGCGGCTTCGCGACCGCGCTCGGGGGAAACCTCGGCGAGGGCGACAACCTTGGCGGCCGGGTGTTGTTTGAACGAGGCGATGTGATCGTAGCCGATCGCGCCGGCGCCGATCACGGCGATGTTAAAGGAGTCTTTTTTCTTGGGCATGGGGATGGGGAGGAGGAAAAGTAGCGGGTAGTGAGTAGCGGGTAGCGAGTAGGGCGGAGATAGCGAGCCGGCAGGGCGATGAGGGTGCGAGGTTCGGTATGCTCGCTACTCACTACCCGCTACTCGCTACTTCCCCATCAGGCTTTGCCCCAGGCTTTGAGCTGTTCGAGGGAGCGGCGGACGGATTCCAAGGGGCCGAAGTTATACTTTTCGACTTCGACAACATACCACTCGACCGCGCCAATGCTTTCGACGGCGGAGAAGACTTCGGGGAAATTGACGGGACCGCCGCCGATTTCCTTCTCGTCCTTAAGATGGAGCAGCGTGATGCGGCGGCCTTGTTCGCGGATGAATTCGCCGGGATTTTTGCCGCCGGTGTGGACCCAATAAACGTCGGCCTGGCAGAGGAGATTCCGGGGGGCGGAGGCGTCGAGGATCCAGTCGAAGATGCGACGGCCATCGACCACCTTGAGCTCGAAATCGTGGTTATGGTAGTGGAACTGGATGCCGTGCGCGCGGAGGCGGGCGCCGATGAGATTCAGTTCTTCGCCGAAAGCCTGGCAGGCGGCGGCGGTGGTGAGCAGTTCCTTGGGGAACCACGGGCAGATCACGTTCGTCGTGCCGAAACGGAGGGCGTCGCCGATGACCTGGTTGGGGGTGTTGCGCAGGGCATCGATGCTCACGTGCATGCCGGAGACCTTGAGGCCGGCGTCGGCGATCGCCTTGGCGGCGCCGGCGGCGTCGAGATTGCCATAGCCGGCGGTTTCCACGCCGGTGTATCCGATTTTGGCGACTTCGGCGACGGTGCCGGCGAAGTCGGTCTTGAAGAGATCGCGCAGGGACCAGAGTTGGAGCGAGACGGGGATTTTTTTCATGGTAACAAAGCGGGAGGTTTTACCCAGTGAGAATAACACATTCTTCGAAGGAGGAGCATGGAAAGGTTTCTCAAAAAAATGGATTATTTGGTCAGGCCCCGGAAGGGAGGCGGAGAGCAAGTGATGGTCTCCCGAGTGCCTCTGTG
>JAQSWS010000051.1 GCA_029266495.1 Rariglobus sp. | reverse complement strand
AAGCGTTCCCCATATCTGCTCGTTGCTAATTTTCACCTGTGCCGAGGTCGCAAGCAGCCGGGCCGCCATGTTTACATCTTCCGATCTTTCCCGTCCGGGATCGAAGTTAATGCAGGCATATGCAACCGAAAGCCGCTCTTTGACTGGGAGAAGCAGCTCACGGTTTTCATTATAAAAAATCAGCAATCTATCATGGTATCCGAGGTTCCATAGCATATCTGCAATATCGCCTGCCAGTGTTCCGTCCGGAGGTTGAATCTCCGCAAATAGACCGAGGAGCTTGTTCAACAACGCCGGGGATGAGCCTTGTTTATAAAAGATCAGGTTTAATGCACATTTTATAACTTCGAATGGCGAGTTGGGCGTATTGGAGACCTTTTCAGCCAAAGAAATGATTTCGTCATCCATGATTCCCAACCTATCCGCACAACGAATCAGGGTGTGTGAACTGGAAGTTCCGAAATCAGCTCTGAAATACCATTCTCTCAAAGCATTGAAGCCTGAGTGATCGCCGCCTGCCTCAAGCTGCACCAACACATCTTCTATCGTGGCATTCAAGGAATCAGAATCATCCGAAGATGCCGTAATCAAAGGAAGCAACAGAGGCAGTGCTTGGTGGAGGTAACCACCGGCAATAGCGATGCGGGCCCAGACGACCGTCAACGAATAGCTGGGCGCATTAATCTTGGAAAAAAGAGGGAGCAACCGCAACAAACCCACACGGATTTGAACGTCCTTTGTGCCCGCTGTGAGCACGTAGTGGCCGATTTTTTCGAGCCACGTGACATCGTTGGTCTCAGTCAGAGCCGGTAGCCAAAACTCAAATGCGTTTCGATAGTTGCGGTTCGAAAAATGAGCTTCACCCAAGCTAAACCGATAATCCATCCGCTCTGGGAAGAGAGCGGCTGCATGACTGAATGCTTCGACTGCCCGTGCGGGCCTTTTAAGCTCCATCCAAATACAACCAATGTTCCAGTGCGCCTGCGCGGCCTTCTCTTTGGACGGCTTCGCGGCAATCGCCTTCCTCCACACTGCCAGGGAGTCCTTTAATATTTTCTCATGGAGAGGCGCTAGGGTCGAAGAACTCATGTGCTAGAGTCTATTGGACGCAAAGGAAGGCTCGATTGGGCAAAGCAAAAATGGACGGCCCAATGACGACCCAGTCAGCCCCAAGCAGAAGAAGTCCGCCGTTGGTTGTCGGTTTCTGGAGGCGTCAAACATCCCTCAATGTCGAATCGACTGACACGGCTGTGGGCATCTGATTTTCTCCGAAAGCTTAAATCACAAGGTCGCCGTTGCGCTGATCAAATCAGTGCAACGACTCACAGGCCGTATTACTCCGGAATCTCGGGCTCGACGAGGTTCGCCAGCTGCATGAGCGACTCCTGCCAGCCGAGATAACACATCTCCGCCGGGATGATTTCGGGCACGCCTTCCTGCACGATATCCAGCTCGGTTCCACAGATCACCTTCTTTAAGACGACGGTTACCTGCATGACCCCGGGCAGATTGGGATCATCAAACTTATCCGTGTAGCGGATCCGCTCGTGGGGCACCAACTCCAGGTATTCACCGCCGAACGAATGGCTTTTACCCGTGCCGAAATTCGTAAACGACATCCTGAAGGTGCCGCCAACCTTCGCCTCCACGTGATAAACCTTTCCCGTAAAACCATAAGGGGGCAGCCAGCGGGCCAGGGCATCGGCATCAAGAAACGCACGATAAACTTTTTCGGAAGACGAACGCAGGACGCGGTGCAGACGAATGGTGTGGGTGGGCATGATAATGATTCTCCTATGAAGGGTGATAGTTTTTCCGTTCCAATGATTCAACGAACCAACCCGCTTTGGGCGGACACCCATTTAAGGTTTTCGCCGACAGGTAGTATCCCAGTGAAACCGAGAATCGATGAGTAGTCTTTCAGTTTCTTCAAAATGTCTGATACCTTGGCATCATAGGCCCAAGCCATGCTGGGCGTAGCGCACAGGCAAGTCACTCATGTCAGACGCCAATCAAATCCCGGTAATAATTTCAAATGCGACTCCACATCATCCATGTCCTGATTCTGTTTATGGGTGCTCTCCCCGTTTTCGGTCAGACAGTCGGCACCACGGAGAAATCCGTCATTGAACACTACGGTGCACCCCAAGTTGAGCGGGACCAAGGCAGCAAAAAAATATGGATCTACCAGAACGGGACCCGGATCGTCATTTCCAACGGTCTGGTTGTGGAATCAAATGTTTCCGCCTCACAACCCGCGCCGCAACGGACGGTGGAAAAAAGCCCGCCTCCCCGGCCGCAAGAACAGTCCAGACCCAAGGTAGTCCAACCCGCACCGACCAAGCCCGAAGTGCGGACATCGCGGGACTCTAAGCGAGGGCAACCGAAACTCAACGGCTTGGGTATGCTCATCATGAGTCTCGGACTGCTCATTGGGTTCGCCGCCAGCATATGGTTTATAGTTATCTCCTTTAAGGAATCGATTCTCTGGGGACTGGCTTGCCTGTTCATCCCTTTGGCCAGCCTCGTTTTTACGATCATGTATTGGAGCGACGCAAAAAAACCGTTCCTTATTTCGGTGTTTATATGCACTCCCCTGATTTTTCTGGGAGCGTTCGTAGGGACGGCCTGAACCCTGGCAGATACTCCTTCGGCAACTTCACATCGGACTCAAACCAGTAGCGAAAATGACGAGCACCGTGGTCATGTAGCCTGTATAGTAAAAACGCCTCGTGCCCGTCGCTGAACTCAAGAATCTCACTTCCTGCCGAAACATCACCGAGCCTGACGTCAACGTTGATTCTCAAAATTGCCAGCTCAGGCTCAGCATCGGGCCAAGTGAGTTCAGGCCGGGGTTGATTTCATCCAAGCCGGTGTTGGAGATGTGCTGAAAATAGACGCCAATCGATGCACTCCAGCGTTCACCGCCGCGAAATCGCGCACCTGTATAGATAAACCAGTTGAAGTTCAGATCCTGCCCCTGGGCTCCGTCAATTTCACGCCCCTTGCTATCCATGCCGCCGAGACCGCCGCCACTGGAGAAAAACAACGAACGCGTCCGCGCAGGGTCCCACCACTCCAGAATCCCGGACGCCGCGGCACCGATGTAGTGGCTCTCCGGCCCCACAATGATGGGTTCGATCAGGAGACTGAAACGCGACCGCATCACCAGATCGCCTCCCAAAAAGGCGCGCTGCATCACCGCCGGCGTTTTTAGCGTCAGGAATTGTGGCAGCACAACGTAGTTCAGGGACGTCGCCCCGCCGCCGACCTTCCAAAGAATGCCCGTCTCGAAATCCAGCTCCCAGCGGTCCACCGGGTCCTCCGCCACGGGCCCGGCGGCCCGGGCGGCCAGCGTCATCAGAATCCCGGCGAGCACGAGCATCCAGATCCGCACAGGGTTGAACCCCTGCCTCGATGACGTGAGGGCGTGGCGAAAAATCCGCATCGGGAGACCAGAACCAAGCCTCTCGTTTTTGCGAATCGGCCTCAAAAATACCCGGCCGATGAGACCGGGTCGTGAGTGATGGGTTCAGGACGCCGGCCCGTGCGATCGGCCGGCGAGACCTCTTAGCCGTAACCATTCAATCGAAATGAAGCACCTAGGAGATGAGCTGCGATCAGGTGGCGCGCGTTGACCCCAACGCGCTGGCTCGGAGCGGCTACGCCGCAACGCGTTGGGGTCAACGCGTTCCACCTCGTGCATGAACACGGTTTAGTAACTCGATTTTAGAATCACAAAACCACCCGGCTTCTCCAATGCGATCGTTCGGTCCACCGCGGCCGCGCCGGACTTGATCACGAATGTCCGGCTTTCGCCGGGCATCAGTAAGGGAATATCGAATACATGCCCACCCGTCCTGAGCTTGTAATTGCGCAAGGCGTAGCTTGGGAAATCCTTCCGAGCCACGATCGTCGCTTCAAACTGACCGGATCCGACGGGCCGCACGGTGACGACCGCGGGTGAAAACTCCTCCTGCCAGGCCTGATACATGGCCCTCGGCGTCCGATCGGGCGCCACCAGCCCCCAGGGACGGTAGCCATTGGCGTTCGAGCCGGGAAACGAGCTTTCGTAATCGTTGAAGGTCCAAACCGAGGCTCCGGCCAAAAAGTCGCACTGGCGGAAATCCGCCATCGCGCGCCGGAGATAGGCCACGCGCTCCTCCTCGCTTTTTACGTGATCCGCCCGCTGGCCGAATTCACTGATGTAAATCGGTTTGTCCGGGTAAAGGGCGTGGATTCTCCGCAGGCTGGCGAGGTGGTCGCCGTAGATGTTCGCACTGATAAAATCCACATACTGCGAAGCCTCGTCCTCCGGTTTTTTAATGCTGGTGCGCATGACGATGTTGGTGGCGAAGGTCACCAGTCGGGAAGGGTCGATCGATTTGGTGAAGGCATACATGTCCTTGGTCCACGCCTTCCCTTCGTCGGTCTGGGATTGGTATTCGTTGCCCAGGCTGTAGGCGATCACCGAGGGATGGTTCCAATCCCGCTCAATCATCTCACGAGCCTGCCTCTGATAATTCTCACGAATCGCCGGATCCGCCATCTGCGCAGGCGTCAACTGCCAGTTGCCGGCCTCGGAGATGATCAAGAGGCCATGCCGGTCGGCCCAGTCCAGCAGTTCCGTCGAAACCGGGTAGTGGCTGATGCGCGACAACTCCATGCCGCCGCTTTTGATCAGTCGCAGATCCTTCTCCAGAATGGACTGAGGATCGATTGAACCGTTGCCCGGGGAATCCAAGGGGCGATTGCAGCCGCCCAGTGAGAGCACTTCGCCGTTCAGCAGCAGCTTTGTCCCCCGCACCTCGACCGAGCGGATGCCGAAGGAAACCCGGATGACATCTTTCCCCGCGGTGACTTCGGCCTGATAGAGGACCGGGTCATCGAAGCTCCAAAGCGCCACGTCTTCCTTGGCGAGCTCCGCCTCGATCCGAAGCACGGCATCGGCCTGCGGTCCCACCTCCCGGCCGGAGACCTTGAATTCAACAGGGACCTTTTTGCCCTCCCGGTAAACCGCCAGCCCGAGGTCGTTTCCATTCCAAGGCTGCGACGACCGGTTGCGCACGAACGCCTGGATATTGAGACGTGCAGTCTTCGCAGCCAGGTCCGGGGCGGTCTCGATCTTCAGCTTGTCGACATAGAGATCCGGACGGGTGATCAGGGTCACCGGACGGGTGATTCCACCGTAATTCATCCATGGAAACAGCTGTCCATAGTTCAGACTTTGGTAGCTCACCTTGGTTTTCGAACCGGGGATGGTGGTGGTGCTCCAGGCATTGTTCACCCGAACCGCCAGAAAGTTCTCATTCGCCAGCAGGCCGGTGACATCGAATTCGAATGGCGTATAGCCGCCCTCATGCTCGCCGAGCAGCTTTCCGTTCAACCACACCGTCGCCTGATAAAATGCCGCGTCGAAGCGGATAAAGGCACGGCCGTCCTTGGGCAACAAGGCGCCCGAGATGGTTTTGAAATACCATGCGCTGCCGGTGTAGTAGTGATAGCGCCGGTCGACGGAATAGCAGTGGGGCACGGTCACCTTGTCCCATTTTTCATTGATAAGGCCGGGCTTGAACCACTCCTGCTGCACCCCTGCACCGACAGGATCGAGGGCAAAGCGCCATTCTCCGTTGAGTGAAACAGAAGTCGATTGGGCGTGAAGTGCACCCGCCAGGCAGAAGAGCAGGCAGAGGCGCTTTAACGAGGAAACGAGGAGTCTTTTCATTGGATTATAAGCAGATTGTTCAACCGGCGGTCGTCAGGGCCGGATCGGATTCGGAATTCCAGGCGCGGCGGGCAAACCGCCAGACCAGCCAAAAGGCCACCGGGTGCAGAACCGCCATGGCGTAAAAACAAGGGGTGTAGGAAAAATGGGCAACCGCCCAGCCGACTGCCTGGTTCATGAAAATCCCGCCCAAGGCGCTGCCGGCGGCGATGAAACCGAAGGCGGTGCCAAGGATCGATTTCGGCACGAGATCGACGATATAGGAAGTGATGCTCGTCAGCCAGGCCGTGTGCGCCAGCGCCACGACCATCGCGAGCGCGAACACGCTTCCGGTCGCGGAAACCATCGGGACCAGGAGGGACACCGGGGTGAGACAGGCGCAGGCCAGCATCACACGGCGTCGCGCCACGCGCGCACCTGATCCCTTTTTGATCAGCCAGCCCGCCACGAACCCGGCGAGCAGGAAACCCACGTCCGCCGCAACGAAGATCTTCCACATGCCCGCCAGTTCCCGCTGCTCCAGCCCGCGGACCGTGTGCAGATATTTCGGCAGCCAGAACAAATAAAAATACCAAAGGGGATCGGTGAGCATGCGCGCCCCCATGAGCGCCCAGGCCGCACGGTTCGAGAGGATCATTTTCCAGAGCACCTTCTCACCCGGCTTCGGAAGATCATCCTTCTTGGCGTCATCGCGCCCGGAGAGGATCAGTTCGCGTTCGCCAGCGGTCAGCCAGGGATGCTTTTCAGGGGATCGATACAAGGTCAGCCACAGGACGACGAAAACCAACCCAAGCAGGCCCGTGACCACAAATGCGCCACGCCAGGAATACTGGCTGGCGATGGCGATAACCAGAATCGGCGCGACGGTCGCCCCGACCGCACTCCCCATCGAATAAAGCCCCACGGCGATGCCGCGGTCTTTCGCCGGGAACCATTCGCTCACGACCTTTGGCGAGGCGGTGTAGCCGCCCGCCTCCCCCAACCCGAGGAGAAATCGAAACGCCCCCAGCGACATCGCGCCGCGTGCCAGGCCGGTCAAGGCATTCGCCAACGACCACCAGCCGATGAATAACGCCAGGCTCAGCCGGGCTCCGAGCACGTCCACCACCCGGCCCGAAAGCAGGTAGGCCACCGTGTAGGCCGCGAGAAAAAAACTCACGATCGTGGCATACTGCTGGTCGCTCAGGTTGAGATCAGCCTGGATGGTCGGGGCCAGAATGGAGAGCGCCTGCCGGTCGATGTAGTTGAGGATCGAGGCGAGAAAAAGCAGGCCGGCGATCCACCAGCGCAAATGGGGAATTTTCATGATTTTTCGGGGCGCGACAGTCCTCCTGGCCGCTGGTCCTTTTCAACCGCGGACGTAACAGAAAGCCGGATACGCTGGCACAAGGGGTTCTCGGTCATCACACCGGCGAGACCTCCGTCAACGCCGGCAACGGTTTCGGGGGAATGAAGCATGGGGTCATGGAACCACGGTGCAGCAGCCCCCGGCGGGCCTCCAATCCCGCATTAGTGAAACCGTTGATTGAATCAGGTGCCGCCTCAGCCGTATGTCGGGCGCTGGGGCCAGCCGGCGGGTGAATCTTCCCAGTCTTCCTGCCGGCCATAAGGGGTCACATCGAGGAGGCTGTAGGCATCGGTCAATCCCTCCACGCCACGGGCGTAGGTTGAATAGGTATGATAGATCTCGTCGTTCACCCGAAAGAAAACACTGAGCCCGTGTGCCTCGCCGGTGTCGGTCACGATCCGATAGTTGTATTCCGCAGGCCGGACCTTTGCGTCGAGCGTGACATGGAAGTCGTAATTGAAATCACTCCCGAAGGAGGAGAACCAAGGCCGGGACCAACCGCGCTGGGCCCGGTAGGCGTCAAGCTTGGGGAACGGCGCGCGGGAGATCAGGACAAAGGTGGTGTTGCGATCGGCCAGCATCGACAAATCGCCCAAGGCATCGACGTAGCCGGTGCAACCCGGACAGCCTTTCTCCCACTCCGGATCGAACATGAAGTGATATACAATGAGCTGGGGCCGGCCCTCAAACAGATCGACGAAGCGGCGCGTCCCCTGCGGGCCTTCGAAGACATAGTCCTTGTCGATACGCACCATCGGAAGCCGGCGTCGTTCGGCGGACAGGCGGTCAAACTGACGCGTGACTTCCTTTTCGCGCTCAAGCAGGCGGATGCGCTGGCTGAGCCATTCAGTGCGTGAGGCGATCGGCGGGCGGGCGATGGGTGTGGCCATGGAGGAAAAGCGCGGTGCGGGGTTAAAGGGGATTTCTCAAGAGGTGCTCAGGCTTTTACGTTGACCATCCAGCCGATTCCGAAGCGATCGGTGAGCATCCCGAAGCGTGGAGACCAGAATGTCTTCCCGAGCGGCATGGTGATCTGGCCACCGTCCGCGAGCGCGGCGAAGGCCGGATCGGCCGCTGCTGCCGAGGCGACGCTGAGCGAAAGGGAGAATCCTTCGAAACCCGCCGCCGGTCCGCAGCCATCGGACGCCATCACCAGCGTGGTGCCCACGCGGAACTCGGAATGCATGATTTTGTTGTCCCAGCCTTCGGGAATCATGCCGGGCGGGGACGGATCCGGAGCTTCCCGGAAGCGCATCATCATCGTGATCTCGGCGCCGAGGGCGATTTTGTAGAACTCAAGGGCCTCCTCACAACGTCCGCCAAAGAAAAGATAGGATTGAAGGAGCGGCAGGGCCTGGGTGTCGGGTGTATTCATGTTTGGAACGGGTGATTATAACCTCAACGAACAGACCCGCACGATCCGGACAGGTGGCCGGGGATTTTTGCCGTCCTTCGGTAAACAGGAAAATGTGACACGGCGTCGCTAGAATCCCAATCCCATCTGGACGTTGCCTGGAGCCACGGTCTTTTCACGGTGCGGAGCCAGGGCGCTGGCCAGCGGACACGTGGTTGCAACCCTGATGACATCGTTCTGGCGATAGTGGGCAAGCAGTTGAAGGGATCGCTGGGCCAGCATCCGTCGCACCTCGCGCCGGCGGCCTTTCACAAGAGGAATGACCATGTTGTCATAGCCGGTCGTCTGATGCCGCATCCACGCGATGGTGGCCGCTTCGGCCCGTTGCTCGAGGGGAATGCGTTGCGTGCGGGCCACGGTTCCACTGCCAACCGGCACCGCGTGGTCCGTGATCAGCCGCGCCATCAACTCCGCGTCAACGCGCCGACTGGGATGAAAATTGAGAAAAGCCAGCACGGCTGCGCGGAACTCCGCGGCATAGGCGATTTGCCCGGTCGCACGCCGGAGCCGCCCCGCTTCCAGTTTACGTTGGTAGGCAGGATCCTGACATTCGCCGGCGCGTTCCCGTTGCAGCGCTGCGATCCGGGCGGCCGGAGCCCAGATGCCGCGCGAAAAACGTTTTCCCCCTTTTAATTCGATCACCGTCCAGGAGGGACCGTCCTGTTTGATCCGACGGCTGAGCGCGGCGTCGCCAGGCGGCAGCAACTCCCAATCCGCCGGCACCGCCAGCACCCGCGCGTCGGCGCTCAACACGTGCCGGGGCTTGGAAAAGGGTCGAACTTCACGGGTCTCGTTGGGCATCCAGCCGAGAAAAGCACCTCCGTCCCAAGCGTCCAATCATTCTGGCGCGATGGCTGGATCACAAGGCATGGTCTCATCCGCCCCGGGATCAGCCAGCTTGGATGTCTCCCGGGATTTGCCCCACTATTTCAACCGTCCAATTCCCCTCATGGATCTAGTGTCGCTTGCGGGCATTTGAGCCTTTTCCACAGACGGATTGTGCTTATCATCGGGGCAATGACACCCCACCCGCTGTTCTAGCGGAAGTCCCGCCAAAACCCCGGTGGTGCGACCCGCCGCTTGTGCGTCATCACTCCATATCCACCCTATGAATACCCCGCTATCCCACATCCTGTCCCGGAAAGACACCGCGGTGATCACCGTGACCCCCTCTACCACCGTCCATGAAGCCGTGTGCATCATGAATCAGTTCCACATCGGCTCCGTGCTGGTCACGAGTGACGACAAACTGGTCGGGATCTTCACCGAGCGCGATGTGCTCAGCCGCATCGTCGGTCCGGGCGCCGATGCCAAGCGGACATCCGTGCAGGCCGTGATGACGACGAACCTGATCACTGCAACCCCCTCCACCACGGTCGAGGAGGCGATGACCCTGTTCATGGAGCGTCGCATTCGGCATCTGCCCATCCTCAACGACGGAGCCTTCGACGGCATTATTTCCATCGGCGATATCAACCGCCACATGCTTGAGGAAAACCTTCAGGAAGCCCGGCAACTTCGCCATTACATTCACGGCGAGGTGCCTTGCGCCGTCTGACCGCGCGGCGGATGACCCGAGGTCAACCCGACCACGCAGTGAACCCGCCGCGCAAGCTGCGCACCGCGGTAAATCCATGGCGTTCGCGCAGCGGCACCAGCGCCTTCAAGCTGCGCACGCCGCCGGCGCAATAGACCACCGTGTCCGCATTGGGATCGAGCGCCGTCAGGGCCTCGGCCGCTTCATCGGTGCCGAGCTTGGCGAGCGGCACGTGCACCGAGGGTTGGATCGCACCCATCTGACGCTCCCAATCCTCACGCACATCGATGAGTTGAAACGAACCCGCCATCGCCCGCAGGTCCATCGCCGCGATTTCATCCCCCATCGCCCTGGCGGGAACAAAACACGTTTCGCCATAACCCGTGGCCGGCAGGGCGGTGATCGCGCGGCTGGCCGGATCGGCGGCGAAGCGCAGGGTGCGCGAAGTCATCGTGAGCGAATTCCATAGCAGCAGCCGGCCGGAGAGGGGTTCGCCGATGCCGGTGAGCACCTTGATCGTCTCGGTCGCCTGCACCAGCCCGATCAGGCCGGGCAGCACGCCGAGCACGCCGGCCTCGGAGCAATTCGGCACGGTCCCGGGCGCGGGAGGCTCGGGAAACAAACAACGATACGTGGGGCCGTTTTGATAATTGAAGACACTCGCCTGCCCTTCGAATCCCTGGATCGCACCATAGATCAGCGGACGATTGGCGAGCACGCAGGCATCGTTGACGAGGTAGCGGGTGGCGAAGTTGTCGGAACCATCCACCACGACGTCGTGCGCGCGGATGAGCTCGAGGGCGTTGGCACGCGTGAGACGGGCATCCAGCGGCTCGATGCTGATAAACGGATTAAGTGCACTCAACTGCCGGGAGGCGGCGAGCACCTTGGGATGACCGGCATCCGCCGTGGTAAAGAGCACCTGTCGCTGAAGATTCGATACGTCGACCTTGTCGGCGTCGATAATCGTTAGGTGTCCGACGCCGGCCGCGGCGAGATAGAGAAGGATCGGGCAGCCGAGACCGCCCGCCCCGATCACGAGCACGCGCGCGGCTTTGAGCTTTTCCTGCGCCTCCGGCCCAAAGCCGGCCAGCGACAGGTGACGTTGATAACGGGCGAGTTCTTCGGAAGTGAAAGACATCGTGGATAAGATACGGCAAAAGAAAACGTCACCACATCGAAAGGCGGAGCGCAAGAAGCACGCTCGTTTTTGCTCCCCCTTTCAACGTGTAGAACGACAGGCTCGTTGCCGGCCGGTGCATTCGGACTTTCCATCGCACCGTTGCCTCCCCTCTTCTGCCCCCGGTCATTCACCATGCCCCTCCGCCCCTCCATTCGCGCCTTTACCCTGGTCGAGCTGCTGACCGTCATCGCCATCATAGGCGTCCTTGCGGGCATTCTTATCCCCGTTGTCGGAGCGGCGCGCAAATCATCCCAATCGTCCCGATGTGTGTCCAATCTCCGGCAGATCGACATGGCAATCCGCCTCTACGCCAACGATCATCGCGGCACCCTGCCCGGCCCCTTGTGGGCGCGGCACGGAGTCGGGTATAGAAGCACGTCCGATGGCAATCTGGCCCAGTTTCTGGCGCCCGCCTACCTGCCCTCGGTTGACTCCGGAGGCGGCCTGTTTGTCACCGAACTCTTTAAGTGCCCGGCTTGGGCCGCCACGGACGCGACTCATTATCAGTCGATCCTCTCGAACATCACTCCTTGGCGGGATTCCAAGGGCGTGAGCCACTATCCCTTCGGAAATCCCGACAAAAAAGACACCCGGCCTGCGATGACCCTGACGATGATCTCCCAATATCCGCTCGCACGCACCTGGATGCTGGTGGACATGGATAATCCGCTGATGGCGCAACTGGGCTGGGGCACCAGCAGCGACCTGCCCCAAAAGACGATCCACGGCTCCTCGCGCAATGTCCTGTTCTTCGACGGCCATGTGACGGCGGTTCCCGACAGCACCCCGCTGACGCTCGTCTCGGTGCCGTAAGTCGTCTGGCGGGGACCAATCCACGCGGCCGGCATGGCCGGGGTTACACACTCCGCTTACCCGACCACCTCCCGAAACTCACCGCCCCGCCAGCGGCGTTCCCAGCGGGGGATGCGGCTGCCAGCCACACGTCTCGTCGTCCTGGCCGGCCAGGTGACACAGTTCCATCGAGGACAACACATCCGCCGGAGAGGGATAAAATGACCGCCCCTCCAGCAGACTTCCGAAAAACGCCTCCGTCTCCGCCGCCGTGCCGTTGGAAACATACGCGGGGGTGCCGGCCGCCGTTGACTCGTCGCAAACGAGACGCCCCGACTCCCATCCCCGCCAGCGGGACGCACCCGTCTCTGAGCACTGGATCTCGGCCCGGTAGTCGGCGCCAAAAATCTCGTAGGTCTCCGCGCAACTGCCCGCCGTCGGCATCAGGTCGATCAGTCCTCGTATTCCGTTTTCAAATACAACTCCGATCTGCGTCCAGCGCGTGCCATCGACGGTGGACTTTTCCGCGCGCCATGAATACACGTCGCCCGCGATCTTCCTCAGAGCATCCACCACATGGACCCCCGTCTGTGCCAGAAAGTGTTCCTCGCGGCGATCGTGGCGCAGCATGCTCGCCCGCACATAGCTCGGCGAGCGTCCGTTTATCCACGTGAGCGCGGCGTTCAACAACGGGTCGAAACGGCGGTTCATGCTCACCATCACGCGGGCCCCGGTGCGCTCCGCCACCGAGACGACACGGCGGGCCTCGGCCATCGTCACGCCGAGCGGCTTCTCGATCAACGCGGGCAGGCCCCGTTCCATGAGTCGAATGGCGACCCGGGCGTTGTGCTCGACGGAGGCCAGCGCCAGGCAGGCGTCCGGCTGCTCCGCCTGCAGCATGGCCTCAAGGTCGACGTAGGCGCGGCCGGCTCCGAATGACCCCGCCGCCACCTCCGCCAGCGCACGGTCGCGATCGGCGATGCCCGCGAGTTCGACGCGCCCGGGATGCCTCGCCTGGTAAAGTTGGAGCGCCGGAAGATGACACGACCGGCTGTGGCCGCCTGCACCGATGATGCAGACCTTGATCGGACCCCGGTCACCCGGAACACGAAGAGAATGAAGTTGCGAGCACATGAAATAAAATCGGCGGCCGGGTAAGTCGTCCGCGCGCCGCAGGCTCCCCGACTCGACCCTTGCGCTCAACGCCCCGGGCGTTCTACACGTTGAACCCATGAAGACTCCCGTGACGATCCGCGACGTGGCCAAGGCGGCGGGCGTGCATTTCACCACCGTCTCGCTCGCGTTGCGCAACGACCCGCGCATCACCTCCGCCACCGCCGCGAAGGTGCGCTCGGCGGTGGAAAAGCTCGGCTACCGGCCCAACCCGATGGTCGCCGCGCTGATGACCACGATGCGCGCCGGCCGCCGGAAGGACCGCGCCCTGACGCTGGCGTTTTGCACCCACTGGGAAAAAGGCGAGGGCTGGAGGAAGATGCGCACGCACCAGCTGTTCTTCGAGGGCGTCCAGGCCCGCGGCGAGGCGATGGGTTATCGCGTCGAACATTTTAATCTGGCGGAGCCCGGTTTCACGCCGGCCCGTTGGGATCGCATCTTCCATGCTCGCGGCATCCGCGGCCTCATCCTGGCCTCGTTTCAATCGGTCGTCTTCGAACTGCCACTGGACTGGTCCCGCCTGTGCGCCGTGCGCATCGATCCGAATCCGCGGAACCCGCACCTCGACACCGTCTGCACCAACCAGAGCCAGGTCGTGCGCGTCGCGTTCCGGCATGCCAATGCCCGCGGCTACCGGCGGATCGGGCTGGTCGTCAACCGGCTTTGGGACGAGCGCCTCGGCGACGCCCTGCTCGCCGGCTACCTCACCGAACAGGCATCCGTGCCGGCGCGGCGGCGGGTGCCGGCATTCTGGACCCATGACTGGAACCGCGAGGCGTTTGGCCGCTGGTTCGAGCAGACGCGCCCCGATGCGTTGCTCGCGCTCGGCGACACCACCGTCATGGGCTGGCTCGCCGACATGGGCGTGCGCATCCCCGGGGATGTCGGCTTCGTCACGCTCGACCACAACGAAAAGAGCGGCGCGGTGGCCGGCATGCGAAAAAACCACACGCTGCTCGGCACGAGCGCCGTGGATATGCTGCTGGGCAAACTGAACCACAACGAACCGGGCGTCCCCGAATTCCCCCGCCTGATGCTGCTCGCCGGTCGCTGGGTCGAGGGCAGCAGCCTGCGCCCCCTGCCGACGGACGCGGCGGATCCGGCGGCGTTCATCGGTTAAGCTGCGCTGCGGGTTTTCACCGGCTCATTCAACGTGTAGAATCGCGCGCCTCTTGTCCCGGCATTCGGCGACTGGAAGAAGCATGACGGTCAAGAGCCCCACCCCTTGCCCCACCCCTTTGCCCCGCCCCCTTTCCGCCCCTTCGTTCCTCCATGAAATATCCGTTCGTCCTCCTTCTCCTCGGCCTGTGCGCCGTCCTGCCGCTGCCCGCGCAGACGATCAAACTGTCCCTCAACAACAAGGGAGTGGTCGTGGACGCCGGCGCGCTCGGCAAGATCGTCGTGCCTCCCCCGGAGATCGCCACCCCCGACGAAAAGAAGGTCATCAAGCCAACCTACACGCTCGACGGTTCCGGCGGCGCCCTTGCGACCTACCCCGACGGTTTCGTCATCCGCATCGCCGTGTCCGACGCCAGCAAGACCATCACCTACGCCTACGATCGCATCCCCGAAGGTGCCGCCTCCTTCAAGTTCTCCACGCTGCTCCCCATCAACCTTAATCAAGGCGGACGCTTCGTGCTCGGCGACAAACAGGGCGAGTTCCCGGTCACCCTTGGCGACGCCTTCTTCGCCCGCGGCGACACCGGCCAGGTGGACATCATTTATCCGCTCGGTGCAGGCATCCGCTTCAGCACCCCCACCTCGTTTCAGCAGCTCCAGGACAACCGCACCTGGAACTGGAACGTCTTCGTGTGGGTTTACTACCGCGACCTCAAGCGCTACAACCACGAGACCAGCTTCACGTTCACCGTGTCGCCCGTCGCCGCCAAGGTGTCCGCCAACGGCGAACCAACCGCCCGTCCGGTCCTCGTCGATCGTTTCGGCCAGTCCGCGCGTGTTGACTATCCGTGGAAAGTGAAGAGCGAGGACGATCTCAAGGCCGACATTGAAAAACAAAAGGCCGCGCTCGGCGCCTATGTCGGCCCCGCCCTCGACCGTTTCGGCGGCCTCGCCGGCAGCGGTGAAAAACTCGGACTCAAGAAGACCGGATTCTTTCACACGGCGGTGATCGGCTCGAATCGCCACATCCTGGTCACCCCCGAGGGCAACGCCTTTTTCCAGCTCGGCGTCTGCGGTATCGCCAACACCAACGACTACACCGTGGTCAAGGGCCGCGAGGCCATCTATGAGTGGCTCCCGGCCAGCGGCGATCCGGCCTGGACGGACGCCTGGTTTCGCAAGCGCCCCGACTGGGGCTTTTTTTCTTTTCAGATTGCGAACTGGATTCGCAAGTTCGGCAAACCCTACTCCCTGGACGAGTGGACCGGCCAGGCGGCCGTTCGCCTCCGCGCATGGGGTTTCAACAGCGCCGGCGCATTCTCGAGCTACACGCGCACGCTGGCCGGCCTCGACTTTCCCGCCACGCTCCACCTGCCCGAGGGCCGGGAGGAGGGCGTGACCTACCTGCCGGATAAACTGGGCGCGGGCGCGGTCATTGATCCGTTCGCCCCCGGGGTCGAGGCGGCGCTCGACCGGGCCTACGCCGGCATCGTGAAGGAACGGGCCGACAGTCCGCTCATCATCGGCTACTTCCTGGGCAACGAGCAGCACTTCGAGAATCTGCCCAAGCTCGTCCTCACCTACGACGCCCGCAAGGTGGCCGCCAAGGCAAGACTCGTCGGGATGCTGCGGGAAAAATACGGCGACATTGCCGCCTTCAACGCCGCCTGGAATCCCGCAACGCCGTTCGCCAGCTTCGACACGCTCGGCCACGCGCCGCTCTTTCTCCGCACCGAGGCCGCCGCCGCCGACATGCGCGCCTTCCTTCAACTGTATTTGGAATCCTACTACGCTCTGATTCGCCGCGTGTTCAAAAAATACGACTCCAACCACCTCCTCGTCGGCAGCCGCCTGACCCCGCACACCGCCAACAACGCCGACGTCGTCCGCATCGGTGGCAAGTATCTCGATGTCGTCAGCGTCAACTACTACTCCTACGGCGTCGAAGACGGCTTCCTCCGCAAGATCCACGAGTGGAGCGGTGGCCGTCCACTCATCCTGAGCGAGTGGCATTTCGGCTCCACCGAGCAGGGCCTCGGCGCCTTCCGCGAGGTGAAGAACCAGGCCGAGCGCGGGCTCGGCTACCGCAACTACGTCGAGCAGGCCGCCGCGCTCGATTTTGTCGTCGGCTCGCAGTGGTATGTCTATGCCGACCAGTCCATCACCGGACGCTACTTCGAGGGCTTCAACGGCGAGGGCAACAACACCGGTTTCGTCGATGTGACGGACCGCCCTTACGAGCCGCTCGTCGCGGCCGCACGCCTCACCCACTCGCGTGTTTACGACGTGGTCCTCGGCCGCGCAAAAGCCTTCGCCTACGACGATCCCCGTTTCTCCGGCAAAGGCGCGGGCGCCGCCAAGGTCGTCTCCATTCCGCGCGCGCTGCCCGGACTCCAGGTCGACGGCTCCGGCACCAACTGGCCGGGCCGCCCCGCCGAGTTCATCGATCCCAAACGGCTCGCGCTCGGCAATCCCAACCCGGCCCTCGGCGGCGCCTTTCGCCTTTGCTGGGACGACGAGGCCCTGCACTTCCTCATCCAGGTCAAGGATCCGACGCCTGGGAAGAACGACCACAAGCCCCGCCGTTTCTGGTCGGCCGATGCCGTCGAACTGTTCGTCGCCGCGAAAAACCTCGACGAAGGCGGCGGCCTCCAATTCGGCGACCGGCAGATCCTGGTCGGCGCGGGCGCAACCCCGGGAATCAACATCATCGACAATCCCGAAGCCGTCGCTCTGTGCCGCGTGGTGTCGGTGCCGGACGTATCGGGCGAAGGATATACGCTCCAAGTCCGCCTCCCGTGGCCCGCGCTCGGCTTCCGCCCCGAGGCCGGCATGGAACTCCTCTTCGACGTGGCCATCGACAACAGCGACGACGGCGAGACCCGCGCCCAGCAAATCGTGTGGAGCGGCACCGCCAAGAACTCCGGCGACCGCGCCTCCTGGGGCCGCGCCCGCCTCGTCGTCAACTGAACCGCTTTTCACACCACGTAATTTTCAACGCATGAACGCAATCAACGAGGTCGAGGAAACCCGGACGGACATCAACCGATTCACCCCGTCGCCCGAAGGACTCCGATGGGAGGGCACGCTGGAAGAAGGCCTCTACGAGGTCGCCTACCGTTTCGAGGCGCCCGGGTTCGATCCCGGCTCGCTCTACTTCGATTGGATGGACCACCGCACGGGTCCGTGGGACTACGCGCCGTCCTTCGCCCCGAATCGCGGACAATGCCTGCTGCCGCACGTCGAACTGGCGGCCGAGCCCGACGGCATCCGCACGAGCGGGCGCGTCTTCGTTCCGCGCCGGCCCGAGTTGGACGCGCGAAGCTTCAATGGACGGATCGGATTTTACGTGGACACGCGCCGGACACTATCCCTGCGCCTCGCGGCTGATCGTGAAAACATCTGCTGGCGCGAGTGCGAACTCGTGCGCTTCGACGGTTTCATGTCAGACCGCACGGCGGACGACTTCAAGCGCGGGCAACTCTTCTGGCTCGACCGTGAAAAGCTCACCGCGCTCGCCCGCACCTGGGGCCGTTCCCCGTGGTCGCGACGGCTCGGCGAGGTTCTGGACGATTGCGCCGCCATTCAGGCGGCCCCGCCGCGCACGCCCGACGAGGCGCGGACTATCTGCACCACGCTCAAAACGAAGCATGTTTACGAGGACAGCGTGATCTTCCCCGGCGACTACCTCATCTCGCTCGGTCTGCGACTGCTCATCCACGGCTCGCCCGAGGACGAGGCGCAGTTGCTCCGCTGGGTGGATGCGCTGGTGGAGCTGCCTTATTGGGGTTTCACAGCCGATCCCATCGGCGCCGATCACAACAACGACCTTACCGCCGACTTCAACATGCTCGGCCTCGCCACCGCGCTCAACTGGCACGAAGCGAAGCTCGGCGCGGAGCGGACCGCGCGCGTCGTGGCGAAGGTCGCCTATCAAGCCGACGAGATGCTCAAGTGGATCATCCACTCGCGCAGCTCCTGGCCGGGAACCGTGTCGCAGAACCACACCTACTTCGGACATCAGACACTCGCCCTGGCTGGTCTGGCGCTGCTCGGCAAGCACGACCGCGCGCTCACCTGGCTCAACGTCGCGATCCCCGCCTTCAAGCGTTTCGCCGCCGCGCTGCCTCCGGACGGATCCTACCATGAGGGCATCGGCTACATCTCCTTCGGCCTCACCGGACTGATGCCGTCGCTCATGCTGCTCCAGCAGTTCACCGGCGAACCCTTCGTGCCGGAGGCGTGGTTGGAAAAACACTGGGAAGTCGCCGAGAAGCTCCTGCCCGAGAACTGCTCGGAAGGCTTCTTCGTGGACGATTCGGATGGCGGACTTCCGTTCATGTATTCCATCGCCCTGTGGGAGTTCTCCCGCCGGCCCGCCGACTCCCCGACCCGGGCCCTCGTTGAAAACGTTCTCGGCAAGTTCCATCGCTACAACACGCGCCAGCTGGCCTCGCACACGTTCCTCTTCAATTTCTGGACCTGCCTGTGGGCGCCCGGACTGGACTCGGCGGATTTTCAAATCCGACCCGTGCCGGCGCGTCCTTGCGAATATCTCGACGACAACGGCTACGTGATCCTCAACCTCGATCCGAAGACGAAGGCGTATTTCCTGACCGGCCCGATGCATGGCTACAACCTCTTCGGCAAGGAGCGCCACACCTACTGCTACGGCCATCATCATCCCGATTCGGGCAGCCTCATCCTCAACCATGACGGCAAGTGGCTGCTGGCCGACACCGGCTACACGTGGGCCAAGCTGAGCTCCGAGCACAACATGCTCCTCGTGAATGGCGAAGGTCAGCACAACGACGGCCACGTCTGGCTCGCCCCGCCGCCCTTCGACTTCACGCCGACGCGCGCAAACATTTCCAAGCACGCCGGCGTCGTGCGCGCCGAGGTGGACCTGGCCTGCTATTATCCGAAGTCGCTGAACCTCGAACAGTGGAGACGCACGATCCTCAGCGTGCCCGGCAAAGGCCTCGCGATCATCGACGACGTCCGCTTGTCCGAGGCGGCCGAGCTGACCATCTCCTGGGGCTCCGACTATCCGTGGACCGAGGAGGCAGCCGGCGTTTATGCCACGCCCCTCGGATGCGCGCTCGCGTTGCACGGCAAAGACGAGACCTGCGCGACCGAGACGGTGATGCCGGCGCGCAAATACGTCGAGGTCGTGAAGGCCGGCCGGCCCTGGCACGCGATCCGCGTGCGACCAACGGCGCGCGTCAAGGCACACCGATTCGTGGCGGTTTTCCGCCTGCCCGGCATCGACGCATCGTTTGACCGGGAAATTTTGCGCGACGCCCCGCGTCCGTGACGCGGACCACACCGTTCGCCAGCCCCTTTCCTCCAACCACCAATCCCCACTCCGATCACATGAATACTACCCTCCGCTCCCTCGCTCCCTCACTCGTCCTCGCCTTGTTCCTCGTCGGCCCGCTCGCCGCCCAAACCAGCATTCACTATCAGGAAACCTTTGCGGGTCTCACCGGCAACCAGGCCTTCTCCGCCTACGGATGGTCGGCCCACGCCGGCCCTGCTGCCTCCGACCGTAGCGGCAACGTCTTCACCGGCTCGAACGACGGTCAGTTTGTCAGCGGTTCGGGAATCAGCCCCGACAGCACCACCGGCATCGGAGCCAAGACGTTTGCCACCACCGGTCGGACCGCCATCGAGTGGACCGCGGAGTTCGCGCCCGTGAGCACCGATCTGGTCTCGTCGATTTCCTTTCAAGGCCGGAACGATAACTCAGCCGATATCCAACGGATCGCCATCCGCATCGACACCACCTGGTATGTCTCCTCGGCCACGTTCGCGAACCCCACTTCAACGGTCTGGCAGCAGCACACGCTCACCTTCACCACCGGCGCGGCCGCCTGGCTCAGCCTGGACTTCGTTCCCGGCTCCAGCCTCAGTGCGGGCGTGGTGCTGACGAGCGATCTGCCCTCCGGCAATCTCACCGCCATCGGCCTTTTTAATCCGACCCATGCCGGCACCTTTCGCTTCGATAACGTGACCCTCACCACCCTCGCCATCCCCGAGCCGTCAACCTGCGCCATTCTCGGTGGGTTTGGCGCGCTCGTCTGCGCGGTGTTTCTCCGCCGCCGCCGCGCCGCCTGACCGCCGAACGCAAGCCCGGCATCATCCATCATAGCGCGATGGAAACGAAGCGTGTCACCATGCGGGAGGTGGCCCGCCGCGCGGGAGTCCACTGCACCACGGTCTCTCGCGCCTTGCTGCGCGATCCCCGCATCCCCGCCGATACGCGCGATCGCATCCGCCGGCTTGCGGATGCGATGGGCTACGCGCCCGACCCGATGGTGTCCGCGCTGAACGCCTATCGCTGCCGCATCGTCGAGCCCCGCTATCATGGCAATATCGCCTGGGTCACCAACGGTTTCACCCGCGAGGGCTGGAACACCTGCAAGACCTTCGCGCTCCTTCGCGAAGGCGCCCTGAAGCGGGCCGCCGAACTCGGTTACAAGCTGGAGGATTTCTGGCTGCGCGAGCCGGGCATGACCGGCAGGCGTGCCAGTGACATTCTGTGCGCGCGCAACATCCGCGGATTGCTCCTGCCTCCGCAGCCCCGCTATCAAACACGGGTGGATTTGCGGTGGGACCACTTTGCCGCGATTGCCTTCGGCTATACTCTCGCCTCTCCCCGGCTGCATCTGGTGTCGAACAACACGTTTCTTTCGATGCAAACCGCGGTCACCCGCGCGCGGGAGCTCGGCTACCGTCGCCTCGGCTTGATCATTTCCCCTGCTGCCAACCACCGTGTGCAGCGCATGTGGCGGGCGGGGTTTTTCGAGCAGCAGCAAGATTGGCCGCGGCAGGAGCGCCTGCCGGTCTGTTTATACGAAAACGTGGATTCGAATATTTTGCGCTGGATGGACCGGCATCGTCCGGACGCCGTGGTTTGCCACGAGCCCCGGGTTTTTGCCCTGCTGAAGGAAAACGGATATCGGATCCCGCAAGATGTCGGTTACCTGACCCAGTCCATCGGAGACTACGCGGCGGAAGTCTCCGGAGTTTATGAAAACCCGCTCGAAAGCGGAATCACCGCCGTCGATTTCCTGGTCCCCATGATCCATCGGGCCGAGTGGGGAATTCCCAGAATTCCGCAGCGGCTCCTGAGTGAAGGCACCTGGAGGGAAGGCCGGACGCTGCCTCGGAAAAGTGCCGCGCCGGCCATGGTGTGAATACTGCGGGAGCGGCGACGGGGACGTCGCCGCTCCGGTCCCTCACCATGTCACACTATCGTAGATCGCGGTGGCGGACGTGCCGTTCTGATGGCTGCAAACGGCCAGCCCGACGAGAAACGTTCCGCTGATGTTCGGCAAATCCACCGGAGCGGACACCGCTATCCACGTGTTGCCGTCGAGCGAGTAGTAGGCGCGATAAGTCGAGGCGCTCTTGACCAGCTTCAGCCACACTGGATTCGCGGACGATGGCGGATTGAGCGGGCTCGGGAACACCTGGCCCGCGGCGGAGGTGATGCCTCCTGCGGCGGCGCGGTAGGACAGCGCGACTCTGCCCGCAGGGTTCACCGACAACATGAGATTGGCCGCGTTGGCGGCGGTGCTTTGCCGCAGCATGATCCCGGCCTTCGCGCTCGCATGCGTGTTGGTCAGTGCCGTCACGCGCACCACCAGGGTCTTGTCGCCCTTCAGGCTTTGATGCGTGTAGTTGAAGGAGTCGGCGGCGGACCAGATGTCCGCCCCGCCGCCCTGATTGGTGTAGGTTCCGTTGACCAAGGTCGATGACCCCGACGGGCTGGCCCCGCCGACATCGACGGTGGTGGTCGTGGCGGAGCCCGGTGTGACGCTGTAGATGTCGTAAACCGCGGTGGCGAGGGTGCCGTTCACAAGGCTGCAGGTGGCGTGTCCGGCCAGGTAGGGGCTCGTGATGGCCGATACCGTCAGCGGACTGGACAAGGATACCCAGGAGTTGCCGTTGAGCGAATAGAAGCCCTCGTAGGTCGTGCCAATCTTGACCAATTTCAACCAGACCGGCTGGGAAGGCGAAGGCGGGGCCATCGGGCTTGGCCACGCCTGTCCCCCGAGCCAGGTGCTGCCTCCGGTGGCGCTGCGATAGGTCATCGTGACCTTGCCCGCCGGGTTTACGAACAACACCACATTGACCGCGTTGCTCGCGGTGGTCTGCCGTATCATGATGCCCGCCCGGGCGCTGGCATGCGTATTGGTCAGTCCGCTCACGCGCATCGACAGGGTCTGATCACCGCTGAGCGTTTGGTGGGCGTAGTTGAACGAATCGGCGGTGCTCCAGATGTTCGCTCCGCCGGCCTTGCTCGTGTAGGTGCCCTCCGACACGACGGACGTCCCCATGGGGACGGAACCACCGATATCCGTAACCGCCAGGCCGAGGCGAAACAGGCTCTGCATCTTGGCCGCACCGTTGGGATGGCTGCTCGCGGCTCCGACGGGAGAAACCTTAAAGGGCGCATCTTTGTCATAGAGCGCGGCGAAATAGACGTTGTTCGACTCCTCCTGAATGAAGTCGAAAACCCTTTGGATAAAATCCGGATTATCGCCGCCGCCGTAGCCGTCCGACCGCGTCCAGAGGCCAAATTCGGGGATGACCAACGGCTTGTTGTAAGTGTCCGCCATCGCCTTCCACGCCAGGAGTCCGTTCTGCGGGGAGGCGGGATAAATCCAGTTGTTCCAGACCGCATCACGAAACGGTTTTTTTTGCGCCTCAGTGGTCGCCCACGCCGGATAGGGATAACCGCCCGAAACCCAACCGGCGTCATAGACGTCGGCGCCCACGTAGTCCACGAACGGACGTCCGGTCACGTCATTGCCGGATGGATACGCGTTCGCGATCGGATATGACGTTGCGGTATTGGCACCGCCCCAGACGAACTCAAGGTTCTCCGCGCCCGGGACGGAGCGCATGGTGTTCACGATCTGTTTCCAGTAGGCGACGAAGTTGGGCACGTCGGCGGCCGAGGTCAGGTGCCACGCATACCAGGAGCCGTTGAATTCCCAGCCCAGCCGGATGATGCTGTTGCCCATGCCTTGGGCGACCAACTGCTGCGCGAACCCTTGGAAGGCCCAATTGTAGGAGCCGGCGGCTCCGGCGGCGAAACTCACCGGACCGGTCTGGGTTCCGGAGGTGGGGCCGCTCCGGTCCGTCGGTCCCGGAAACATCGGGGTGCAGATCACCAGGGTGCGATTGCCCGGATCTCCGGCCACCCAGGCGCTGCTCGGAGTGAAGAACCAGCTTCCGGGATTCTGAATGTTGTTCCAGGTTGAGCTACTGCCGAAACTCAGGGTCCCGCCGACAAAGTGAATTTTGGATCGTCCCAGCCACGCGGCGTAGTCGGTGGCCTCCGGTTTGTAGGTGGAGCCATTCGTCACGCCTACGTAGGGCAGGTCGGTGCTGTCGTTGATCGGCAAGGGGGCGGCGTGCGCCTGGATTCCGATACACAGGCTGACGGCGATGACTGCGCACAACCAGGTGCGGCGGGTTGCAGGAGATGATTTCGGTGTGTCGCTAGGATGCTCTGTTTTTGGGGGTATGGGTAGGGGTTGCATTTTAATCGGGGTTGCAACCCAAGGGTATTCACTGCGTCCCCAGCCTCCGGCAAAGCCCCGGTTACGCTCACTGTTGCATGAGCCTGGAGCGTCGCGCCACTCGTCGGAGACGAAGACTCGGAGGTTAACCACTGATTAACATTTGAGCATTTCAAATAAAGTCATGGTCCGTCGGGTTGTCGTGTAGCCACGCCGTGCCGGGCGTGTTCCGTGATGCATCCCCGATTTCGAACCACGCGGCCGACACGGCCGCGGCTACAACTTTATTTGAAATGCTCTAATAGGCACTAATCCGAACCACCGGATTAAGTGCCTTCATCAGTGCCCATTAGTGAGCATCAGTGGTTAAAACGGATTGGCGATTTTGTCCGTCGTAGGTCGCATCCCAATCCTTCCACACGGACTCATACCCCTGTGCTTTCAAGAACGCGGCAACCTCCGCCGGAGGGCGTTCGTCGCTGATCTGGAATTGCTCCAGGGATTCCGGCTCGCTCGCGTAGCCACCGGGGTTTGTCTTCGAGCCCGCGCTCATCGATGTGAAACCCAACTTGAACGCGTGATCCCGGAAATGCGGACTCTCACGCGTCGAGAGCGAGAGCTCCACTTCCTGGCTGAAAAGGCGGAAGGCGCACGCTGTCTGGATGAGGTCGCGCTCGTTGAAGGGCGTGACGGGGATCTCGTTGCCCTCGTGCGGGCGCAGGCGGGGAAAAGCGATGCTGTAGCGGGTGCGCCAGTAGTTTTTCTCCATGTAGTGGAGATGCAGGCCGACGAACCATGACTCGGCTCGCCAGTCGGAGAGACCGTAGAGCGCCCCGAGACCGATTTTTTTAACGCCGGCACGACCGAGTCGATCGGGTGTGCCTAGACGATAGGCCATGTCGGACTTCGGTCCCTTGAGGTGGTGCTTCGGATAAGCGACCGGGTCGTAGGTTTCCTGATACACGAGCACGGCGCTGAGACCGTCGGCGGTGAGCGTGGCGTATTCGTCCTCGTCGAGCGGCTGCACCTCCATCGAGAGATTCGAGAAATGCGGACGCAGGAGACGCAACGCGTTTTGGAAATAGGCGAGTCCGTAACGCGAGGATTCGCCCGTGACCAGAAGGACGTGGTCGAAGCCGAACTGCTCAAGGGCGGCGGCCTCGGCGAGGATTTCGGTGTCATCGAGGGCCTTGCGAGGGATGCGGTTTTGGGCGCTGAAGCCGCAGTAGCTGCAGATATTGGCGCAGACGTTGGTCAGATACATCGGCGCGTAGAGCTGCATGGTGCGTCCGAAACGTTCCACGGTCAGGCGGTGGCTGAGCGCGGCCATCTCTTCGAGGAACGGAGCAGCGGCGGGCGAGAGCAGCGCCGAGAGATCGTCGAGGTTAAGTCCCCTGCCCTGCTTGGCGAGCGCGCGGCGGACGTCGGCAGTCGTGCGTGTCATGATAGACGCGGCGACGGTGGCGAAGTCATGTTGTTTCCAAGTGTCGACGAAGGTCATGGGATTAAGGAAAGGAAACGGAGTGAGTCACGGAGGAGAGCAGAGGTTGCACAGAGCGTCACAGAGGCGGAGCTAAAGTGATTTTTACTCTGTGAAGCTCCGTGCATCCTCTTCCGTCCTCTGTGACATAAATTAAACTCCCGATAAAAAAGCAGTGAGTGGCGAAGTTGCACTCGCCTCGGCCTTGGTGGAGCGTGCGGCGAGACCGGCCTCGTAGCCAAGGCGACCGGCCTCGACCGCGAGCTTGAACGCCTCGCCCATGGCCACGGGATCGGCGGCGGCGGCGATGGCGGTGTTCACGAGAACGGCGTCGGCGCCCATTTCGAGCGCGGCGGCGGCGTGCGACGGCGTGCCGAGACCCGCATCGATCACCACGGGAACCCGTGCCTGGGCGATGATGATTTCGAGGAATGCGCGGGTCTCCAGTCCGAGGTTGCTGCCGATGGGGGCGCCCAACGGCATCACGGCGGCGGCACCGGCCTCTTCGAGTTGCTTACAGAGAACGGGGTCGGCGTGGACATACGGCAGAACAACGAAGCCGCGTTTCACGAGTTCGCGCGTGGCGAGGAGCGTCTCGATCGCGTCGGGCATGAGGTATTTCGGATCGGGATGAATTTCGAGTTTCAGCCAGTTCGTGCCGAGGGCTTCACGGGCGAGTTCGGCGGCGAGGATCGCCTCCTTGGCATCACGCACGCCCGAGGTGTTGGGCAGGAGCCGATACTTGGAGGTATCGAGCTTGCTGATGATGTCGTCGTGTCCGCCATCGGTGCGCACGCGGCGCAGCGCCATCGTGACGAGCTCGGCCCCGGATGCTTCGAGGCTCTCCGCCATGACGGCACCGGAACTGTATTTACCGGTGCCAAGGAAGAGGCGGGAGCGGAGCGTGACGCCGGCGATGACGAGGGGTGCGGTTTTCATGATGAAGCGGCGGACCATGTGGCGGTGAACGCGGCGTGGTTCGCAGAAACTTGGTTATTGAGATAAAGGGACGAGGAGACGGCCACGCCGGCGAGACGGGCTCGGCGAAGGGCGGGCAGATCGGCGGGCTGAACGCCACCGATGGCCCACGCAGGCAGTCCGTCGAGGAGCGGAAGCAACGCAGCGATGCCTTCCAGCCCGAGGACGGGGGCTAGCTTTTGCTTCGTCGTCGTGAAACGCAGCGGCCCGATGCCGACGTAGTCGAGCACGTGCGAGCCCGCGGCGCGGCGGGCGTCCTCGGCGTTGTTGACGGTCCCGCCGAGGAGTTTTTCCGGGCCCAGGCGGGCGCGGGCGGCGATCCAGTCCTCGTCGAGCTTGCCGAGGTGGACGCCGTCGGCGTCGGACGCGATCGCGATCTCAACGTTATCGTTGATGGTGCAGAGCGCCCCACCCTCGTGGCAGATGGCGACAACCTCGCGAGCGGTGGCGAGCCACGTTTCAGGCGTGGCGTTTTTCATGCGCAACTGAATCCAGCCGGCACCGGCGGCGACGAGGGCGCGAGCCTGATCGGCGTGCGAGAGACCCAGGCCGTCCATCGTGAGGGCCATGACCGGGGGAAAATGATCGGGGTCAAGCGGCATGAGCGTGAAGGGCGTTTTGAAGTTCGTTAAAGGCCCGCACCGGATCGGCGGCCTGCCAGATCGCGCCGAGCACGGCGACGCCGTCGAAACCGAGATCGCGGCAGGCGGGAATGCGCGAGGCGTCGATGCCGCCGAGGGCGATGACCTCGGCACGCCGCGGCAGGGCAAGGGCGGATCGGAGATCGGCAGGTGCGAAACTGGGGAGGTAGCCCGACTTCGAAACCGAAGGGAACACCGGACTGAAGAGCACACGATCGTAACAATCGAGCGAGGCTCGCAACGTGACCACATCGTGAACCGCACGGCTACGCACAAAGTAACCCAATAGGTTACTTTGTGCCTTGGGTCGATCACGGTCGTGGAGGCCGCCCAAGGCAAATTCGGTGGCGAGATCGTGATGCGTGTGGAGCACGATGCGCGGATGGAACCCGGCCGGAAGCACACGCAGGAAGGCAGCGAGTTGCTCGCGTGTCCAAGTCGGCTTGCGCAGGTGGTAATCGGTCAGTCCCGCGGCGAAAAGTTCCGCCAGCACAGCGTGCTCGCGGACGTCTTCAGCTTCAGGAGAGATGACGATTAATTTCATCGGAGGTTTGGCCACTTACCGAGCGAAGCGACAGCTTGCCAAAGGCATAGAAGGCACAAAATCGGAGTGTGTTTTTTTGCGCCTTCTGTGCTTTTTGTGGCCATGATTTCAGCCACCCTGAGTCGCTTGGATGACCAGGATGCGTTCGCCGTCAGCCAGCGGGCGGGTCGGCCAGGGTGAGCGCGGAACCACCGCGTCGTTGA
>JAQSWS010000138.1 GCA_029266495.1 Rariglobus sp. | reverse complement strand
ATGCCGCCGTCGAGTTGGAACACGTTCTCGAAACCCTCGCGCACCATGAAGGGCCCGGCTTTTTCGCAGCGGATGCCGCCGGTGCAAAACATCACGATGGGCCGGGCCTTCAGGTCGTTGGGCAATTTGCGGACGGCATCGGGGAATTCGCGAAAGTGGTCGATGTGCGGATCGACCGCGCCTTTGAAGGTGCCGAGCCGCACCTCGTAGTCGTTGCGCGTGTCGAGCAGGGTGACCTCGCGACCCTCGTCGAGCCACTGTTTGAGTGTGCGCGGCGCGAGCTTCGGCGCGGGTTTGCGTGATGGGTCGATGCCTTCGACGCCGAACGCGATGATTTCCTTTTTGATTTTCACGAGCATCCGGTTGAACGGCTGCTCGTCGCTCCAGCTCTCCTTGGGCGCGAGATCGGCGAGTCCGGGAAGCGTGCGGAGTTCGGCCAGGAGTGCGTGGATGTTATCGGGGAGGCCGGCGACGAAGAGGTTGATACCCTCGGTGCTCAGGAGGATCGTGCCCTTCAACGCCTGTGTCGTGCACACGTCCCGCAGCCGCTCTTGAAAGGCGGGCAGCTCACCGCTTTCGAACGGCGTGAACTTGTAGGTGGAGATATTGAGAAACGGCGCGGACATGGCGGTCGGATACTGTGAAGCCCGGGAGGCCGCGTCGCCAAGCGCAGATGTGCCGGATTACGGGCTGCGGATGGATTCACTTTCCGAGGGGCTTTGTTGCCCGGCCTGCCCCGTGATGAGCTGCTTTATCTGTCTGGCGTAAAACTTGGCGTGATCAAAGTCGGAGGCGAGAATCGCATCCATGTAGGGAATCGCCGCGGGCCCGATTTTAACGAGCCCATTGCCGGCGAATTTATTCACGTAGCCGTTATTATCGAACAGGCTCCGCACCAGGATGGGCAGTCGTTCTTCGTTTCCAAACTGGTCGTAAAGAGCGAGCCCGTAGATGCGCACCACGTGGCTGCTGTCGAGCAGCGCCTTGTCTGCAATGATCCGCCAGCCGGCGTCCTTTGTTTCCAAGACCTGATTGGCGATGCCCGCCTTGGCTTCTTCGGATGCCAGCAGGAAGGCGACGGAACCTTGGGGCGTTTTCGCCGCGGAGCGGAACTTTTCGATCAGCGCTGGAAATTCGGGCGCGTCTTTGATCGCCGCGAAGTCGGGATCGTTCGGGATTTTGTCGTAACGATTATAGCCGGAACCCATCGCCGATTCCAAATTGGCCAAGGCCCTGGCCTTCTGGTTCAACAGGGCGGCCGCGCATGCCAGATTGTAGGAGGCAAAAAAGTAGTCCGGTTCTTTTTGCAGCGCGAGGAGGTAGGCGTCACTGGCTCCTTCAAAATCTTTGTCACCAAAGAGAGTGTCGCCCAAATGAAAGGATGCGCGTCCGAGAGACGGGGCGTTTTCCAGGGCGATCTGAAATGCAGCGCGCGCCTCTTTGGTTTCACCCTTTGCGACTTTATGCATTCCGAAGGTGAACATCCCGTAGCCGTAGGATGTTTTAAGCAGGGCGGAATGGTCCTCGGCGTGAGTGGTGAACGGACCAACGAAGAGGGCGATTACGAGAGTGAGGATACGCATTGGGGCGATTGGATGTGGGGTAAAATGAAGTGGTGATGATCAGCGTGGTGGTGGCGGACCGAATTCACCGCGGTGGGCTTGAGACGGGCGAACTCCTTGCATCAAGGCAGGACCGATGGATCGAGGCAGGCAAGTGGTAACACTCCCTGTTTCTTGTTAAGTAGAATGTTATGGGATTAGCCTCAGCGGTTGTCACGAGTCCGTCTGCCGCGGTCCCTGGTTCCCTTCTTGAAGGCGAGGCCGGATCGCGGCACTGCTGGAGGTTTTCATGCATTGGATCGCCGCCAGTTTGTTGTCCGCGCTGTTTCTTGGGCTTTATGACCTGAGCACCAAGCATGCGGTGCGCGACAACGCCGTGCTGCCGGTGCTGTTTCTAGCCAATGTATGCAGTGCGGTGGTGTGGCTTGCGTTGCTCGCGGTAAATGCAACCGAGGTGGGCGGGGGGCTGCCGCCGGTGCTGGCGGTGGATCATCTCACGTGGGGTCAGCACCTGCAGTTGTTGCTCAAGTCGACCATCGTCGCGGCGTCGTGGCTGTGCAGTTATTTCGCGTTGAAAAACCTGCCGCTTTCGATCGCGGCGCCGATTCGCGCGACCGGGCCGATGTGGACGCTGTTCGGGGCGTTGCTCGTGCTCGGGGAGCGGCCGACGTGGGTGGAGTTTGTGGGCGTGGGGATCACGCTGGCGTCGTTTTTTGGACTTTCGCTGGCGGGCGCGCGCGAGGGGATTCACTTTCACAAAAACCAGTGGATTGCGTGGCTGCTGGGCGGAACGTTGCTGGGCGCGGTCAGCGGTTTGTATGACAAGTTTCTGATGGCACGGGCGGGGTTCACCGCTTCGACGGTGCAATGCTGGTTCTCGATTTACCTGTCGTTGATTTTTCTTCCGCTGGCCGTCGGCTGGAAACTGCGATGGTGGCCGCGCAACGTGTTCCACTGGCGGTGGAGCATCGTGGGTGTGTCGGTCGCGCTGCTGGTGGCGGACTTTTTGTATTTCGATGCGTTGCGGAATCCGGAGGCGCTGGTGTCGCTCGTGTCGAGCCTGCGGCGAGGGAGCACGCTGGTGGCGTTCGCGGGCAGCGTGTGGCTGCTCGGAGAGGCGAATGGACGCGAGAAGATCGTGCCGGTGCTGGGGATCGTCGCGGGGATTGTGCTGACGATGGTGGGGTGAGGCGCCGGCGTCTCGGCGAGTTAGCCACGAAAAGCACGAAAGGTCGCTTTGCTTTCGTTGCCTTGCGTTGCGCCTATAGGCGCGCAGGCGACCTTCATACGCGGAGATGCGCCTTGGTGTTTTTTGTGGCGATTACGCCGTGGCCTTAAATGCGAAACCCAAGTGCGTGGCCAGGGCTTGGTGGCGGATGCCGTAGAAGCTGGCGAAGGCGCGGATGCGGTCGGCGAGGGCGGCGTCGGTTCCACGGGGGCGGCCGGTTTTGATCGCGGTGATCATGAGATTTTTCGCGGTGTGTTCCGTGGAGATGAACTCGAACACTTTTGTGCGATAGCCGGCCCACTCGAGGAGCATGGCGCGAAGTGCGTCGGTCACGAACTCGGACTGGCGTTCCTGGAAGATGCCATGGCGCAACGCGTCGGCGAGCACGGCGGGGGCGGTGAGCTGGGGTCGGAGTTCTTTCTGGCAGCAGGGGGAGACGACGAGCAGGCGGGCGCCGGCGGCGAGTCCCTTCGCGAGGGCGTCGTCGGTCGCGGTGTCGCAGGCGTGGAGCGCGACGAGGACGTCGAGGCGATCGAACACGGCGGAGGCGATGTCGCCGGAGGTGAAACGGAGATTGGGCAGCGGATGGGCGGGGTGGCTGGCGAGGTCGTTGCAGAGTTGCACGAGTTCGGGGCGCGACTCGATGCCGGTGACTTCGGCGAGTGGGCCGAGGTGAGCCGCGAGGGCGAAGGTCAGATAGCCTTTGCCGCAGCCCATGTCGGCGATGCGAATCGGGGCGGTGGAGGGATCGGAAGATCCGGCGTCTGGAGCCGGGAGTCGGGCGCCAGAGTCGGCTTGGGCGGGCGCGAGACCGGCCTCGGTGAGGAGGGTGGCGAGGAGTTCGGTGAATTTTTGGATCTGGCGGAACTTGTGCGCCATGCCTTCGCGGGGGAGTCCGTGATCGTTGGTCACGCCGAGGGCGCGGAGCCAGGGGGCGTCGCCGGCGATGAGGTGGGCCTTGGCACGATCATGTCCGTCGGCGGCGGGCATCGGGGCGACGGAGGCGGTTTTTACAGAGAGCCGCGCGGTGCCGTCGGCGCGGGTTTCGAGCTGCGCGTTCTGAGCGGGCGTGAAGAGGTGCGCGTCGAGGAAGTCGCCGCCGATGAGTGGCTCGATCAAGGCGAGGGCCTCGGAAGGCGGATGATTTTTGGTGATGTCGCGCGTGGCGTGGCGCCAGAGGAGGGAAAGGTGCGGGCCGGCCTTGAGGGTGACTGGACGGACGAAGAGATTGTGCAGGGTGGAGTCGGCGCCGCGGTGTTTCCCGAGGGTGAGCTTCACGAGTGTGCCGTCGTGGACGGACGAGCGGAGGAGATCGAGGAAGCGGGAGCGGGCGTCGGGGGGAGGCATGAGGGGAGCGGAGGACCGATTTTTAACGCAAGGACGCAAAGGGCCGCGAAGAGCGCGAAGATTCGGAAGGGATTGCTTGGGGTTCTTCGGATCGAAGCTTTGCGTCTTTGCGTTGAAAAAATCCGGCTCAGGGCAGGTAATCGGTGGTCATCGCCTGGTCGACGGTGACCTTGCCCTTGGGAAGGATGGCGAGTTCCTCGAGCTGGTTGATCTGGGTCTGGAAGCGCTCGCGGGTGATGCGGCCGGTGTTGGCCGGGCCTCCGTCGGGACCGCGGCCGATGACGAGTTTCTCGTCGATGATCATCTTGCGCGAGAAGAGCATGAACTCGTCGGTGTTGTTGGCGTTGGCCTGCTTCATGAGCGCGTGGGCGGGTGCGGGATCATTGGTGAGGTAGTCGTTCCAGCCCTTGATGTAGGCCTTCACGAAGGCACGGGCCTCGGTGGGATGGGCGGCGAGCCACGCTTTGTTGGCGACGAGGACGGCGTAGGCGTCGAAGCCGGCGTCCCAGGCGTAGAGGAAGCGGGGCATGGTGCCGCCGGCCTTGATGATATGATAGGGCTCGGCGATGTAGTAGCCCTGCTGGATGAGATCCTTGTCGGCGACGAAGTTGGCGACGGAGTAGTTTTGGGGGACGAGTTTGAAATCGATGCCGTATTTCTTTTTTAAATATGGGAGAAACGCCCATTCGGGGCGGGCCATGACCGTCTTGCCGTCGAGTTGTTCGAAGCGCGTGACGGGATTGCCGTCGTGGAGCATGAATACGGACGGGTCGTTCTGGAAGACGGCGGCGATCTGGGTGACGGGAATGTCCTGGGAGATCGCGAGGAGGGTGTTGGTGCTGTCGCCCTGGCCGATCTGCGCCTGGTTGGTGGCGAGCTTCTGCATCACGAAGGCATTGGGGCCGCCCGGGATGATTTCGACGTCGAGGCCGGCGTCTTTGAAGAAGCCTTTTGCCTGGGCCTGGTAGAAGCCGCCGTGCTCGGGCTCGGCGACCCAGTCGAGCTGGACCACGATTTTCGCGGGTTTGGCGGAGACGGCGGGCGTGGCATCGGCGGACGGGCCGGCGGGTTCTTTTTTGCCGCAGGCGGCGAGGACGAGGCAGGCAACGGCGGGGGCGAGGAGGCGGGCGAGGTGGGTCTTCATTATGAAAGGGAGGCGGTTTCGCGGAGGCGGTAGGAAGAGAGAAGGGCTTGGGTCACGGGGGCGCGGGCGAGGTCAAGGGCGCGGTCGTCGAGGCGGCTCACCGGCATGACGCCGAGGAGAGCATTGGTTACAAAGACCTCGGACGCATGGTGCAAGTCGGAGGTGGTGAGGATCATTTCACGGGCGCGGGCGGGGCCGAGGAGGGCGAGCACCCCGGCGCGGGCGATGCCGGGGAGGGGGCCGGAGGCGAGGGAAGGGGTGAAGGCGATGCCGTCGCGCACGATGAAGAGGTTGGTCGCGGCTCCTTCGATGACGATGCCGGCGGGGGTGAGGAAGAGGGCCTCGTCGAAGCCGGCGGCGAGCGCGGTGCGCCTGGCGCGGATGCTGGCGAGGTAGTTGAGGGTCTTGTGGGCGGCGAGACCGCCGGTGCGTTCGCCGGTGAAGACGGTCTTCAGGCGGAAGCCTCGGGTGTAGGTTTCAGGCGGATACGGGCTGGCTTTTGTCGTGATGAGCTCGCCGGTCGTGTCGCCGTGGTTGAAGAGGACGACCTTGGCGGAACCGTTGGCCAGGGTATTGGCGGTGATCACGCGGCGCAGGCGGTCGCGGAGGGTGGCGAGGTCGACGGCATAAGGAAGATCGAGGGCCAGGGCGCTGGCGGTGAGGCGGGCGTGGTGTTGCGCGAGAAAGGCGGGGCGTCCGTCAATGACCTTTATCGTTTCAAAGACGCCATGCCCGTAGAGAAACCCTTCGCTGTTGGCGGAGATGCGGGCGGACTCGGCGGAGAGGAGGAGGTTGTCGAGGAGGACGTGGGCGGTTGAAGGCATGGGAGGCGTGCTCGTTCTTCGTTCTCTTACTCGTTCTCGGCCGTTGGGGAAATCGAGAACGAGAATGAGGAAGAGAACGAGAACGATTATGAATTCGTGAGCGCCGCGTGCATGGCGCGGCCTTTATCGAGGGTTTCCTGATATTCGGCGGCGGGGTCGGAGTCCCAGACGATGCCGCCGCCAACGTGGTAGTAGGCGTGTCCGTTGACGCAGGTGATCGTGCGAATGGCGATGTTGAGGTCGGCGTTGCCATCGAAGCCGATGTAGCCGATCGCGCCGGTGTAGATGTGACGACGGTGGGGCTCGAGTTCGTCGATGATTTCCATGGCGCGGATCTTGGGCGCTCCGGTGATGGAACCGCCAGGGAAGGACGCACGCACACAGTCGATGATGTCGAGGCCGTCGCGCAACGTGCCCGAGACGGTGGCGACGAGGTGGTGGACGGTGGGGTGGGACTCGAGGCGCCAGAGATTTTCGACGCGAACGGAACCGAAGTCGCAGACGCGGCCGAGGTCATTGCGTTCGAGGTCGACGATCATGAGGAGCTCGGCGCGGTCCTTTTCGCTGGCGAGGAGTTCGGTGGCGAGACGGGCGTCGGCGACGGGATCGGGGGAGCGCGGGCGGGTGCCTTTGATCGGACGCGTTTCGATGCGGCGGTCGCGCAACGTAAGAAAACGTTCGGGCGAGCTGCTGACGATCTGCACAGAGCCGAACGAACAGCGGAGTTTCGAAGCGCTGGGTGAGGTTTACCTGATAAACATCACCGGCGGCGATGTAGCGTTTTATCCGGGAGATCGCCTCGGAATAAGTTGCAAAATCGAAGTTGGCAGAAGGCTTCGAACCGATTGGAAAATCCGGTTTGTCACTTATTAAGTGACAAACCGGATTGGCACGGGGCGGTGTTGCGTTGGGGGCAAGAGGGAGGGCGAGGGCGCTGCGGAGGCGGGCGAGGAGGGCGGCGGCGGGGCTGGAGACGACAGGGTTGGCGACGAGCCAGGTGCGGGCGGTGGCGTGTTCGTGGGCGATGAACGCGTCGTAGAAGGCGAATTCGCAGTCGGGAATTTCCGGCAGATCGTCGGGGCGGACGCGGGGAAGTGTCTCTAACTGGGTGCAGAGCTCGTAACTGAAGAAACCAACGGCCCCGCCGGTGAACGGGAGCGCAGGGGCGGCAAAGGCGGAGGAGGATTTGTCACTTATTAAGTGACAAATTGGGGTGGCGCTGCGGTGCCGCTGGAGGAGGGATTGAAGGGTGGTGAGAGGGGAGGTGGCGGAGGGGGGGATGGCGTGGCCGCCGCGGGTGAGGGTGATCTCGTTGTTTTTGGCGCGGAAGATCAGGAAGGGGTCGAATCCGATAAATGAATACGCGCCGAGGCCGCCGGAGGAGAGTCCGCTGTCGAGGAAGAAGGCGTGATCACGGTGGGCGAGCGTGGCGAAGAATTCGTGAGGCGGACAGGGGAGTTCGATTTCCTCTAGGAGAGCGGGCGGGGCGAGCGCGAGATCGGGACGAAGGGTGACGCCGGTGCGGTCGACGCGGATGAGATGGGTGCGAATGGCGGCGCCGGCGACGACAAGGTCGGGGACGAGGTCGGCGAGGGGCGCGAGGACGAAGGCGCGTTCGTGGAGACGCGGGTGGGGAATCGTCAGGCGGTCGTCGGCGAGTGTTTCGGTGCCGAAGAGGAGAAGATCGAGGTCGATGGTGCGGGCACCCCAGCGTTCGCGACGGATGCGGCCGAGGTGGTGCTCGATGGCCAGGCAGGCGTCGAGGAGGGCATGCGCGACGAGCGTGGTCTCGATTTCGACGACGAGATTGAGGAAGTCGGGTTGGGGCGGCTGGCCGGGGAGGACGAGCGCGGCGGTTTCGTAAACGGGCGAAACACGGGCGATGCGGACCTCGGGCGCGGCGGCGAGGCGGGCGAGGGCCTCGGAGAGGAGGGCGCGGCGGTCGCCGAGATTACCGCCCAGTCCGAGGTAGGCGGTCTGCACGCGATTTGCTGGTTTCGACGGCGACATGGTCGAGGATGCCGGCAATGGGAACCGAGGGTTTTTTGACGGTGATTTCCACGGCGTCCACGATGGGGCAGGCGTCGAGCACGCGGTCGATGACGTGACAGGCGAGGGCCTCGATCAATTTGAAGCGGTCTTTTTCGACAGTCTCGCGGCAGATGGCGTAGACGCGGGTGTAGTCGACGGTCTTGTGAAGGTTGTCGGTGGCGGCGGCTTCGGCGATGTCGAGGATGAGCACCAGATCGATCATGAAGCGCTGGCCGAGGGTGTTCTCCTCGGGGAGGTCGCCGTGGTATCCGTAGAATACCATGTTGGAAAGGGTGATGCGGCCGGTCATGGATGAAAAGTCAGTAGCTGAGAGTCTAGAGCTGAGAGCCGGAAGCAAGCGCGTCTCGAATGGCGGCGGACATGAGGGCGGCGCGGTGGTTGGCACGGACGTCGTGGACACGGTGGAATTGCACGCCTTGGCCAACCGCCAGCGCGGTGAGGGCGAGGGTGCCTTCAAGGCGTTCGTCGGGCGGGAGATCGAGGACGTGGCTGATCACGGATTTGCGCGAGGCGCCGAGGAGGATCGGGTGTCCGAGGGCGTGCAACTCGGAAAGGCGGGCGAGGATGGCGAGGTTTTGCGGCTGGGTTTTTCCGAAGCCGATGCCGGGATCGAGGATGATGCGGGCGGGGTCGATACCGGCGGCGGCGGCGAGAGCGAGGCTGCGGGTCAGGAAGCTTTTGATGTTTTCGATGACGTCGCCGGGTGTTTCACGGAAGGCGGGGTCATTGTGCATGAGGATCGCGGCGGCGCCGTGACGGGCGATCACCGGGGCCATGGCTGGATCATGCTGGAGCCCGTGAACGTCATTGACGATATGGGCGCCGGCTTGAAGCGCGGCGTCGGCGACGGTGGCGTGGTAGGTGTCGATCGAGAGCGGGACGGCAACGTGGCGGACGAGTTCACGGATGACGGGAATAACGCGGCGGATTTCCTCATCGGGGCCGACTTCGACATAGCCGGGACGGGTGGATTGTCCGCCGATGTCGATGACGGAGGCTCCTTCGGCGACAAGGAGGCGGGCGTGGGAGACGGCGGCGGAAAGGGAGTTGTGCTGTCCGCCGTCGAAGAAGGAGTCGTCGGTGACGTTGAGGATGCCGACAACGTGGGGGGTGCCATCGAGGAGGAGACGGCGGTCGCGGCAAAGGAGTTCACGGGCGGCAGGCATGGCTTGGCGGGGAAGAACGGAGTTTTGCGGCCATTCCTCCGGCATCAAGTGTCCTTGGGTTGATAGGCGTCGTGCCAGCGGCGGAGGGAGAGCCAGCTCAACCAGACGACGCTGCCGGCGAAGACGAAACCGAGGAGGCAGCTCACGATGGCGGTGGCGTAGAGCGCGGGAATCTGGAGGCGGGCACTGTAGATGACGGAGAGAAAGCCGAGTCCGCCCTGCCCGCCGGCGGACGTGCCGGCATACACGTCTCCGGTGATGGCACCGATCGGCGCGAGGGTGGCGGCGATGCGCAGGCCCGTGAAAAAATAGGGAAGGGCCGCGGGAATGCGCAGGTGAATGATTTCTTGAAGGCGGGTGGCGCGGCCCATGCGGAAGAGATCGATGAGGTTGCGATCCGCGGAGACGAGTCCTTGCGTGGTGTTGACCACAAGGGGGAAGAAACTGATCAGAAACGTGATGATGACGACGCTTTTCAGGCCGGCGCCGACCCAGAGGATCAGGATGGGGGCCAGCACGATGATCGGGGTGAGTTGCAGCGCCATGAGCCACGGATAAAGGCTGGCGCGGATGGACAAGGAAAGGGACAGGGTGAGTCCGAGAACGACACTGAAGACCACGGCGAGGGCGAAGCCGAGGAACGCTCCGAGGGCGGTGGCCAAGGTGGCGGCTCCCAATTCAGGGGCGTGTTCGACGAAGGCGCGGGCAATCGTGCCGGGCGCGGGAAGGAGAAAACGTTGATCCGCGCTGATGATCCAGGCGCGGGCGATGGACCACAGGGCAATCAGCGCCAGTCCCGTAAAAACCGGGAGTGCAAGGGTGAGGGCGCGACGGTTCACGGGGCGGAAGCGGTGCGAAGGAGGCGCGAGATCCCGGCGACGCGCTGGTGAAACGCGGGCTGTTCCCGGGTGCCGGTGTTGCGGGGAAAGGGCAGGTCGATGGGAAGGTCGTGAATGATGCGGCCGGCGGAGAGGATCAGGATGCGGGTGGAAAGAAACACCGCCTCGGCGACGGAGTGGGTGACGAAAAAAGCGGTCCAGCGCCGGCGTTCACGGAGGGCGAGGAGTTCCTCGTTGAGGTGTTCACGGGTGAGTTCGTCGAGGGCGGCGAACGGTTCGTCGAGGAGAAGGAGCGCCGGCTCGAGGGTGAGGGCGCGCGCGAGGGAGACACGCATTTTTTCGCCGCCGGAGAGCTGACGCGGATAGCGGTCGGCAAGGTGACCGATGCGGGCGAGGGCCAGGAGTTGGGCGACGAGTTCGCGGCGGCGGGTGGCGGGAGTGCCGCGGAGTTTGAGGAGTAACTCGGCGTTTTTCTGAACCGTGAGCCAGGGGAGCAGGGTGGCGTCTTGGAAGATGAAGGCGCGTTCGGCGGACGTGGTGGTGGCGGGCTGGTTGTCGATCAGGATGCGACCGGAAGTCGGTGGAGCCAGGCCGGCGAGAAGACGGAGGACGGTGGATTTTCCGCAGCCGCTGGCGCCGATGAGGCTGATGAATTCGCCGCGTTCGGCGTGAAACGAGAGACCGTCGAGCACGGGCGGACGGGAGTCGTGACCGAAACGTTTGGTAACCGAGTGGAGTTCGACGAGGGGGGGCACCTTAGTAGAACAGGTTACGGTCGAGGCTGCGGTATTGAATGGCCTCGAGGAGATGGGGGGCTTCGATGCGGTCCGATGCGGCGAGGTCGGCGATGGTGCGGGCGACTTTGAGGATGCGATCGTAAGCCCGGGCGGAGAGGGAGAGTTGTTCCATCGCCTGCTGGAGGAGGTCGCCGAGCGTGGCATCGATCACGCAGTGGGCGCGGATCTGTGCGTGGGTCATGCGGGCGTTGGAGGTTGTGCGCGTGGTGGCAAAGCGGGCGAGCTGGCGTTCGCGGGCGGCTTGCACACGGGCGCGAATGACCGTGGAGGATTCGGCGGGTTGCTCCTGGCGGAGTTCGTTGATCGAGAGGGCGGGCGCCTCGATGTGCAGGTCGATGCGGTCGAGGAGGGGGCCGCTGATGCGGGCGCGGTAACGCTGGATTTGCGCGGGTGAACAACGACACTCATGCCGTGGATCACCGAGGTAGCCGCAGGGGCACGGGTTCATGGCCGCGACAAGCATGAAGCTGCACGGGAGGGTGACTTTGCCGGCGCTGCGGGAGATGGTGACGTGGCCGTCTTCGAGCGGTTGCCGGAGCACTTCAAGCGCGCTGCGTTTGAATTCGGGCAACTCGTCGAGGAACAGCACGCCATGGTGGGCGAGGGAGATTTCGCCGGGGCCGGGAACCGTGCCTCCTCCGAGAAGGCCAACATCGGAAATCGTGTGATGCGGTGAGCGCACCGGGCGGCGGCCGAACACGTGCGCACCGTTTCCACTGAGCGTCTGGCCGGCGGCGGAGTGGATGCTCAAAATCTCGAGTGACTCGTCGAGCGTGGGCGAGGGAAGGATGGTCGGGATGCGTTTTGCGACCATCGATTTGCCGCTGCCGGGCGGGCCGATCATGCAGAGATTGTGGCCGCCGGCGGCGGAGACCTCGATGGCACGGCGAAGAGCGTGCTGGCCTTTGATCTCGGCGAAATCGCCGGAAGACATGTCGGGGCCGGCCTGGATGGCGACGCCGGTCGCGTGCGGAACGGGCTTCAGGTCGAGTTCGCCTTTGAGAAAACGCACGGCCTGGTCGAGGGACTGGACGGGGTAGGCGGCCACGCCTTCGACGAGGGCGGCTTCCTCGGCTGAAACCGGAGGAAGGAGAACGCCGCGTTTGCCGAGTTGTTTGGCGAGGCGGGCGAGGGCGAGGGCGCCGCGCACCGGGCGCGTGGCGCCGGACAGGCTGAGTTCGCCGGCGATGAGGTAGTCGTCGATGTTTTCCGGAGCGATCTGCTCGGTGGCGACGAGGATGCCCAAGGCGATGGGCAGGTCGTAGAACGGGCCTTCCTTGCGCAGGTGGCCGGGCGCGAGGTTGATCGTGGTGCGGGTGCGTGGCGATTTGAAGCCGCTGTTGCTCAGGGCCGAGACGACGCGATCATCGGATTCTTTGACGGCGGCATCGGGAAGGCCGACGAGGATGAGCTTGGGGTCGCCGCTTTCACCGGAGTTGACCTCCACATGAACCAGTTCCGCGTCGATGCCTTGCAAGGCGGCGGACGAGATCGTTGCAAGCATGGTCGATCAGGTTGCGGCGAGCGTGGGGTGTCGCGCGATGAGACCGAGGTTGTGTTCGATTGCGTCGAGGTAGGGGTGGCTGCCATCGGGGCGGGTGAGAAAGCGGTAAACCCCGAGAAAATCATTTTCTAACTTTGGCTTAACGACCTCTTCCCAAAACTTCGTGCTTCCAGAAATGAGCTGGTGCGCGGATTTGAAAAAACGCTGGGACGACGGAATGCCCAGAAAGGCGTCGGATTCGGCGAATTCATTGAAGAGCGACTCCAATTCATCGGGGTAATCAGCCGCCGCCATCTGACC
>JAQSWS010000050.1 GCA_029266495.1 Rariglobus sp. | reverse complement strand
CTGGGTCTCGGGCGAGGAGTAGCTTTGCATGCCGAATTCGGAGCAGAAGCGAAGAGCCCACTTTTCGTAGGATTTGACGGGCTGGCGGGCGTGCCAGACGTCCCGGTAGTGGGTGTCGCCGCGCTTTTCGCCGGTCTCGTGGGTGTTGTCGTATTGCCAGTCCCCGCGCCACTGAGGGGACACTACACTAGTGTTTAAAACGCCGTCTTTTCGACGCGTGAGATATCCAGTAGCATTTCATCCAGCGAGGTGAAGGCGGTCAGCGCCGTGTTCGCAGCAAAACATTTTTCCAGAGACGCCAGTCCTGTGTTTTGAGCTAAGAAAATTAGATAGTAGGCAATATTTTTGGCGAAGCGAAGTCGGCCTTCTTCGCTGATGGAATAAAACCGCGCACGCTGCCGGTAGCCCGCGGGCGAGTGGTCGCCGAGCGCGGATTTTTCGGCGCGTCCGTCAGCGGCAAGGACGTAGAGGAAATTGTATTCAAACCAGAACATGTGTTCGGGGTCGGGTGTGAGCGCTTGCAGGGCGGCGCGAAGCGAAGCAGCGTTGGCAAACATATCAGTCGCCTGCTCGCCGGGCGAAGTTCGATGCAGTGCGTGCACGATGAACGATCGTGCCATTTTCTGCTCGGTGGGATCTTCACTGAATGCGCCGCTCACGGCCAGTTCGATGGTGAAAGCATGCCAGTCGCACCAGAGTCTTTGGTCTCCTTCGTCAGTCGAAGCAAACAACGCTCGGCCCATCTCATAGGTATAGCGTCCGCTAGTTTTGATTTCGAGGCGTCCGCCGGTGACGCTACCCATCACCTGATAATTTTCGGCGGACTTTCCGGAGCCGGAGTGAAATCCGATGCTGACGTTGAACTGGCGGCACACGGCCCATTGTTTTTCGATCAACGCGCGCAACGCGACGTTGTCGGAATAAGGCATATTTTTTTGAAAACCGAAGGCCGGGGCTATGAAGTTGACGGGCATCTCCAGCGCCTCGCACAAGGCTAGCATGATGGCGGTGGTTTCGGGCGTGGTCAGGCCGGGCAATTCGTCGATCGACAACTCGCGCAGATAAGCGCGACCGACGGCCGTGGTGAACGAATTGGCGCGCACGGCAGCATACGCTTCGTCGCGACGCTTCATCTTGCGCAAGGCGGGCCAGACGCTGGCGAGTAGACGGGCGAACTCGGCTTCGTTGAGCGAAAGACCGACGGCGGCCACGCGGGACTTCACCAGTGAAACGAGTGATGCGGGCACGTTGAGCAAGACCCACGCCGCAGCGTCGGCGGGCACGGCAGTTTGCGCGAGTTCGGGCGACAGGTCGAAGGTGATATAGCTGGCGAACAAACACCCGCGCACCAACTCTGCTTCGCGGACGTCGAACTTGCCGCCGATGGGCTGATGGTCGGCGTTAAAACTCCAGGCGATGCGACGGTGGTGAAAACCAGTTTTTAGTTTCGAAAGCACGCAGCCATGACTCATGCCTTCGACGCTCTGGCCCTGATGGCCCTCGGGCACGGACGTCCCGATGAACGGAAACGGCACAGAGTCGAGCCGGCCGGCGATCATCGCCTCGACGTCATAAACCAGCTCGCGCGGAATGGAGTTTTGGTTGGCGGTTACGCCTAGGTTAAGTGCGGCCATGGCCCATTCGACGGCGGGCCAGTGCAAGGTCGTGAAACGCGCACCGATCCCGAGGGAACGCTGGCCGAGTTCACCACTAGCTGACGGAAAGATGGTCGAATTAGCGTCGTATTCTTGGACGAGGTTTTTAAGCCGCACCAAGTTTTCAAACGTCGCCGGGAAAACCCAGTATCCGTTCGCTAGCACGCCATCTTGCAGCCCGGTGACCCACGAATCGGCGATCGCTCCGCGGCGAGGTTCCAATTGCCAGCCGCAGTCGCCGGTTTCGTCTTCGAAGAGGCACCAGATTCCGATGGCGGTTTCAAACCGACTCTTTTCGTAAAACTTAACTGCGTTGGCGGCTTCGCCCAGGGCTTTTGCTCGAAGCGTTGCCCAGTCCAGGCAACAATCAGGACTGATGCAGGGATTACTTGATATGCGCAGATCGTGCTCGAGGAGGAAACGGTTAATGAGGCTCATTAAGCAAATGTTTTGGGGGCCGTCATCTTAACAAATGCACACCAGCTCCGGTATTGCAGAAGCGCTCGCGCCACTGACATTATCGCTCATGATCAGTGGATCTAAAAACCTATCTTATTTTTCCAGAGGTGTGCGAACATACGGTAGCAAACCGGTGATAGCGAAATCTCGTGGACGATGGGAATTTGAGTTTATCTTTAAGGGTCGGGCTCGTCCCACGGGAGTCGATCGCCCATTTTTAGAGGAGACCATGCCGCGGCTTTATGTTTTTCATCCTGATTCGCCGCATGGTTGGACGGATGATGTCGGTGAGTTTTCGGAAATTTTTGTGCTTCAGTTCAAGGATGTTCCGGAGGAGTTGGTGGAACGAGTCGGACCGACGAAACCGATCTTAATCGAATTGAAGGAGAGTGATCGTCGCAGACTTTATCTACGGCTCAATGAAATCTGGGACATGCTGAAAGGAGGGGGGGCTCGAGCCTCATTGCAGGTGCAGCTATTGCTTATCGAATTAGCGGCTTTTGTGGTGGGCCAGGATAACGATATTGATCCGAAAACCGAGTTGGCGGACAAGATATCCAGAGCCATCAATTGGTTTGAAGAAAACCTTGGCGAGAATCCATCAGTTGAAAATGCAGCAAGTGCAGTTGGTGTATCGACATCTCACTTACGGCGGCTTTTTGCGCAGGCCGGAAAGCCTTCTCCTCAGTCAGAATTAGCGCGGCTCAAACTGGAAGCGGCACAACGTTGCTTACTCAATGGGTGGACGCAGGAGGCGGTGGCTCAATTCTTGGGTTTCAGTGAAACCAGTGCGTTTGCACGAGCTTTTCGCGATGGGTGTGGTCAGCCGCCTGGGGCTTGGCTGGTTCAACATCAGGGAACGCGTGAAAACTGAGAGACTTTAATAGCGTCGTCATTGAGCGGATTCATTTGGAGTCGTCTCGTTTGCCGAAGCCGCTTAAGGCTCGGCGCCGTCTCGCCCGGATTTCAGATGGTTTCCGGAGATTGGGGTGGATGCGGGGACGGGCATAATGATTGAGCACTTTGGCTGAAGCTGGTCTCCAGAAAGAACCATTAGGTTACACTTGGGCGAACTCAGTTCATCTCAATGCTTGGCGGGATGCATATGCCAATTAATCAGGTCCTTCTTCGATGATTTTTGATACCCTTCCCAATAGTTCTTTTTACAAGAAGCTAAGCCCCAATCTTACCCAAGCTTTTGCATGGATTGATGGCTTTTCACCTTCTTTGTCGGACGGTCGCCATGAAATCGATTCTGACGAAATCTACGCCTTGGTCCAAAGTTACGAGACCCTTCCGCCGGGAGAAAAGAAGTTTGAGTCGCACCGTCGCTACCTCGACATCCAATTCATGGTGAGTGGCAGCGAGATAATTTACTATGCGCCGACTACGGAATTAAAAATAGCGACCCCCTATGACGAGAAGAAGGACTTCATGCTTTATGTTGATTCCAATACTCCCACTCCGCTGCGTTTCGAAGCGGGGTGTTTTGCGATCTTTTTTCCTCAGGATGGTCACAAGCCAGGGTGTTTAATCGGAGAACCCGCTCGAATCAAAAAAATCGTGGTGAAGGTGCGGATCTAATAGATAAACACCGAGAGTCCGGAACGATTTTTCACGCGAATAGTTGACATGACTAAAATGTGCACGTGTATCAATTGGTCGTGATTACCCCGCTTTGGTCCCTATTAGCCGGCGCGCATAACCGCCGGCGTCTTTGGTGGTCGTTAACGGTCTTCGTGGTTGCGCTAAATGGCGCGCCTACGACCGCGTCTACTTTTGTCATTCCTCACCCTCCGGCAGCGCTGATTCCGGATGCAAACACCCTGGCGATCTATGCGGTGACTCCGGCGAGTCTTGCCAAAGGTGAGATCGTCGATGCCTCTGGCAAGGCGCAGCCCGGGCAACTCCGAGGTAAGTGGCAGGCAGGCGAAACGGGAGAGGCGCTGGAAGTATTGTCGTCCAAGGGCTCCGCCGATCGTTCCGAGCTGGTTTTCGGCGACCTGAAACCGTTCGTGAACGGGGCGTTTTCAGTCGATGTGGTCCTACGTTGGGGACGTGGTCAGGGTTATTTTCTGCGCGTCGGAAAGGCGCCCGCGGTGCTCTTGATGGGGGTGCTGCATCGTGGCCCCGGGTTGTTTGAATTACGCGTGCCGGTGAAGACGGCGGGAGGGGAAGTGGTCACGCGAGTTCTTGAATCCAGCGAGATTTACCGGGATGCCGGTCCGGTTCGTCCAGGGGAGTTTTATACCTATACTTTGAGCTACGATGGAAAACGGAATTTCCGGGTTTTGATCGATGGTCGCCAAGTTTTCACGGCCGACCTTCCTGAGGGTGAGCGTTGCGCGGCATCGGGTGAACTCGCGGTGGGCAACGTCGCTTCATGGAAGTCCGAGTTTATTGGCGGCGAGATTGCCCAGGTGCGGGTCTCGGATGCGGCGAAGTCTGCGATGCCTCTCGTTTCGTTCGCCGGAGTGGGCTTTGATCCCAAGGCTTCCGGCGGCTGGATATTTGACGCGGGGACACCCGAGTCGCCGGTGCAGGCAGGGGCGATCGCGCTGACGTCGGCTCATCGTTACAAGGACGATCCCAAGAGGGGCTTTGGCTGGATCGAGCACCCGCAGTTTTGCTTCGATGCTTGGTATGTGGCGGGACGGTTCGCCGCCACGCCTGAGCTGGCTTACAACAAAGCCGAGCACAAAATCCTCGGGGCGCTTGAGCGCGACGGCGCGGTGGTGAACGACGGGGAGTTTTTCCGCGCCGATATTCCGGACGGCCGCTATTGGGTGGTGGTTGAAACAGGCCATAACTCGGGGTCTGCCAACATCGCGTCTTTGTCCGCGAACGGAACGATACTGGGGGAGGCGCTCCGCACGAACGCGAATCTGTTCCGGAACGCCATTGTGAACCGCACGGCGCGTGGAGTGGTCATGGTTGCGGGCGGCCGCGGGCTCGTGCTTTCGAGCAAGTCCGCGAAAGACGGAGGCGATTTACCGGTGAAGAGCATCGAAATCCTTCCTTACGTGCCGCTCCCGTTTGCGATCGAAAACCACAAACTGGTTTGGCGTTCACAAGGGACGCCACCCGCCGCGCTTTCCACCGTGACGACCGCCTTGGAAAAGGGCGACCTTAAGGCTGCGCGTCAGGCGGCGGACACGATTGAGGATTCGCTCCTCCAGGTATGTGCGCTGGCCTACATCGAAGGGCATCCGCGTCTTCCCGATTCGGCCGACGTAACCCACGCCGAGAATCTGCGACTGCGGCAAATTTCTTTGCTCAAAGCTCAACCGACTAATCCAACGCTGCGCTGGCTCTTCGATTCGACGGAGCGGTTGCGCTACGTGCTCGACGGTTATGTGAACGGAACCGTAAATGACGTCATCTACGGCTCACGCTTTGGCGTGTGGGCGCAGTCTGCGAATCTTGGATTAACCCTGCGGCCGGAGGATCCCGGTTATTGGCAGGGGAAATTCCTGGCCGGCGCGTCTATCTGGCAGATGGCCACCCAGGCTTCATCGTTTCCCGCCGCCACCACGGATTATTATAAGACGCCCGAAAACATGCGTGCCTTTGAGGCCCCCGGAAAGTTATTTGGCGAGATCACCGCGGTTTACCCGGAGTTCCGCATTGCCCGCATCATGCATGGTGAAAGGGTGCCGGCTGGTCTGGGCGGCTGGACTCCGCCGTCCAACGCTCCGGAGTGGGCGTCGCTGCAATACGAGCTGCTTCACCACGTCGTCGAGGTGCTTCATTACTGGGTCAACGAACGCATGGATGCACGCGGCTTGCTGGGTGGCGGCGTGGGCGACGATGTCGAGGCGCTACGCTGGTGGGGGCCGGGCGTGCTCCTGGCCGATGATGCCGTGACAAAGAGCGGCTGGACCCGATTGACGGACGCGGCGTGGGCCACTACTGGCGGCACCGGCTACAGCCGGGACATGGACGATGTGGAGCATTCCGCCGAGCCGACCGGAGACTCGTTGCCGCTTTACGGGCTCATTCATTTCGACACGCCGCAGATGACCGCCGCGATGAACCGGCTCACGAAAACGTCCGACGTGTTTCAGAATCTCTGGACCGTTGAAATTCCTGGCGGAATGCGGATGTTCAAAGGCCATTTCCTGAATGCGACCAAGATAGATCGCGAGGGAGACGTGCCCTACAATCTCCGCGCGATCCGTCCGCTGGTGATGGCTACATGGCTGGAACCCCGGAAATATCCCGACTTGGAAAAGGCACTCACCGCCTACGCGAACAGCTGGCGTGAGGCGACCATGCGAGAGTTTGACGGCAAGCCCCGCGGCATCGTGCCCATGATGATCATGCCGGATCGCAAGGCCGCGAAGTTCGCCAAGGCCAAAGACTGGGTGTTCCCCGGCTATTGGTCTTATAAGTATCCGGCGGGCTACATGGAGAAGGTTTATGATCTCATGCTCGGAGCATATGTTTGGAGCGGTGACACGGCTTTCCTCGAGCCGGTGAAATTTGGTCTCACCGAGCTTCGCAAAATCAAGCCGGGCGACGAAAAGGCGGACGCCCATGAACCCGGCTCGTTGAACTGGGCGTTGCGCAGCGCCTCCGAGCGGATCGCCGTCGCCGGTGCCAATTACCGCCTGAAGACCGGCGACCGCAGTTTCGACGACGTGCTCCTGCGCTTCGGTTCCACCTCCATGAAATTCCAGCTGTTGTCGGCCAAGGCAAAGTCTCCGTCGGAGTTTGCGGCCGCACTGGCACCTTCGATTGAAAAACTTCGCCTGGATGTGGCGGCAATGAATTCCAATCCCGAGATGCGCACGATCATGGTCCAATCGACTGATCGCATCTACGTTTCCGGAACTCGCATGATCACGGCGATGGCCACCGGCATGGCGTTCCCCACTCCCGATTCGCGCGGCGATGAAACCTATTGGCCGTCGTTTCAGGTGACATGGCAGAATACGAACAGCGAAGTGGCGGCATATGTGCAGACAGGCTCCACCTCGGAATTAAAGGTATTGCTCTATAGCTTCGCCGCCGCGCCCAAGATCGCGAAACCGCGCTTGTGGAATCTGGAAGCGGGCGAATATCAGCTCGTGCTTACCGAGACCGACTCCACCGGTTTCAGTGATGCTCGTGAGGTGGCTCGTCGAATCATCAAGATCGAACGTCCCGGGCAGGCGATCGAGTGCGAGCTGCCTTCCAAAACTCCGCTACGACTTTCGTTAATCTTGAGAAAATAAATTCCCCTGGTTCGCCCATGACAACGTTCCCGTCCTCGCTTCGCCGGCTGGCCTTTGCGCTGGCGTTCATCCCGGCAGTTCTTTTCGCCCAAGGCTACACACCGGAAAAAGGCGGTGAGAAAACCATCGATCCCGCCTATGTCAAAATCACGGACGTGAATGGTCTTCCACGCGTTCTCCTGATCGGAGATTCGATTTCCATCGGTTACACCGTGCCCGTCCGTGAACGCCTTAAAGGCGTGGCCAACCTCCACCGTATCGACATCAATGGCCGTTCCACCCAGGAAGGGATCAAGGGCATTAGCACCGGCTGGCTCGGGAAAGAGAAGTGGGACGTCATTCACTTCAATTTCGGCCTGCATGACTTGAAGCATTGGAATCACGCCACCAAACAAATTGATGGTAAATATCCTCACTACACACCGATCGATCTTTATGAAAAGAATCTACGTGAAATCGTCATTCTGCTCAAAGCGAGCGGTGCCAAACTAATCTGGGCTTCGACCACACCGCTGCCACCCATGTCGGGCGGTGGACGCGTCGCTGGCGATGAAATCCTCTACAACGAAGCTGCCTCCCGCGTGATGAAAGAGGAAGGGGTCATCACGAACGATCTTTACGCCGCCGCTCTCTCCAAGCTCGATGAGATCCAACTTCCGCGCAACGTGCACTTCAGTCCGGCTGGCAGCGAGTTTTTGGCTGATCATGTGGCCCGGTCCATTCGATCCGTGCTGAAACCTTAGGCGCGATTACGAGCGCGGCAACGGGGCCGTTGCGCACTGTTGACCAATGCACGTTCAGCAAGTCGATCCATGTGCGTCCGCCATCGTCACGATGTTTCAAGGGGCCGCAAAGGACGCCGTGACCCTGAACTCACACCGCATAGATGGTTCTGCCGTCCGGCAGAAGCTCCGTGGTAACTGGATCTTGCTAGAGGGTGGGCGTGCCTTGGGCCACCACGACATGGCGCGCGGTGTCGGTGGATGAATCAACGGGTAGCGGAAACGCCGGATTATAACGGACGCTCGACCAAGGCGTCATACAGAAGGGCACAGGCTTTTCCGCGCGATAGCGGCGTTCCGGGGGGCACCGAACCTGCGGGAAGCGGCGTCAGTGAACGCTTCACGGAGGACTGAATGGCGTTTATGCGTGCAAGAAAATCATCAGCGCTCACCGCCGGTCCTCCGTCCTCCGCCGAGGCGGGCGGAAGCGCGCGGGCTTCTGCGGTGGGGTCAAAAGCGGCATCACGTCGCGCTAGTTTTTCAAACGTGGCGAGCCAGGCGCGGGCCACGGACTCCGTAAGCGGAGCGGCGGGGCGTGCATCGTGGGTGCTGAAGAATCCCTTGGTCCCAAAATACTGCACGGCGGGCAGCGTCGCGTCGGGCGAGGCGAGATTGGTGTCGTTGAAGAAGCTCACCATCGTGCGAGCTTGCACGAGGGTGCGCAGTAATTTGTCGGAATCGATCAGGGCGGGCCAGGTGTGGTGGCGGTGCGCCAGAGCGATTGCATATGCGGCGGCTTCACCCGTCTGCATCCAGACAGGCTCAAGGCGTATGGTGCCCCAGCCCACATGCGTCGAGGAGAGGCACTGCGGGACGAGTAAATTGTCGAGGCCCTGCACGAGCAGGGTGCGGTAAGGGACCTGGGCGGGACGCCAGACGTCGGCCACGATGAGTTTTCCATCGTAGGCTTTCCCCCGCACCATGCGGTCGGTGCAGGCGGCTAGGTCCAGCGGCCAGTCGGTAATGGCGACGCTGTCGGACTGAATGGGCGCGCGCTCGATGCCCGGAGCCACCAGGGCATCGTGCTCCGTGAACACGTAACGACCGATGATGCGTCGTGCTTCGCGAACGTAGACCTCGTAAGGCACGTGGCTGTTGTCAACGAACTCATCCTTGGCGAGTCCGTAGTCCTTCCAGAACCCCCGCTCCTGGGCAGAGGCGGCCGGGTCATTTTGATAAAACCAGAGACGGCCAATAGCCGCGTTCAAGTAGCGGCGGGAAATTTCCTCGCGCGTTGTCCAGTCGCCTTCCGGATAGGCGTTTTGCGGACCAAGCAGGCGGCCTCCGCCATTCCAGGCGATTTTGTCGTTGGGGAGGTCGGGCACGATGCTGGGTTTACCATCGCCGAGAATCGCCGGGTCGTAGCCTTCGGGCTTGGACACCATGATGCGGTTCCCGGGTTTCTTCGTGAGGATAAGCCGATAGTTATAGGCCATCACCGAGCGGTCGCCTTCTCCGGTGCTCTCGGGCATCAGAATCTCAACCCCGTTTGAGGGGCCCATCTTACGGACGTCGATCTTGGGGCGCTTGTGAAAGACGCTATCTTTTGGGCGAGCAACGGCGAAGATGACGCCGGCGTGGGGTTCATTGTAGTCGGAGCGGGCTTCACGCCCAACGCGCCACGGCACGCCGGCGACCGCCGCGAGGTCGCCTTCATACATGCAGTCGGCGAAATTACGCCCGGCGATACGAAGCCTGCGAGCGCCATGCATTTCCCGAAATGTTACCGCACGAAGCAGGTTGTCTTCGCGTTCAGCGGACGCGGGATAAAAACCGCGGATCACGGTGATGCGAGGCTCGTCGGCTAAAAGGCGTTCAAAGATCAATTCGGCGACTCGTGGCTCGACCTTGGGTCGGCCGAGACGGGAGTCGGTGGAAAGATCGGGCAGGGACGCAAGGTGTTGAGGCGAACCTTCGCCGTAGGTGTCGCGGTAATACGCTGTGATCTTGCGCAAGATCTCATCGTAGAGCGGAGAGCGGGCTCCGTCGTAGGGTGCCTCCCAGCCGCCACCGCCGCTGGTCATGAAACCGCCCACATGTTGCGCATGATTGATCAGCAGCACATTGAGACCTTCGCGGGCGGCGCGCACGGCGCAGACGATACCGGATGGAGTGGCGCCAGCCACGACGAGATCGTAAGTGCGTTGTTCCACGTCAGCAGAAGGAACTGCGGCGTGAGTGCTCGCGTGCAGACCGACGGCCAGGAACAGGCAGGCACACCAGCGGGCGGACAGGAACGGGGATGGATGTTTCATTATAGAAATTTCAAGTGGCGATGGCCGCAGTGCGCCGGTCCTGGATACGATTGCAAAGAAGCAGAATGCCAAAAGCGGACAGGTGAAGGCAGCCAAGCGTGGTGAAGACCGGCACGTAGCCGTAGCTCGCGATCACCCGGCCGGTGAGCAACGTCGTTACGATGCCGCCCAGACTTCCGCCCAGTGCGGACAGGGCAAGCAACGTGGCGACGTTTTCACGCGAAACGCTTTCGGAGATCAACGTGAGTTGGTTGGCCATCCAGCAGCTTTGTGCCGCCAGCAGCACGGCGATCAGGGCGATTGCGCCCCATACGGATTCGCAGCGAACGGCTACGGCAGCCAGCGGCATCAGGCCGGCGGCGCAACCCATGAGCAGTCGACGGGCCTTGGTCGATTTCCATCCGCGGCGCACGAGCCAGTCTGATAACGCACCGCCACCGGGGCCGCCGATATCCGCCGCCAGGAAGGGCAACCAGCCAACCAGTCCGATCATCGCGAGGGTGAAGCCGCGTGCCTGGGTCAGATAGTCGGGCAGCCAAAAAGAGAAGAAATACGTGGAGGAATCCGTAAGGAGCCGCGCAAGAAAAAATCCGAGGCAGACGGGCTGAAGCAGCAGCGTTGCCATTGGAATCCGTTTGGCGACCGGCCCGGCCTTGGGCATGGACCTCACAATGTAGGTGCGCTCGGTTTCGGTGAGGCGCGAATGTTTCTCGGGGGAGTCGTAGGTGCGCCACCAAATAGCCAGCAGCACAAAGCCCACCGCGCCGGTGGTGATGAAGCCCCAGCGCCATCCGAAATGAATCGCGAAGAACGCAACCAACGGTGGCGCCAGCATTGCGCCGATGACATTACCATTGGATACAATCGCCATGCTCAAACCTCGCTCGCGAGGCGGGACCCACTCGGAAAGGGCCTTGATGCCTGCGGGGCTGTTGAAACTTTCGCCGATCCCGAGCATGAAACGGAAAAACGCCAGGGTGATCCATCCGGTGGCCAGTGCGTGACCCATGCCCGCCAGCGACCAAAATCCAAGTGCGAGTGCGAGACCAACCTTCACTCCGATGTGATCCAGAACGCGGCCGCAGAAAGTGTAGCCAAGCGTGTAGGCGGCAAGAAATGCCGTCACGACATAAGAGTATTCGACCGCCCCGAAGCCGAGCGTCTGCCGGAGTGTGGGCGCGAGCACCGACAAGGCCTGACGGTCGAGGTTGTTGACCATCGCAACGAAGAACAGCAGCGCGACCATCATCCAGCGCTGGTGCTCATTGAGGTAGGCGACACTGCGATGCCACAGTCCGGCTTTCGGTCGGGCGGAAACGGTGTTCGCGATCATTGGGATACTGATTGCGAATAAAGCCAGGCGCACGCGGCGCCGCGGGAAAGCGGACCGGCAGGCGCGTTGGGCCAGGCATGGCCGGAGAGCTGTGCGAACTCGGCGGCCGTGATGGAGTCCTCACCCGTGGCGGTGGCGACACGGCGGGCAGTGGTCAGCGGGTGGCCATCCGATTGCGCCCAGATTTTCGCCACCGATCGGGTGAGAGGTGCCGCAAGCCGAGCATCATAGGTGGAAAAAAAACCACGTGGACCGAAGAATTGAGCTGCGCGCTGCTCCGGCGTGGGTGAGAACATGTCGAAGTCGTTAAAAAAACTGATCATTACGCTGCGTTCGACGAGCAGGCGTTGCAAGGCCGCCGGAGCGAGGCCGGCCGGTGCGATACCCTGGATTTTCGACAAAGCAAAGGCATGACCGGCGCTCTCCCCGACATGCATCCAGACCGGCTCCAAACGAATCGTGCCCCAGCCGACATGACTGGAGGACAGGCACACCGTCACGAGCAAATTGTCGAATTCCCTGGGCAGAAGGCATCGATAGGGGATCTGGCCGGGACGGGTTTCCTCGGTCAGGATGAGTTTACCTTCGTGGTCGCTACCGGGAACCGTGTCCCAATGGCAGGAGTGGGAGTCGAGGGGCCATTCGGTGATGGCAATGCTGTCCGGGTTGAAGGGGGCGCGGGTGAGCCCAGGGACGGCAACTGCGTCATGTTCCGTGAATACATATCGGCCGACGAGGCGGCGGGCTTCGCGCACATACATTTCCCACGGAACGCCGCCGTTATCGGTGAATTCGTCCCTGGGCAGGCCCCGTTCAAGCGCACTGGCGCGCAGCAGATCGGGAACTTCGGGATCGTGTTGCAGAAACCACAACAGGCCGGTGGCAAAATCGCGGTGGCGGGCGGCGATCGCATGGCGGGTTTCCCAATCACCGTTGGGGTAATCAAAGTTGCCTTCGATGAGAAGGGGGACGTTCCAGCTGGATTTCCGGTTCTGTTGCGTGCCACCCAAGCCCCAGCGGTCACGCAATTTCATATAGAGATCGCGTTCATAGCGTGCCGGTTTTTCGACTGGGATTCGATTGTCCGGATCGGTGGTTAAGCACATGCGGAAGTTGTAAGCTTGAATAGCCCGGTCTCCTTCGCCGGTGCTGCCCGGAAGCAGCGGCCCGGTGGTGGCCCGAAACCCTCGCAGGTTGAGTCCTTCAGTGCGTATGGCCGATGGGAAATATTTCTCCGGATCGGTCGCAAAGCGCGCCTTGGTGAAAACACGGCCGGCATGCGGTTCGCCGTATTTATCGCGGCTTTCACGACCCCAGGTCATCTCCGCGCCGGCGACGGCTGCGAGATCGCCCTCGTAAGATGCATCGGCAAATGCGGCCGCCGCCAAGGTGCGATCCTCCTTACCTTTCATGCGACGGAAAGTCACGCTGGTGATCATACGCCCGTCACGAGTGATGGAGACCGGGTAAAATTCACGGAGAACCACGATATTTTTTTCGGCCGAAATCATATTTTCGAATACTTTTTCCGCGACGTGCGGCTCGAAGCGTGGACGCCCGGATGAACCGCGAGGAGGCCAGAGGCTTGCGCGATGATTAGGCGATCCTTCTCCGTAGGTGGCCTGATAGTGGGCGGCGATGCGATCGATCACTTCATCATAAAGCGGGGCGCGTCGGCCATCGTAGATCGTATCAACGAGGCCGATGTTGTTGCTCATCATTCCGCCCAAGTGCAGGTGGTGATGAACGAGGACAACATTCAACCCTTCGCGTGCCGCACGAACCGCAGTAACAATGCCTCCGGGCGTGGCGCCATACACAATAAGATCGGGCTGTGACGGCAGGGTAGCCATCTGCGCCAAGCTGGTCGAGGGGTGAGCACCGCAGCCAAGAATGAATAACAGGAACAGGGAACGCATGGGGTGATTTACTGTGTGCTTCGTCAGCCGGCGGGCACAGCGAAATCTAGTGATCCCCAAAGGAGACCAGCTGGCCGGGATTGTGAGCGGCTGCGGAAGCCGTCGAGTCTGTGGTTCCACCATGGCTACGCTTAAACCCAATTCACTTCTCGCCAATATGCGCGCCGGCGCCGTCGAGCATCTTTATCCGCTCGGCAATCATGCGACTCCGCGTCTCGTCGACTTTGTGGCCGGCTCCGGCCTGTTCGACTCACTCTGGTTCGACCTGGAGCATTTCGACATATCCACTGATCGGCTGGCGACGCTCAACCTCGTGGCACGGGCGCATCCGGTCACGACGCTTGCTCGGCTGTATTGCGGAGATTACCAGACCGTGCAGCGGACCTTGGAAACCGGCGTGGGCGGCTTGATGTGCGCGATGGTGGATACTCCGGCTCAAGCGGCGGACATTGTTCGCTGGGCGAAATTCAACAACCCGACACCGGCCCCCGGGGAGGTCATCGGACAGCGCGGGTGGAACGGCGGCGGAATCGATGGCCGCTATGGGAACATACCCGTGGCGGACTACATGGCTTACCAGAATCGCGAGACCTTTATCCTTTGCCAGATCGAGACGGAGGAAGGCCTGGCGCGCGCAGCGGAGATCGCCGCGGTTTCAGGAGTGGATGGAATCTTTTTTGGGCCGGGCGATTACGCCCATCGTCTGGGTATCGCCGGGCAGATCGGGCGGCCGGAAATTTTTGCGGCGATGGAACTCGTCGCGCGGGCGTGCAAGTCGCAGGGGAAGTTCTGGGGAACTTTGGGCATCGGCCGGGAGAACTACCTCAAAGTGCGCGCATTGGGTGCGCAGATCATCGCCCCGGGTGGCGACGTGCGCATGATGAACCTGGGGCTTAAAGAACTGGCAAAGGTCTTCCAGGATTAGGGTGTGCGCTTGTCACCGGAGGAGGCTGGCACCCGTGCCAGCGACCCGCCTGGCCGATGGGTGGGAATGATGCGCAACACGCGTTGCGCAACGGGCTCGCCCGCGGCCAACGCGAGCACTGGATTGAGGAGTTTCTTCGCGTAGAGGTGTGCGCGGCACGCGTAACGCGAGGGCTCCGGTCGCACATATTCGAGGAATCCGTCATCATCCCGGCACATCACCGAGATGTCCTGGGGCACGCGCAATCCGCGCTGCGCGAGGTGTGTGACCACGGTGACATAACTCAACGGTTGCACAATCAAGAGTGCGGTCGGCGGTTCCGCCAGGGCGAGCAAGCGATCCACCAGACGGCATGTTTGAGGAATGGAGCCGTCATGATGGGCGACCATGCATTCCGCCCTGGCATCTGGAAACGATTGCAAGCCGGACATGAAACCGGACTCGCTTTCCGAATCACCCACGCGTCCGGAGCGTTCGTTGATCAGCGCGATTTTTCGATGGCCGAGCCGCAGCATTGCAGCGGCGGCATGACGGCAGACGGCCCGGTGATCCAGGTCGATGTTCGGGAGATCGACGCCGGGGTGGGCGGAGCCGGTAATGATGCAAGGCACGTCGTGCCCGGCAAACCAGCGCTGGATTTTCTCGTTTGAATGAGACAGCAGCCAGCAGCGCTGGGGGTGCTGGGTGACGAGCCGTTGCAGGGCGCACGCAGGGTTTTGGCTGAAATATTTCCTGCCCGAAAACACGCGCAGGCGTTCGTCGTGTTCGGCCAGCATCGTGCCGAGTTCGTTGACCCAGAGGGCTGTATAAGGCCGTAGCGCATGCACGGGCAGCGGAGTCAGCAGGCCAATGCTGCCGCCGGGAGCGAGTCCGCCATTCTCAGGCTGAGCGGATTTCTCCGGTTTCAAAATCAGGTAACCGAGTCCGTGGCGCGCAGCTATCAGCTTTCGTTCCTGCAATATTCTCAGCGCCTTGCGCAGGGTTTTTCTACTGATTTGATGCGATTCAGCCAAAGAGCGTTCACCTGGCAACCATTCGAGCCAGGCGCCCCGGTGGAGATTCGTCTCGATATCCGATGCTACTTGAGTGGAAAGACTTTGATAATGCGGACGCATTGGGGGCGATCGACGCGGGACTTCCCATCAAGCGAACTGCGTGCGCAGGAACGCGACGGAGGCTTCGCCTTCCTGACGTGGATCGGGACCAAACTGACATTCAAGGGAGAGCGCGCCGGTGTAGCCGGTGTGCCTGAGTGCGGCCAGGAAAGGACGGAAGTCGTCCCCCTTCACGCCGGGTGCGGTGCGCCCGGCTTTTTCCGCGATGTGGGCATGGGCGATCCAAGGGCCGACCTTCAAAATGTCGTCGGCCGATTCGTCGTTGCGCAACATGTGGAAGAAATCAACAAGCAGGCGGATATTCGGGTGATTTACACGGGCGACAGCTACGGCGCCTTCGAGGACCGTGTTGATAAGATTGCATTCGCCACGGTTAAGCGGCTCGACGGCGAGGATGATCCCATGGCTCTGCGCGAGGGGAGCGCAGATTTCAAGTGCCCGGACGAATTGCTCAAAACCTTCGGCGCGGGACCAGCCATCGGGGACCTGGCGGGCTCCGCTTGAGCCGAACACGATGATCGTTGTTTTAGTCGAAGCCGCGCGGCGGAAGGCGGTATCGACATAGCGGGAAAGGCGATCGTGATCAGTGGACGGGCCAGTCACCTTGAGATTTGCTGGAAGAAATCCGTTGGCGACGCGGATGAGGCCGTGGAGTGGCGCGAGTTTGGCCTCAACGCGCATGAACTCCGCGTCAGTGGCCTCGGGCATGAAGAGATTCTGGACATTGGCTTCCAGGAAATCTCCGGGGATGGAGGGCCAAACCAACGTTGTGAGCGGATCGATGCAGACGCCGATTTTCATAAGGGGAACGGAAAATGCCGGAGTGGTTTGCCAAGGTGTTCTCAGGGCAGAATTTCGACCGGCGCCAAAAAGGGGGCGACCGGAAGCTGGCTGGAGTCGAAGACACTCAGGGCCGGCCAGGCGGACCATGCATAGCGAATCTCGGCGGGCGCCATAATCTCGGGGTGGGAGAGCACGAGAGTATCGCCGTCCATTTTTACGGAAGCGGGTAGAAATACACCGCTGGCATTGCGAATTTCGAAACCGGACGGGGATGTTTCGGGTTTGAAGACGAGCCGTGCACCCTTCTCGCACACAAAGTTCAAGCGGACGGCAGTCCCTTCGCGAGCGACCCGGACGGGCTTCGGCCCGTCCACGTGGACCGGCAGGTGATAGACGTTGCGCAAGGCCAGGTTGGCGAGGCGTTCACCGACGGGCCGCTTGTTGCGCGGATGGACGTTGGTTTCTTCACCGAGGTCGATCGTCACTGCCATGCCGGTGGCGGGTTCGGTCAGCGCGGAGGTTTGTTGCTGACGAAAGGTTGCCCAGTTTTTGCCATCGGCGTAGCCGGGCAGCTGCACGAAAAGAAACGGCATGTCGGGACGACCCCAGCGGCTGCGCCAGTCGCGCATCAGGGCGACAAGGAGCGAACCGTAGATATCGGAAAATTCGGCGGCGTCAGACTCGCCTTGATACCAGAGCACGCCGCGCACGGTGTAGGGAATCACTGGGGCAACCATGCCGTTAAAGAGTCCGTAAGGCCGGCGATGGCTGTTCGGACCGTCGGGAGCACGCGGAGGTTTTTCGAGGAACGGCTGTCCGGCTGCCTCCGCGATGGTCTTCGCGCCGGTCCACTTGGCCAAGGTGACCTCGTAACTTTTTTGGGCAGTGGGAAACTTGGAGAGAGTTTGCTCCCATGCCTGGTCAACTTTTGATTTTACAGCAGGCAAGGTGGTGAGGCCTTCGGTGCTCAACCAGCTACGGATTGAGGTTCCGCCCACTGAAGAGGCTATGACTCCGATGGGGACGTTTAAATGGGTTCGCAGTTCGTGACCGAAGAAAAAGCCGACCGCGGAGAAGTCACGGATGCTCGCCTCATCCACGGTGAGCCAGCGGTCGTTGACGTGCGTGGCGGCTTGCGGGGTGTCGCTCGCACGCTGTCGGAGGTTCAAGATACGAAACGCGCCGTCCGGCTGTGCGATGGTGAGGCGGTCCTCGGCCTTCATGTAGCGGACGCGGTATTGCATGTTCGATTGCCCCGAGGCGAACCACACTTCGCCCACATAAACATCTTTGATTTCCAAGGCTTCCTCGTCCGATTTGATCTGAAGCGAGTGAGGACCGCCGGCAGGCTCGGGCGTAAGAACAGCTGTCCAACTACCATTCGCCTCGGCCTTGATTTTCGTCGTTTGAGCGCGGAACGACAGGGTGACTTCGCTATTGGGCGAGGCCGAGCCCCAGATTTTGACGGGGAGATCGCGTTGCAAAACCGCCCCGTCGCCAAACAGGGGATGCACGGAGAGATCGCCAGCCATGGCTTGGGCCACCGCCCAAACGACGTGGCCGCCCAGCAACGCGGCGCGCAAAAAGAGGGGTGAATACAGCATTAATGTAGCACGTGCACAAAAATGGTTGGCACGAACCTTCGCAATGTTAAAAATGCGCTCTTTCGCCCTTCATGAATTCTTCTCTGCTCCGTCCTGCTTTTGGCGTCCCCCTGATCGGTCGTCGTGTATTCGGATTATTGGTATTAACGCTAAGCGGCTCTGCTGCCATGGCGGACGAGCCGCTTATGCTCGGGGCGGTGCCCTTGCTCGTGGTTGACGACGGCGGCTTGGTTTCGGCGACCGGGGTTCGCCGGACTTTTCATCCCGCCCGCACGCTGGCAAAACCTGTGATGGAGGCTGACCGTCCAGTCGAAGGCGGCAGGGTTTATATTTATGGGTCGGTGATCTTTGATCCGAAGCAAAAGCGGCTGCGGATGTGGTATGGCACACCCAAGCCAAGCAAAGTTCTCTATGCGACTTCCTCGGATGGTTTGGAGTGGACGAAGCCGGCGGTGGGGTTGTTCAGCGATGACAACTCTTTCAGGAATAATATCGTTCATCATGGACACAGCCCCTCGGTTTTGCGGGACGAATTCGAGATGGATCCCGAGAAGCGTTACAAGATGCTGCGAGCGGGCGGCGACGGGGCGGGATACGTGGCGTATTCAGCGGATGGAATCCGGTGGACTGACTATTCATCGGAGCCCGTCTTTACCTGCCCGGGAGGCGATACGATGACCTTGGCGCAGAATCCACGGACCGGCGAATACCTGGCGTATCACAAAAACCTGACGGAGATCCGCGGCATCAAGCGTCGCACGGTCTGGCTCACGCGAAGCCGGGATTTGATGCATTGGGATGTTCCGCAGCTGGTGTTTGTTCCCGACGAAAAAGACGAGGACTGGACCACACCAAACTCGAAGCAAAGGGCGGACGTGTATGTCATGTCGGTTTTCCCACACGCGTCCGGGTTCGTTGGCATGCCATCGATTTTCAGGATTGAAACCACTCGGCCGCCAGGCGAGTTGACGCCCGGACAAGCGGGCGACGACGGTCCGATCGATATTCAATTGGTGACGAGTGCCGACGGTGTGAGCTGGGCGCGCACCGAGCCCCGAGTGAACATGATCCCACGCGGGGCGCACGGCGACTTTGACCGGGGCGCGCTCCTGGGTGTTTCAAATACCCCGGTGAACGTCGGTGACCGCACTTGGGTTTATTACACGGCACTCACCACCTCGCATGGCGCGCCGATTCCGCTCAAGCGTATTTCAATCGGGCGCGCGGAGTGGCGCCTCCATGGATTTGCTTCACTGGACGCGGAGGGAGCGGGCGAGGTGGAAACTAAACCCGTCCGGTTTCTGCATCGTCGTTTGGTGATTAATACCGATGCGTCGGAGGGCGAGGTGCGCGTCGAGCTTCGCGATCTGTCCGGGAAGACCTTGCCCGGCTATTCCTTCGCGGACAGCAAGCCTGTTTCCATCGATGCAACACGTTGTGTCGTGCGTTGGAAGACGGACGACATCCCGATTGGGCAACCGCTCACCATTGCAGTGAAAATGAGGTCGGCCAGATTGTTCAGCCTCTGGTCCGCCGAGGAGTAGCGATTTCAGCCAGATGTGGACGAATTCGTCACGAGAGTCATGCGCGGCGCCAGCACGTGCAAGCAGGCCAGCGCAAGGACGTAGGCGAGGCTGCAGCCGAGAAAGAGGCTCCAGTAATTGCCGGTGGCGTTCAGAATGAAACCCGTGGTCTGCGCAAAAAGAATACCGGCTACCGCGCCGAACATACTGCCGATACCCACGACCGAGGCGATCGCCTGCTTGGGAAAAGTATCCGAAACGAATGAATACAGGTTGGCCGACCATCCCTGATGCGCGGCGGCGGCGAGGCCGATAAGAAAGGTGGCGGTCCAGATGTTCCCAACCTTCGCCACGGCCATGATGGGCAGCACGCAGAGGGCGCAGGCCAGCATTGCGGTTTTGCGACTGGCGTTGGTGGACCAGCCGGCGCGCAGGAAGCGAAACGAAAGCCAGCCCCCGCCGATGCTGCCGACGCAGGCCAAGGTGTAGATGATCGCCAGAGGCAGACCCATGCCGCTTATGCTGACGTGAAACTGACCATGCAAGAATTTGGGCAGCCAGTAGAGATAGAACCACCACACCGGGCTGGTGAGCGCCATGGCCACCACGTAGGCCCAGGTCTGACGGTAATGGAAAAGGCTTCTCCATGGCAGGCTCCGTTCGTTTGCCGCGGAAGAGTCGTTTTCGATATATGCGAGTTCACGGGGGCTGAGCCTGGGGTGCTCGCGCGGCGGGGCATACAAGACATGCCACGCCATTATCCAGACAAAGCCGGTCGCACCCAAAACCACAAAAGACGCCTGCCAGCCGAATTGCAGCGTCAGCCAGGGCACCACGATGGGCGAGAGAATGGCACCCACATTGGAACCTGAATTGAAGATGCCGGTGGCCAGCGCGCGTTCGCGTTTAGGGAACCACTCAGTCACTGTCTTGATGGCAGCCGGGAAGTTGCCGGCTTCTCCCAGGCCCAGTAAAAACCGCGCGATGCCGAAGCCCCGCACGGTGTGGGTCAACGCATGGGCCATCGCGGCCAGGCTCCAGAAAGCGACGAGAAACGAGAAGCTGCGGCGCGTGCCGAATTGATCGATGAGGCGTCCTGTGGCGAGCAGTCCGATCGCATAGGCGATTTGGAAGGCGGTCACCAGGTTGCCATAGTCGATCTCGGTCCAGCCGATCTCCTTTTCGAGCACCGGTGCGAGCAGGCCCAGGATCTGGCGATCCATGTAGTTGATCGTGGTCGCGAAAAAGAGAAGGGCGCAAATCGTCCAGCGGACATGGCCGTTTTTAGTCCCCGCCGGGACAGCAGAGGTCTCGGTGATCATGGCATGTGGACTACTTCAGACCGCCGTCAATCTGGTTGCGTAGAAATTCGGGACCGTAGTCTTCGAACAGGGCATCGGCATTTTCCCATCCACCGAAGATGTTGATATCAGCCAGAGGGCTCCCCTCGAGCACGAGGTTGAGGATGAGAGGATTCTTCTCGTTGCGACGCACGGTGAAGCTCCGTCCGTCACTCAGGCGATAGCGGGCGACGTCGCCCTTTTTCCATTCAGAGAGAGGAGCGAAGCGCGGTTCATTTTTCTGCCACCAGCGTGCCAGGGCAAACTCGCCATAGTTGAAGGTATTCAAAATCTTTCCTCCGGTGCGTTTGCCGGATGTTTCGATTTCTTTGCGCAAGGCGCGAACTTCGGGCGCTTCGTTCCAAGGCGGAGCGTCCATAAACGTCAGGAGGTTGGGCGTAGAGTTGAACGGTGCTCCGCGGTGGAGCGTGGCCCAGGTGTGGAGAGCAAGCGCGGCCTGATTATGGGCGGCGGCGGCGGGATCACCGAGGTAGCCACCCATAAGCGCGGACGCGGAGCCGAGATGAGGATAGGCGCGCACGTAGGGTGCGCTCACCATCGCGTCGATGTTGGGTTCGCCGAGCTCGCGGATTTTGGCGAGACGTTCGCCGACGGCTTTCGCATCGAAGCGGAGCTCATCTTTGATTTTTTTACCGGCCTCGGTGGGGTAGCGGGCGGTGGCAGCGGCGCGAAGGGCATTGGCCTTGTCGAGATCGTCGCCGAGTTGGAGCTCGATCATCGTGTCCACGGAAAGGCCGTCGAGCATGCTCGTGATGCTGGAGCCGCGCACCAGTTGCGCCATGTCCACGTAACGCATGTATCCTTCGCCGGGAGTGGCTTCGGTGGCGATGGCCACGTGCTCAAGTCCGTTGGAGTCGAGGGTTTCGCGCAGGAGTTTGAAGAACTCGCGGGAGCCTTGCTGGCTGTTGATGCCGTAGCGTTCCTTGCCCTCTGGCCAGACGGCGGGAACGTCGATGTGCAGGGCATCGGCACCGGTGGCCCGCAACGCGCTGAGGATCTCGGCGACCTTGATATAGCGCCAGCCCTCGTAGGCAGGCGACATGTGGTAGCCGGTCATGCGCGTGGGCAGGCCCTGTCGTTTGGAGTAGGTGGTGCCGAAGTCCTTGTCGCGCTGGACGACCTCGGTGCGGCGGACGAAATCGTAGCCGACGCCCCACATGATCCTACCCTCGGGATCGCCGACGGCGTGGGGGCGGTCTGGATACGCAGTGCGGTGCCATTCGTCCTGTTTGGTGATGTAGCGACCGAAGAACGCCGACGCGCCGTCCTGCGCGAGGTGGTTGTGGAAATGCAGCATCACATGGAAGCCGCGTTTGCGCACGCGGCCGACCGCATGGGCGAAGAACGGATCGATCGAATGCTCGGGGAACATCGTGTCATGCGCGGCGTAGCGCCACCAGTTGACGTAGATCATGACCTTTGCCGGTTCGACGACCTGCGAAAGGTTGTCGAGCCACTGGTCCACCAAGGCGAGGCTCTCCTTCCAGTGTTCGGTGTAATTGGGATTACCGGTGCCCGGAAACCGCGACGGGGGATCGGTGAACGGACCCTTGACGAAGGCATACGCAAGATCCTGCACCCAGGCGGTCGGGCGTTCGGAAAGAGGTTTGAGGTTGTAGGACCGGGCTAGGTGGTTGCGCACGACCTCCGCGCCGTGGTTCACCCAGCCGTCGTATTGAACGATTTTCCATTTCGCGCTTTGGTAACGTGAAGTCCACGGGGGCGAGGCGAGCGAGCGCTGGGTGAGAATGACCTCGGACGGGAACTTGGAGGCATCCATCTCGATCGCGCTGAAGTGATCGAGTTCGGGATCATCGACGTAGATCGCGAGGCCGCCTTTTTTGCCCTGGATGATGAAGTAGCGATGACGCCACTGGTGACTCGAGAGGACCGCGGTGCGGTTTTTGAAATAGTAGTTTTTGCCGATGGCGCCTTCGGGTGTCTGCACGTCTTTGGCGAGCATGCGATTGGTGAGTCCGGTGGGCCAGTAGCTGCCCTCGATTTTGTCGAGTGGGAGACGGAGCGACCATTGCACGGTCTGGGCGAGACCGTCGGTCACGTCGAGGGACTGGGTCATGACCAAGCCGTCGGGCTGGCCGGCCGCGGGAGTTGCCTGCAAGGACCACGCGGCGGATTTGTCCTCCTGCTTGTAACCGGGAATCGGCCAGGATCCCGGGCGATAGGTGGCCGGCGTGGACGAGGGATCGGTGGGGCGGCCGAAGTCAAATACCTCTCCGGTGCGTTTGTTGGTCCAGCTGACCAGCCAGCCGTCTGCGAAGGTCGCGGAGAATTCGGAGGAGGCGACTTCCTGCGCGCGCATCACAAACGGGGCAACGACAAGCAGGCCGAGGCAAAAAGCAGACTTCAGTGGCGGCATGGAAAGCGTATGAGGAGGGATAACGACGCAACAACGCCCCGAAAGGATCCCCCTATGAAATCCTCCGGGGCGTCCCACCACTTCTGACCGGTGAGAAAAGGGAAGCGGGAAAACCGACGTTCAAGACCGGCGGCCAGCGTTGCCACGACGACGCGAGGCAACCAAGCCCAAGGCACCAAGGCCAATCATCAGGCTGATGGTGGCGGGCTCGGGAATGGAGGTGGACTGGAGGTAGATACTGTCGGTGCCGTAAACAAGATTGTAGCCGGCGGCATTGAGAGCGGTAATATCGCTGGCTGATCCGTTAAGGGTGATTGAAGTGAACGAACCATAGGAACCCACGATCGTGTCGAAGGAGGCCAGCGTATAGGTTGAACCGCTGAGCGTTCCGTAGCCGCCGGTGATATTGAGGGCCAGGGTGACACCGGTCGCGTTGATGTCGACGGTGCCTCCCGTAAGACTGATTGCGTCCGAAGCTCCGGCGGCAGCCAGGTTAAGCTTGAAGGTGCTACCCGAATTGAAGGTGACGCCGCCGTCGACATCGAGGGTGCCGAGCGTGGGCGTGACGGTATCGTCAACGTCACCGCCTGGGGCAAGAATGGCGTTGGCGCCTACGGTGACCGCCGCGACCGTGCCGACCCCGCGAAGGGTCATGCCGGCATTAACCGAGGTGGCCGAGCTGGATGAGAAATCGCCGTTGATGAAAACGGTGCGGCTGGTGGTCTCGATGCTGCCGAGTTGGGTGGAGCCGGTATACGTGGCATTGCCGTTCAACACGAGTGTTCCGGTGCTGCCGGTGCTGCTGCCATTGACGCGGAAGTTTTTCCCGAGCGTGCCGCTTTCGCCGATATCGCCATTCAAGGTGAGCTTCGCGGCGCTAGCGATCGTGGTATATTTAGTATTTACGCCTGCGGTGCCATTGAGGGTGACGGCTCCCCCGACCGTGAGGTCGCCGCTGAACGTGGTCGCGCCCGTGCCAGAGGCGACACCCGCGATGTTGAGGCCATTGGCGATCGATTTGGCCCCGCCTGTCAAACTGACCGACGCGGCGCTGGTGCCGGAGAGGGAGAGCGCGCCCGTGCCCAAGGCGGAGTTGTGCCCGATCTCCAGATTGCCACGAACATTGCTGACTCCGCCGGTAAAGGTGTTGTCGCCGGTCAGCCGAAGAATGCCGTTGTCGAAGCCCGTGGTGATCGCATGCGCGCCCGAGATGATTCCGGAGATGTTGATGCGCGCGGCATTGGTGGAGCTGACGCCACGGTTGATGGTAAGGGCCGCATTGAGCACGATGTTATTGGCGATCGTGTTCGCGGTGGAGGTGCTGTTTCCGGATGCCGTGGTCACGGTGATGGCCGCGCCACTGCCCGAGAACGTGATGGGCGAGCCGGAGTAGGTGAACGGCGTGCTTTGGGAAGTGATGGTAAGCTTGTTGATGTTGTAGGCGACGCCCACAGTGGATGCGAAACTGCCTGGTGTGGGGCTTTGATTGAAGAGCAGCGTCGCCGTCCCATCGTTGTCCGGAGCCGCACCGCCGACCCAGTTTGCGGCGGTAGTCCAGTTGGTGCTGGTGGCGAATTCGCTGCCGTCCCAGGTGAAAGATGCGGCGGAGGCGGAAGCAGCGCAAAGCACTGCGAGTAAACAAGGCAGAGGTGTCTTTTTCATAGGGGAGTGTGATGGAAAACTGGAATTATTAATAAATGGTGCACGTGTCTCAATTTGTCAAATCCCTCTTCCGCTGATCATTAAAAAAATAGGAAATCAGGGGGCTAAATAACGAAAACGCGCTGCCGAGATGGCCTCTGGATCGGTCAGTTCTTGTGACCAATCGGCATCCTCACGATACGTCAGCAAACCGCGAAGGATTCCTTGTCGCACCAAGGGATCTCCCTCGATCGTCATGTAGGGATCGGCGGCAAAGAAACGGGTGGCGCCCAAATTCAGGCGCGCGAGGTCGGGCGGAAACCCTTCGAGACTGACGATCACCGGCGGACGGTGGGTGAGGGCGTGCCGGATGCTGGTGGCGTCGATACCGACCCCGCGAAAGGGAAGGGTGAGCAGGTCTTCGTCCCTTATTTTTCCTTTGTAGTTGAAAATTGGTGACACAACTATGATGACGCGCAAGCCGGAGGAGGCGGCTTCTCTCAGGAAGGCGTCGCGGCGACGAAGGGCGGACCCCGGCGCCCCGTCGTCATTTGCATAAGCGATGAGCACAAGGGATGCACCGGGAGCGTTTAACGCGAGCTTGCGGGCGGCGATGATGCCGAATGCCTCATCCGTCACCGTCGAAGGAACTACGCGAGGTTCGGAGCCTGTGATTTTGAAAAGAAGCAGCGTCGCGACGACCGCGAGGATGCAGACGATTACGATACAAAGGCGTTTGGTCATGGTTTTACAACGGGGCGACAAGTGCGTCGGATGATTGCGCGTGACGGGTGGACTTTCCGGACGGCACAGGGCTTTTGACCGGACGGCGGGCGACTTCGGGATTGTGCACTTCGCGTCCGAGGAACTGGGGCAGGAGCGCACGGTTGGCTTCCATCAACTCGCCGAGCATCCGGTCGATCTCGCTGAAATCGTTGTTGTTGTTGAGGGGGTCGGCCAGCATGGCGTGCAGAACCTTGGTGCGGTCTCCTTCGATGGCACCCTCGACCGTGAGATCCTGGTTCAGGCAGTGCTTGTGCGTTAGGGCCACAATGGCCGCAGGTAGCTCGCCCGAGGCGTGCGCCGTAATGGAGTCGCGCTCGATGGTTGCGAACGTTTCCACGCAGGGCCCGAAAGGGAGATTGGCAATCTGGCCGTGGTTGGGGAGGACGGCGGGCTGCACGGTGGCGGGGCCGCCGAAGAGAGCCGCGAGAGTGGGGGCCAGGGATTCGCTGGACGGTTTCCGCGGAACGGTGTCGGGACCGGATGCCGTCCAGTCGGAAATGATTTTCTTGAAATGAGCGAGCCAGGAGGTGCGCCGGTCGTGAATGGCGGTGAGTTCCACGCCGTAATTTTTTCCGTATCCGGTTTTCTCCGACAAAAAGTAGGGGAAGAACTCGACCAGGTGGCGGTCGCCCGGATACGGCATGAGGCCGTAGGTTGCGAACAAGGCGTTCTTTACCTGGTGCAGGTCGAGCAGGTGCCCGCGATTGACGAAGCGGCCCGTGCTTGCGCCGGCCGGTGAAGCACCATTCATCGCAATGTGTTCACGCATCAAGGCGAGGCCGTCTTCGCCGTGAATGGTGAGGCGCTTGATCCAGGCGAAGTGATTGATTCCCGCGATGGTGGCGGAGGTTTCCGTCCGCCAGTCGGTGAGACCGAACCACTGCTCCAGTTTATCCATGAAGCACATGTATTCATGGCAAAGGCCCACGACTCGAATGGACGAGGTTTTGTCGATGGCCCGCACAATCTGATCCATCGGATTGCTGAGATTGATCAGCCAGGCATGAGGGCAGAGGACTTCCATCTGGCGGGCGATGCGGGTGACCACGGGCACGTTGCGCAGCGTGCGTGATATGCCGCCGGGGCCGGTCGAGTCGCCGACGGGCTGATAGATCCCGTATTTTTTGGGGATTTCAATGTCGTGCGCCATCGCGTCCAGTCCCCCGGTGGAAATGCAGAGGATGACGGCATCGGCATCCTCCAGAGCGGCCTCCAAGGCGGGCGCCGTCTCGATGTGCACGGACGAGTCGAGTTTGCGGGCGATTATACGGCAGACCTCGGCCAGCTCCTCGTTGCGGGCGGCATGAATGTCATGCAAAACGAAGCGGCATCCGGCGAGGGCTTCAGTAACGGCAATATCGCGGAAGAGGGTGGGCACCCATTGATAACTGCCTCCGCCTATGAACGTGATTTTTCTGGGCATGAATAAAATATAGCGGCATCCGGGGATGCCGCTTCGATTGGTTGCCGCTGCGGCAAGGATTCGAAGATGAAGTATCGAAGCCTTTCAGGGCTCGAGAAATGCGCCGGTGGACGCAGTGCCGCTCAAATTCCACTTGCCGTTCTCGAAGCGAATCTCCCCCACATGGCCATCGGCAAAGGCGCATTTGGTTCCGCGACCCAACACATCCATGCGGTCGCCGCTGGCACGGTAGCCATGTCGAGAAATGGTGTAGTCGCCAACGCCCTTACTGCCCTGGCCGGGGTAGAATGCCTTGCTGAGGCCTTCCTGGAAGGCCACGAGTTTGGCCGGATTGCGAATGGCCGCCGGCTTGAGATTATGCATCTCCTCGTTGAAGGCATAAGTGATTTCATGAACCGTCAGGCTCTTGAGCGACACCCCCATCTGGGACAATGCGACCGACACGTCCGGGCATTGAAAAATCCAAGGCGAATTGGATGTGTGCTTGGGGTCGATATATTTTACAATTTGCTCGACGTTTCGAACGGATGAGGAGCCTGAACCTATGGTGGGTTGGCTCCACGATGATCATCTTGCGAAAATTATTACTGCAGACGGTGCTGCGCGCAGATGAGCGAACCGAGTTGATGGCCGGGAACAGCAAGGCGGCTAAAACGCCGACGATGGCGATGACGGTAAGGAGTTCGACAAGCGTGAATGCCGAACGCGAGGCAGACCGGGGCGAACAGGGGTGGGGCATGCACATAAAATGTAACACGTGAACAAATGGTCAATCGAAAAACCTAATTTTATTTATAAATTCGCAAGTTGTTACAAATTAGTTTGATGAATGATTCAGCGAGAAGGCTCGGGGGTGACCGTAGGGATGCTACATGGCGTTGGCTTTGACGACCGGAAGATTGTCTGCAACAAAGATGCGTTGTGATTGACTCGGAATAAATTGTGCACGATTACCTTTTCCCTTTTCGTTTCTCACGTGCACTGGTTTTGGCGGGGAACTGATCGCGCCATATTCACACTGATTCATTCACGACCACTTTTTAATGGAACTTACTCAACACGAAGTCGCCGACCGCCTGGGCATCAGCCGTGGGACCTTACACCGGGTTTTGTCCGGATCGCCTCTGGTCAAAGCTTCCACGCGACAACGGATCGAAAAAGCGCTTTCTGAGATCGGCTATAGTCCGAATATCATCGCCCAAGGACTACGGACGGGGCGCACGCGGACGATCGGCCTGATTGCGATCGGCGACGCGAAAATTTCCGAAATGGAAAAGGCCCGCGCGATTCATGAAGCGGCGCGGCTGCGCGGTTATTCGCTGGTGCTGACCTACAGCGATGGCAGCGCCGAGGGCGAGGCCCGGTGTGTTGACGAGTTGCGCTCACGCAAAGTGGACGGATTGATTGTCACGGGCAAGGGGCGTCTGCAGGACTCCGCGCATTTCAAAAAGTTGATCAAGGCGCGGGTGGGGCTGGTGGCGATCGCCCCCATCGCGACGCTGGAAACGGATTGTGTGGTCGTGGATGCGCCTTGGGCTTATGGAGAAATGACCCGTCATATAATCTCCAAGGGCCATCGCGACATCGGACTGCTGCTCGAAGACATTCAGTCAACATATGCGATCGCGAAGGAGAAAGGCGTTGCCGATGCACTGGCGGCCGCCGGTTTGCCGGTGAACAAAGACTGGATGTTGCGCGTCCCTGTCCGGGTCCGCCGTGAAGAAGCGGACAAGGTGCGATCAGTTTCGGATTATCGCATGGGTTATGACGGAGCCTTGAAGTTTTTCGCGATGAGCCGGCGGCCGACGGCGGTCATCTGCCAGTCCGACCAGACGGCCATCGGCTTCCAGCACGCCGCGAAATTGAACAACGTCGACGTGCCCGGAGAAGTCGCGCTTACGGGTTATGATGACATCCCTGCGGCAGAGTTTGCGCGTGTGCCGCTCACGACGATGCGTCAACCGGAGGCGGAACTGGGCGTGCGGGCGGTGGAATTGTTGATGCGTCGCATGGAAGGCGACTGGTCCGGCTTTCCGCAGATGGTGGTTCTTCGCCCCACGCTGATCGAGCGCGAGTCCTGCAGCCGCCCGAAGTCGGAAACCTGACGGCACACTTCAGTTGGAAGATGGGGGCATCATTGAGGCGGGCACCCCGCCTGATGATCGCCTGCATTTTCACGTTGATCTGGATTTTTTGCAATCAACGGGCAAAAATGTTGACTATTGTTCACGTGAAACATTTTTAGTCGCGAACGGTTGCTCGGACTTACCCCCTTGGGTCCGTGATGACCACATGTGTTTCGGACGGCATGGGCCTATTCGAAACGAAGCTACGTAACCCCAACCTCACGATGAACGCAGTGTATTGCCGTGTCCTTACGCACAAGCATGCCCACTTGGCTATGCTTGCTTTGATCCTGCCCGTTTGCGCCGGTGCAACGACGCTCACCTACACCCATCAGCCCGCATCGAATGCGGTGCCGGACGGTGTATTGGTGAAATTGCTGACGACCAACACCGGCACTGTTTCCAACGCCACAATCGGGGCGGGCAACGGTGCCGACTTCACCTATTCAGGAACGCTTCCCGCCGCCAAGCTGCCGATCGAAGCAGGTTCGGTGATATTTAAAATCGGTAGTATTACCTTTACTGACGATGGCGCCGGCAAGGTCGGTCACAACAGCCCTCAAAACAGCCAGACCGGCACGATCAATTACGCCACGGGCGCCTACACGCTGGTTTATCCCGGCACCGGGGCTGGTTCATCGCTGGGCGCGGTCAACGGCACGCAGCAGACCTTCACCGGGACCTTGGTGCCTCCCGTCAAGCCGGGCAGCGTTTCCTTTACGGTCGACCAACTCGGTGCGCGCGACAATGCCGGCACGTTCACAACCAATGGTTCAACCGGAACGATCGACTATGCGAGTGGTGCCTACAGCGTGACGTTCTATTATCCGCCGCGCAGTGGAAACATCCTGAGCGTCAACTACCGGAATGCCCCGCCGACCAGTGCCACTCCTATTACGGTATCTTACCGGCATGCGACCGCGGCGGGCCGTGATGTTGCGGACAACGTGCCGAGTCACACGCTGGAGGCCGCGTGGTTTGGTGTGACCGCAGGAGCGTCTAACGGCACCACGCGGGCGGCTTTGCAGAAGGCCGTCGGTGCCGCGGAGCGCTGGGCCATCGCGAACCCCTCCGCCACCACAACGTTGTTGCTGCCTGCCGGAACCCTCCAATTTGGCGACTACGCCAATCCTGTGCGCATCCGCTACGGGCATTTCACCCTGAAGGGCTCTGGCACTCGGGCCACGCTGATCAAGCCGCTCGCCGCGGGATCCTCCCGGGCGCTCACGATCGAGTCGACCGCCTCGCATCTGACGCTCGACAACCTGAAGTTCGATCTCGCCTCGAACCATCAGGATTACTGCCAGTCAGTTTATAATTTGGGCAATGACGTCACCGTTACCAATTGCGAATTCACCGACAGCACCGCGGTCAATTACGGCGATGCGACGGGGACCATTGGTGCGATCATATCGAATTGGGTGAATAGCGCCGGCACTTACACCGCCCAGGTGCAGGTCAACGTTACTCCGGGCCATGATATTAGCTGGCTGTCATTGGATGACGTTAAAGCGTATATTTACGATTCGACCGATCAGGTGCTGCGCTCCTATTGCAGCGTCGGGTCCTTCACCGCGCCGGACATCGTCACGTTGACGACGACCAATACTCCGCAGACGCTGGTGGTCGGTGATCGCGTCGCGTTTGCCGAACACTTCACGCGCCAGTCGATCCAGAACGGGGGCTCGAATTTCACGATTACGGGATGCCTCTTCACCGGCACGCAATTGCGGGCGGGAATCGGAGAAGACGATCTCACCGAGAACGTGCTCGTCGATGGCAACACCTTCATTAACTCGCAGGCATACTGTGTGTCTTGTGTCGGTCGCACCCGCTCCAACGGCGCGAGCCAGATCAAGCGCAACGTGACCATCAGCAACAACGTCTTCAACGGCTTCCAACGCGGCGCGGTTTACATCGGTCTCGACTGGGGCGAAGCGCTCCAAAACAGCACCGTGATGGAAAACTTCACCATCACTGGAAACGACGTCATCATCAAACGCAAGTGGGAGGGCAACGAGGGCGTTTTCATTACGCGCACGGGCCGCATCAATCGCAACCTGATCTGGAGCGACAACATCATTACGTTTACCCAAAAGCCGGTGTCCGCGCCGATTTTTTTCAATATGATCCGCATGCCCTTCGCCTCGTTTGAGGGCGGTGGATTCGTTGAAAACCTCGTGACGTTCGATCCGTCACTGGCCACTACCCCGCGCTTCAGCGTGTTGTTTCAGCTCGGTGGCACGCGCGATTTCCTCGTGGCAGGAAACACCTTCGACGTGGGTGGTGAGTTCCTCATCTGGCGCGGTGGTGAGAACGTCGTGGTGGAGGATAACATCTTCAAGAACGTGCGGCGTCTCGTGCGTGCCGAAAACATGGGGCGTTTCAGCTTCGTCGGAAACGACATCCAGATGGCCAGCACCCACCTCGACGAGCTGTTTTACCTGCGTGCCGACACCATAGAGGTCGGCGACGTCACAGTTGCGAACAACCGCATCACCCTTCCGCCCACGGGCACGGCCGACTTGGTTGAGTTCGACCTGCGGACCGGCGGCCAGTTCAGGAACGTGGCGATGCTCAACAGCAACATCCTCACGGGCGGGGCACGGCCGTTTTACAGCGGAAGCTATCCGATCGTGCGCATCTTGCCGGGTGCGGCCAACTGGACCTTCGACGAAGGCTTCGGCACCACTGCGGGCGATGGCAGCGTGAACCAAAATCACCTCACCCTGAACAATGGCGCGACGTGGGCCGGGGGCGCCCGCGAACTCGCGTTGTCCCTCGATGGCGCCAACGACTACGCCAGTATACCGAGCAACAGCAGTTTCAACTTCACGTCGGATTTTTCGATTTCGGCTTGGGTTTACATGACAGGCGGCGGGGTCACGCGCGCGATCGTTTCCAAAGTCGCGCACAATACCTGGTATCAATACCTGCTTTCGATCTACAACGGAAAGCTGACGTTCCAGCAGAAGTATGGCACGGGCGATTCTCGCTTCAGTGCCGGCACGGTTCCGGCGAACCGCTGGGTGCATGTCGCGGCGACGATATCCCCCACCCAGTTCGTCACGCTCTATGTCGACGGCAAGCAGACCGGCGCGTATCAAAGCACGGTCATTCCCGCTGCCAGCACCAACGCGTTGTGCGTCGGCCGGAAGGGTGGTTCCTCGCCGGGCGACTACTTCATGGGCAGCATCGATGAGTTGCAGATCCACTCCGGCGTGCTGACCGCGGGTGACATCCAGCGAGTGGCCTTCGGACGCAGCCTCGGCTACTGGCGCATGGAGGAAAACACCGGCATCACACTGGGTGACGAATCCGGCTTGAACAACGCGGGAATCCTGACGAATGGCCCTGCGTGGACGACGGGCATCGCGAACGGCAAGGCGCTTCAGTTCGATGGCATCGACGACTACGTCGACATCGGCAGCCCGTCCTCGTTGAACACGCTCGGCACCTTCACTGTGTCGGCATGGATTTACTCCACGACGATCGATGGCACGGTCCGCACGATCATCTCCAAGAGCCAGGATTCGACCAAGATGATTGATCTGACTCTGCAAAACGACCAGCTCACGTTCACCTATGGCAATGGCTTCAGCATTGCGGGCACCGGCATCGTCCCCAACACATGGCAACACGTCGCGGCCAGCGTGGATGCGTATAAGAGCGTGCGTCTCTACATCGACGGCAGCCAGATCGCCGCGGGCACCGCGCCGGCCGTGCCGGATACAACGGGTGTTGCTCTCAATATTGGACGTCGCGGGGGATCGTTTGGAAGCGCCAATGTATTCAAGGGCAAGATTGATGAGGTTGAACTCTATGATCGAGCAGTGCGCATCACGGAAATCCGCGCACTGGCGGAACAGTGATCATGTGATTGTGTGGCGGCATCCGAAACCGGGTGCCGCTTTGTAATTTGCGAGTAACCGGCTGCCGATACCGGTCGGTTACTCCTCGAAGATCAGCCAGCCAAAACGGTCGGGGACAAGCGGGGTGGGGCGCGAAGATCGAGGATCCGACCAGATGGTGAATATGCGTCCGCCCCGGCCGTAGTTCCAGCGGGCGAAGTTGGCGCGAAGACGCGGGGGAACCTCTTTTTCGGGTAGCGCGTAGAGCAGTTCAGGCCACGGGATTTCGACTTCGACGATGAAGCCTGGTGCGGGCGCGGGTGGAGTCAGCGGCACCTGCGGGTTTCGTTGCGAGGTAATGCGCACGACGGAAGGCTCCCATCCGAAATTAATCCAGCCGGCGTGGCGGTAGTAGTAATCGGCCGTCGTGCCGAGCGCGTTGATCTCAAGGGCAAGGGCGTCTCCGTTGGTCTCGCGCGGGCGGGCGAGAAAGATTTCCACGCAGTCATCCCGATGAGTCCGGTCGTCGCGGTCCGTGCGTGTGGCGAGAATCTCGCGGTCGGCGGCTATAAAGGCGATGTGCAAGGCCTTGCTGGTGCGCAAGAGCAGGACCTCGGTGGTTTCGAGCGGGTGGGATGTCTGCGCCCAAAAGTCGCCCAGCGTGAGACGCGCGGCGCCAGTCCAGGCGGCCTCGTCGAGTTTGCCGTCGGCAACGATCACCGCATCGGTGCGCGGCACGCGTATTTCAGGCAGGTCGCCGGCAGGGACGGCATGTGCGAACAGAGCCGAACTGAAACCGAGCAAAACCAGGCGGGTGAGAGAGGCGGGGTTATGAGTCATTGCAGGGGTGGTGAAGAGAAGGAGGCAGAGGGGGCTCGCGGCCAAGCAATCTTTCAATGAAATTGTTCACGTGCTCAATTTTTATTGCCTTCGATGCGGCTGGATGAAATCACGGGACTGTTCGTTACTTCCACTCTGTGCGCCTCGCGCGGAGTTTTACCCCATGAAAAACCTATTTGGAGTCGGTCTCGTCTTGCTTGGCTGCAGGTGTCTGTCCGCAGCCGATCTGTATGTGAATCAAGACGTCGGGACGGACCGGCACGACGGGCTTTCCGCGCGGATCGAATCGGCGACACGCGGTCCCCTCAAGACCATCCAGCGGGCGGTGGATCTCGCCGGCGCGGGTGACACGATTCATCTCGCGGTGATCAAGGGCGACTACCGGCAGGAAGTGCAGTTCCGGGACAAGGGAGGAGAACCGGGGCGTCCGATCACGCTGGATGGACATGGAGCCACGTTGAGCGGTGCGGAGCCGTGCGCGCCTGGCGGCTGGGTTGAATTGGAAGGCGGTGTGTGGCGGCGCAAGCAGACGCTCTCCCGCAATATTCTGATCGTTGACGGGGAGATGATTCTGGAGACCCGCCTCGCCGGCGATTTGAAGGAAGGGGAATTTTGCTTCGAAACGAACCAGTGGGGGGACGCCACTCTTTTTTTTCGTCCGCCCAGTGGACGCAAAGCAGCCGAGTTCACGATTGAAACCGTGTCGGCAGCCGGCGAGGTGGTGCGGCTCGATCCGACGAAATGGTCGGGAGGATCGAGACCGTCCTATAAGTTCAAGGGCAAGCCGAGGCCGGCCGGCATACGACTTGATGGCACCGAGGCGCTGTTTCCCTCGGCGCGTGCGAGTCTGCAACCGGGGCACTGGTGCATGGAGGATGGCGATCTGTATTTTTACCCGGTGATGAATAAAAATCCGGCGACACTCAACGTGCAGCTGGTCGTGCGCGGCACCGGGGTCTCACTCACGGGCGAGAAGGGGCACGTGGCGGTGAAAAACCTGAATGTGCGTTATGTCTGGAACGACGCCTTCAACATCCACGGACGCGTGATCGACGCGCAGTTCTTCAATTGCAATGCCACTGACTGTTTTGACGAAGGCTTCAGTGCGCACGATGCGTGCGAGACGGTGCTCGACGGGGCGGTGTTCACGCGCTGCGACAACGGAGTATTTAACGTCAACACCGAGGGCGGTTCGGTCACGCGCAACCTCGTGGTGAGGGATTGCCGGCACTACGGCTTCGGCGTCGCGATCGTGGAGTCAAAGGCGAAGCACGTGCTGGAAGACGCGGTGCTCGCCGGCAACGGCAGTCAGTTGTTCGGCCGCTATCTGAAGGCGAACAACGTTCTGATCTTGGCCGATGCCGCGCGCGCGGACAGCACGGGGATTGTGGCGGCCGCGCCGTTTCAATTGAGCCAGGCGACGGTTTCAGGGCAGGGCAATGCGTTGCGCGTCGAACGTGGAAGCGGCGAGGTGCGGTTGTCCGGAGTGCAATTCAAGGGGCCGGCCGACGGCCAGCGCGTGCTCTTGGAAACCCGGGGGAAGGTGATGCTTGATGCCGTCGAATGGAGCGACGGCACACGGGTAAGGTTGCCGAAGACCAACGCGGACGAAGGGACCGAAATTCCGGTGACGGAATGGAGTCGCGCCTTGTCGTCCGCGGATGCTTCCGGCACCTTGACGGCCGCGATCGGTTGCACGCCGGAATTGTGGAAGCTCGCCGAAAAGAGCGCACCGTAATTTATCGCTGCTCGCACACCCCTGCGCCTGATTCGATAGCACCCCTTTCGTCCCATGACCGCTTTCGAACGTTACCTTGAACGCCGGGTCGCGCTAGTTCCAGCCCGGCGCACGGTGTTGCCGACACGTTACACCAATATCGTTCACGCCTACCAAGCCGTGCAGCCGTGGTCGGCGGATCAGTCGCGGCTGCTTTACGCGGGATTTGAGACGCGTGACGCGTGCGACATTGTCGTGAGAGACATGGCCACGGGAATGGAGCAGGCGCTGGCGGCGAGCACGCATTTCGACCTGCACACCGCAGCCTCGCAACGCTGGGTGCTGGACGACTCCGCGGTTCTTTTTCGCGAATCCGACGGAAGGGGAGGAGTGCGGCGTTCGCTCGTGCGGCTGGAAGCGCCGGAAGTGCTCGAACATGTTCGCGAGCTGGACGGCTGGGACGCCCGAGAAGCCATCGACCGCGGGCGGACCATCTCATGCAGCCGCCGCGGAGAGGGCGGCGTGTTGTCGGAGGTGAGCTTGTTTGATCTGGAAACGCGCAAGCACCGGATTTTGTTCAATGCCGAAGACGTGGCCTCCTCGGTTATTCATGGAGAGAAGCCGAACGCCGGCGGACTGGGATTTCAGCACACCGTAGCCTCCGGGGACGGACGCCGGGTTTTTTTCAAACTCGACGTGCCCAATCCGACCGGCGCACCGATGCCGGTCGAGCGTTCGTTTCATGCCTTCGATATGGTCTCGGGCAAGTTCACGGATTTCGGCGGCGCGGTGCTAGGTCATCCCGCGTGGATCGACGAACGTCACATCGCGAACATCGAGAAAACCCGCGACGGGGTGGATCATCGCTGGCTCGTGTCGATGGACGTCGAAACAGGAGAGATGCTCAGATTGACAACGCTTGCGATCGAAGGGCCGGGCCATCCGTGCGTCTCGCCTGACGGCGCGCGTCTGGTGAGTGATTCGTTCACGACGGACGGCATGCGAAGCCGGATCTACCTGCTCGATTTCGCCAGCGGCGACCTGCGCGAACTGGACTGCCTGGACCACCTGTCGAAGGCGCAGTCGGGTTTTTATGACCCGCACGTGATCACACGCGTGCATCCGCATCCCACGTGGTCGCCGGACGGGCGCAGCATCATTGGAAACTGCAACTTTGGCGGCACGCGACTCGGGCTGGTTGTCTGGGACGGGCTCGATGGCGGTTAATCACAATTGTCACCTTCATTTTCCATGAAAACCCTCGGCAATCTTCTCCGTGCGGCCGCGTGCGCGATTTTCGTGCTGGCGCATGTTCGTGCGGAAAAAGCGCCGCTCGTTTTCGCCTATCCGGCGGAGGTTCTGGTGTCGGCAAAGCAATGTCTGGCCGCCGGGGATGAGTCCCTTGCGCCGGCACTGGCGGCGTTGCGTGCTGAGGCCGATAAGATGTTCGCCGAAAAGCCCGCTTCGGTGCTCGACAAAACGATGGTCGCCGCAAGCGGAAACAAACGAGACTATTTCAGCATGGGTCCCTATTGGTGGCCAGATCCGGCGAAGCCGGACGGACTGCCCTACGTGCGCAGGGACGGCGAGGTGAACCCGGACAACAACAAAGGCACCGACCCGCGGGCTTTCGGGCGGACCACCCGGTCCGTGTGGACGCTGGGGCTGATGTATTATCTCACAGGGAAGGAAGTTTATGCCGAGAAAGCGGCGCTGCTGACGCGGACCTGGTTTCTCGATCCTGAAAAAGGAATGAATCCAAATCTTCAATATGCGCAGGCGATTCCCGGCATCACGACGGGACGCGACATCGGCATCATCGACGCACATCGGTTGATCGAGTTCACGGACGGCATCGCCTTGATCGCCGGATCGGCGGCTTGGACCGAAGATGACGACCGCGGTTTGAAGGCGTGGATATCCACGTATCTCGACTGGCTGCTCACCAGCGACAACGGCAAGAGTGAGAGCAAAAAGAACAATAACCACGGAACGTGGTATGACGCGCAGGCGACCCAGCTGGCGCTTTTTGTCGGGAAAAACGAACTGGCCAAGACCCTCGTTTCACGCGCGATGTTGAATCGGATTCCCTCCCAGATCGAACCGGACGGACGGCAACCGCATGAACTGGCTCGCACGCGGTCGCTGCATTATTCGACGATGAACCTCCGTGCTTTCCTGATCCTGGCCTCGCAAGGCGAGCGGGTCGGCTTGGACATGTGGGCATTTTCGACGGAGGACGGACGCAGCCTTGCGAAAGCGGCCGCTTTTCTCGCACCATACGCGGATCCGTCGAAGGCGTGGATCAAACAGGACATCGCAGACGAGTCACGCATGGCAGTGCGAGAAGTTCTGGCGCGGGCGGCCCTCCGCATCCGTGAACCGGCCGTGCTCGCCAGTGTCGCGACGGCGGCGAAAGACGAGGAATTTGCAAGCGAGAGCTGGCGCCTCTTTGCACCCATTCTCGACGGTGTGGGAAAATAACTTCTACCACTCAAAAGAAGATTAGTCCTTGTAATTGTGCACGTGAACCATTTTAGCCATTTTATGCTTCGGATCACCCCTGCCGCGCTTTCTGTTTTCCTGGCCGCCATGTTATTGTCCGCAGTTCGGGCAAGTGCCGCCGGCATCGAGTATCCGGCCGCGGGCCATTTCGATCCCGCCGAGGGAACGATCGAGCTGTGGATCACCCCGATGGTCGACGACCTGTATCCGCCGGACGACGGCAAGTATCGCAAGCTCTTCGATCTCTTCAGTGTGGTGTCGCCGGACAATTGGTCCTGCGTGTCAACATGGGCGCGTTACAAGGCGCAGATTGGCCCGCGCGTTTCGATGAGTTCAAAAAAAATGAACAAGGGGCTGAGCACCCTCCTGGCCTCGATGAAAGAGGTGCGGGTGTGGAAAAAAGGCGAGCGGCGTCATTTCGCCTTCGTATGGAAAGGACGGGACATGGCCATGTATTCGGATGGTCAACGGATCTCCGAGGAGCACCAGCAAGGAGTCGGGTTGGATGGCAGCATGGCAGGCATACCGTTTTTTATCGGCAACAAGGACGGCGATGATGCGCCGGTCATCTTGAACGCGGTGCGCATCTCGTCCATTGCCAAACCGGCGGCGGCGCTCGCGGACGCGGAACCCCGTGAAGAGATTTTCACGCTGCTTCTCGATCGTTTCGACGTGCCCAAGAAACTTGAAGGCGGACGCACGCGGCCGGAGGCGATGCATTCCCTGCAAGACGGCGCGACCGGCGGTAAGATTCTTGGGCATGCCCGTTTCGTCACGCAGCCGACCGCCGGTCTGGCGCTCTACAAAGAGAGCGCGGGCGGAAAATAGTCCGCGACCGCGCCCGGTTGGATTCACGACAGCAATTTCGATTTACCATGACCCTTCGTTACCCCATCGCCCTGACATTTCGTGCCGCTGCCTGCGCCTTGGTGGCGGGTGTTTTCCTTACCGCTTCGGCCGCGGTGGAAAAAATGAGCATCTTTGACGCCGGCGCACAGCAATGGAAACGCACGCCGGCGGCCACGGTGCCACGGATGCCCGCACCGCCGAAAATCGACGGCACGGTGGACCGCGCCGAATGGATGACGGCAGCCGATCTGGGGCCGTTCAAAGTCGGACTCGACGGCCTGGCAGGCGAGTTGAACCGCCGCGCGTGGATCGGTCACGACGCGACGACGCTTTATATCGCGTTTTCAATCGAGAGACCTGCGGGGGTGCGCGCGCCCGCGGTTCCGGATAAAACCGGACACAACGACGGCAGTGGAAGCGCGAAGGCGAGCGACGTGGTCGAGCTGATGTTCGCGCCCGGATTGCAGTTCGGCCAAAGCCACAGCGTGTGGTTGCACGCGAACGGCTCTTATGGCGACGCACGGTTGAAACGCAGCAAGGACATGAGCTGGGACCCGAAGTGGACGCAGGCGGCCCGCGTGACCGAGACCGGCTGGGAAGGGGAACTGGCAATCCCGTTCGCCGCGTTCGGACTCGATGGTCCGCCCGCCCCGGATCAGTGGTGGGGGTTTGACGTGGTGGACAACCAGGCTTCGCCGTTCCGGTTGCAATCGCACTGGTCGTATCGAGGCGGCGTCTGGCATAACTACGAAAACTTCGGACGTATTCGTTTCGCCGGCGACGTGGCGGTGCGCGTGACGAAAGTGGGCGAGGGGAGCGACGGCCGGATAGGCGAGGAACTCGAGTTGGTGAACGCGACGAACGAAGCACGCACGGTGACGGTGGTGTCCGAGTTGCGCAGGAGAAAAGCGGGCGAGGCCGGAGGTGCGAAGAGCTATTTCGCCAACATCGAAAGCGGCGTGAGCCACGACGTGCAGGCGGAGTTCACCAAGGGCGTCTCGCTTGCGGAGATGATCACCTTTGCCGAAGGTTTTTACGCGGAGCTGCCCGAAGCGCCGGCGCGGAAAGTCACGTTGGAAATCCCCGCGGGTGCCCGGCGCACCGCTGGCGTCGCCGCCGAGCTTCCCTATGGCGAATACCTCGCGCGTTATCGTGTCGAGAACAGTGCGGGCGAACTGCTCGCCGCGGGTGCCAACGTGTTTCGCCGCGAGCCCGCGCTGGCGCTGCGCACCGAGCCCTACTGGCTGTATTCGCAGGTGATCGATGTGTTCGCCGACCTCGGTAAGACGGGACTGAAGGGCGAAGGCGAACTGGTGCTTAATCTCCTTCCGGGTGAGGGCGCCGACAATCCGCTGCGCAGCGCGCGGACAAAAGTCTCGGCCATCGCCGGCGATGGTAAAGGCGCGCTCGACGTAAAGGATATCAAACCCGGATTTTACCGCATTGAAGCGGTGCTCTTCGATGGCACCGGCAAGGAGCTGGCCCGCAACACATCCTCGATCCAGCGGCCGGAATTCCCTGAATGGTATAAGAACGACCATGGCAACAAGACGGCCGTTCCCTCGCCATGGACTGCGGTGGCGGCGAAAGACAATGGCCGGGTGGATGTGTGGGGACGCACCTATGATCTGAGCACGGTATTTCCGGCATCCGTCACGATCACCTCGCTCGGTCGAAAGGTTTCGGCGGAGCCCGTGCGCCTCGTTGCGCGGACTGCGCAGGGGCCAGTAACGTGGAAAGTCGCTCCGGTGAAACTCATCGAGACGACGCCGGCGAAGGCCATTTACTCCGTGTCGATGCAGGGTGGAGGTCTGACCATTGCAGGCACCATGACCGCCGAGTTCGACGGATTGATCTGGTATAAACTGCAGGCAACGCCGACGGCCGGCCCGGTGGACTTGCAGGCGATGACCTTGGATATTCCGGTGGACGCCGCGTTCGCGGAGTTAATGAGCCGGCACAAATTCCTCACAGACCCGGTGCTGCAAACGGCGCTACCTGCGCCCGAGCTCAACGGCATGCCCGGCGTGCTCGAAGACGCGAAGATGCCGTTCGCGCCCTACTTGTGGGCCGGCAGTGAGCAGGCCGGCATGGGCTTCGTTGCGGAGGCACCCATGGATTGGTCGATCGACAAACCCAACCGCGTGCTCGAAACAAAGCCGTCGGTCGCTGGTCAACCCGCACGCGTGCTTGCCCACATCGTGCAGGCGCCGGTGAAAGTGGAGAAGGCCATGCGCCTCGAGTTCGGACTCCAGGCGACGCCTATCCGCGCGACGCCGGAGGACCGTTCGGTGCTGAATATTTTTCAACGCAACAGCGTTTTTGAGGAGGAGGACGACTTCAAAAAAATCGTCGAGCGCGGCGGCAAGATCGTGGTGTTCTACTACGACTGGCGCGGCAACTCGAAGACGGAGATGGGCGGCACGCCGGAGCGTCCTGTCGACCCCGCGCAGCGCGAGAAGCTCAAACGGGCCGTGGAGCGCGCGCACAAGCACGGATTGAAGGTGATCATGTTCACGGGTTGGGGCGTGAACGCGGTCAGCGAAAACTGGAAAAAGTTTTCCTACGAACTGGGACGCTATCCGATCGAAAACCAGGGCTGGGGCACGTTCGGCCAGTCGGCCGGCGAGAGCGGTGCCTACGCCGATTTCATGGCCTGGGGCCACGCCGATTTGGTGAAGGAATACGGAGTGGACGGCGTGTTGTGGGACTCCACCTCCAATCTGGTGCCCGACCGCAATCTCCGCATCGGCAACGCATGGATCGACGCGCAGGGCCGGGTGCGTCCGAAATACGCGGTGCTGGCGACACGCGACGTCTATCGTCGCGTTTATAACGTTTACAAGAGCGAAGCCGGCAAGGAGGGCATCATCTACAACCACAGCGGCAGCATGTGGCCGGTGAATGTTTTCGCCGACATACAGAATCGCGGAGAGGGACGTCCGCATCGCGCGAAGAGCCTGCGAGACAGCTGGGTGCCGTTCGAGGAGTTCCGCGCCGAGTATTCCTCCGAACCTTTTGGCACGCTCTACAGCGGTGAGGTCAATGATTGGGACAAGCTGCCGATGCGCGTGAGCACGCACCTGACCGTCACGCTGCTGCATGGCACGTATGCGAAGGAGTATTCCCTGCTAACGCCTGCGCGATTCCGTTCCTACGACTACGAGACGCGGCCCGTCATGCAGTTGTGGTCCACGTTCAACTGGCTGCCGATGGATGGCAAGGAGCGCCGCTTCTACTATTATCAAAATGCGAAGGGCCACTATCAGGCGGTGAAAGCCACGCCGGCTTCGTTGCTCAGCAGCGCGTTCGTCAGCGGAGACAAGAAGCGTGCCTTGATCGTGGTCTCCAATCTGGACGAGACACCTGTGCCGGGTGCGGAGATTCAAATCGATGCCGCCTCACTCGGGCTCGCCCCGGGAGCATTGCAAATCGAGGACGGTGTTACCCTCGTCCCGATCACGCACGAAGGCGGCAAGGTGAAACTCGACATCGAGCAGCAACGTTACCGGCTTCTTAAAGTTTTGGTCGAACCGGCCAAGCCTTGATCAACACGCCAAAGTTTTTGTCCGAACACGTTCCGGTCCATCATGTATCTCCTTGATTGGCTGATTATCGTTATCCCTCTCATCATTATTGCGGTCGTTGGCGTTATCACGCAGCGGCAGATGAAGAGCGTGGCCCATTTCGTATCGGGTGGACGGGTGGGGGGGCGTTACCTTCTCGCGGTTGCCCGCGGTGAGATGCAAGCCGGCGCGGTCGTCTTCGTCGCCGCATGGGAGGTCTTCGCCCAGTCGGGTTTTGTTCCGTCGTGGTGGAACTGGATTACCAGTCCGATTGGACTTATCGTGGCGATTTTCGGCTTCGTTATCTACCGCTTTCGTGAGACGCGCGCCATGACCTTGGCGCAATTTTTCGAGATGCGCTACAGCCGCAATTTTCGCTCCTTCACTGGCATTCTCGGCTTCGTGGCGGGCGCGATCAACTTCGGGATAATTCCAGCGGTTGGATCCCGGTTCATGGTCTACTTTCTCCAGCTTCCACCAGAGATCGTTATCGGTTCGTGGTCACTTCCGACCTACATCCCGCTCATGGGCCTCTTCCTCACGATCAGTCTTTCGCTCACGATCTCGGGTGGCCTGATCACGCTCATGGTCACGGACTGTATTGAAGGCATTTTTTCACAGCTGATGTATCTGGTGATTATCGTGGGCGTGCTGTGCACGGTGGGTTGGTCGCAGATGTCCACGGTCCTTGGCGGCCGTCCCGAAGGCCACTCGATGGTCAATCCATTCGATGCCTGGCTGGTGCAGGATTTCAACCTCTGGTATGTGCTGATGGGTGTCTTTGTGCACACCTACGGCACTATGGCCTGGCAGAACAGCAGCGCCTACAATTCCGCCGGCGCGACACCGCACGAGGCTCGCATGGCCGGCCTGCTCGGTCGCTGGCGGGAATCCGGCAAGCAAGTGGTCGTCGTCCTATTGGCTGCCGGTGCTCTCACTTACTTAAGTCATCCCGATTTTGCGCAGGCTTCCGTTGAAGCGAAGAGCTCGATTGCCGAGATTGCCCAACCTCAGATCCAGAAGCAGATGACCATTCCGGTCGCACTCTCGCACATGCTGCCCATCGGTGTGAAGGGCGCTCTGTGCGCCGTGCTCCTCATGGGCATTTTCGGTGGCGACTCGACGCACCTGCATTCGTGGGGCGGCATTCTGGCGCAGGACATTGTTCTCCCCCGGCTAAAAAAGGTCCCGACTCCCGAACAACACATAAAACTTCTCCGACGGTGTATTACCGGTGTGGCGGTCTTCGCCTTCGTGTTCGGGTCACTTTTCCGACAAACGGAATACATCGTCATGTGGTGGTCGGTGACGACGGCCGTCTATGTGGGCGGCGCGGGCGCGGCGATTATTGGCGGCTTATATTGGAAAAAAGGCACGACGGCCGGTGCGTGGGCGGCGGTCATCTCCGGTTCGGTTCTCTCGGGGGGCGGCATCCTCGCCTACAAGCTCCTCGGTCATTCCTTTGCTTCGGATGGAGTCCGCAGCCTCTGTGGACTTTTCGGTTTTGAAGGCGTGGTTCCGGTTTTCACGGTAAACGGTATGCAGATTTCGTTTTTCGCCACGTTGGTCGCCATCACGCTTTATGTGAGCGTCTCGCTGGCCACCTGCCGGAAGGACTATCCGATCAACAAAATGCTCCACCGCGACGAGCTGCCGGTTGATGCCAATGGCAATGCCATCACCCTGAAGAAAAAATGGTCCTTCGCCCGGATCATCGGCGTGAACGAAAACTTCACGCGTGGCGACAAGTGGATCACCGGCAGCCTCTTCGTTTGGTCGGTGGGCTGGTTCACCGTGATGATCAT
>JAQSWS010000137.1 GCA_029266495.1 Rariglobus sp. | reverse complement strand
CTTTTATTCGGCGGTGGTGGTTTTTACTTTGGCGGACCGGCCATCGGCGGCGGAGGCATCGGCCTGATCTTGTTGATTGTTCTCATCATTTATTTGATGGGCGGCCTGCGCGGCAGGTAGGCAGTGCCGTCTGCTTTCCCCGGCGGTTTCAAGCGGCGCGGCTGAAGTGCCCGCGCAATTCGGTGAGCGGCTGGTTGACGAGGTCTTTGGAAACGGACTGATGCAACCGGCCGCGGACTTGCGGCGAGAGGTGCTCAAGAATCGCATTGTGGGACGACGGACCTGCGGCGAAATCCCACGTGGCTTCGGGGGCATTCAGGAGGAATGTCTCGATGGCGCGGGCGATTTCATCGATCTGACGTCGTCCGGCTTCGCGTTGCATGGGCAGGCGCTCGTCGATGGACATGCCACCGCGTGCGGCGGGCGCACCGGGAGCCCGCCCTTGATTGGCGGAACTTTGAAAACGTCCGGCCATGTCACTGTCGTTATCCACATAACTTGTCCTGCCCTCCGGGAAATCCATTGCGTGGACTTCCTCAAGTCCCGGCGTCGACTGCCCGGGCGACGAGCGTTCGCTAAAAATCCGAAGGTGAGCGCGATCAGCGATGATGATGTAGTGGTTATTCATGGGGTGAGAGGTTGAGGGTGATGGGGGCTCGTTGGGATGTTAGCGCGTGACCACGAGCTTGTGGCTCTCGCGATCGTCGGTTTCGAGCAGTTCGAAAAGTGTGGTGCGGGCGGGATCCAGGCCGAACTGGCGGCATTCATTGGAGAACCATTCTTTTTTCTCGGGGACGTTGTGGAAGCTGAGTCGCTCCCTGTCATCAGGCCATGCCTTGATTTCCTCCGGCGTTCTCGGGGTTCCGTGAGTGTTGAGCCATTCGGCCACCTCTTCGTCACTGGCGCCTGAATGGAGAACGTTGCGCACGTCCTCTCCGTCGACGCCTTTGAATCCGAAGAGCATGTTATCGAGCGGACAATTGAAGTGATATTCTCCGTTCGTTCCATTGAGAGTGGCGCGGCCTTTGTCGGCCATTCGAGCCAGAAGGGCGTAGCCACCCACACGCTGTCGCGGACTTCGCGGTGGTTCTTGCATGAGATCTTTTGCCCGGGGCAACCGGGTGGTTGATGTGTTCATGAGGCACAAATAACCGCACCGGCTGAATCGCAACTCGCTGCGCCGCCCGGCCACGGCGGTTGTTTTTCCGTGCTCTCACCACACTCTCACCACGCTCGCGATGTGCGCATCGGTATTTGCCATTCAGGCACAGACCGGGAGACGACAGTCGGTCTCTCGGGGCCGATTGTCGTCTCTAAGGTTTTGCCAGCAGTTCCAGCGCGGCCGCGGTCAAGGCCGTCATCCCGGTCTTGATGGTCGGCTCAGGCACCGGCGCAAACATCGGAGAATGGTTCGAGGGCAGCAGGGTGCCGGTGCGTTTGCTTTCGGCATACATCGCCGGGGCCGCGCCACCGATCCAAAGCATGCAGATGGGCACGTTTTCCGCAGTCAGGCCGTAGCGCGAAAAATCTTCGCCCGCGACCGTGGGTTTTTCCGTCCACACGCGGTTTTCACCCAGCCAGGTGCGCAATGCGCCGTCGACTCGACGGGTCAGTGCGGGGTTGTTGGTCAGCACGGGCGTGCGGACGCCGGCGACCGACACCACTGGCAGCCGGTCGTCGGGCACGCCGGCCGCCCGAGCGGTATTTTCCGCGATGCGGCGAATCGAGGCGATCAGCTGGTCCGCGATTTTCAGATCATAGGATCGTAATGTCAGCTCGAGCTTCACCTCATCGGGAATGATGTTGTGCTTCGTTCCGCCGTGGATTGATCCCACCGTCACCACGGCGGGCGTGCCTGGTTCGAGTTCACGCGAGACGATGGTTTGCAAGGCGACCACGATCTGTGCCGCCAGCACCACCGGGTCTTTGGTGGTGTGGGGACGCGAACCGTGTCCGCCGAGACCGCGCACCAGGATGTCGAGCGAGTCGACATTCGCATAGGCGGGCCCTTCGACCGAGGCGACCACGCCAGCGGGAAGGTTGGACCATGTGTGCGCGGACAGCGCGAAATCCGGTTTGGGGAAACGCGTATACAGGCCGTCAGCCAGCATGGCTTTTGCGCCCGCGCCGATTTCCTCCGCGGGCTGTGCGATCAGGACGAGCGTGCCCCGCCAACCGGTGCGCAGGGCCGACAGCACGCGCGCCGTGCCAATGAGCCAGGTCACATGCGTATCATGTCCGCAGGCATGCATCGCCGGCTGGTCGCGGCCGGCGGAGTCCTTCACCAGGGCTGTGCTCGCGTAGGGCAGGCCCGTGGTCTCGGCGAGCGGCAGTGCATCCATGTCGGCGCGCAGCAGAACGGTAGGGCCGGGGCCGTTGGCAAGCACCGCGACGACGCCATGGCCACCCACGCGCTCGGTGACGTCAAAGCCCGCGGCCCTCAGCTCTTTTGCCACCAGTGCGGCGGTCTTTTCTTCCATCAACGAGAGTTCCGGGTGGGCGTGCACGTGGCGGTAGATCACGTCGAGCGAGGGATACTCGGCGTCGATTCGCGCAGTTACCTGTTCAGACAGGACTGCTGGAGCGGCCAGAACGCAGGCAGCCGTGCCGAGCAGGGAAAAAAGGAAAAGAAGGCGAAGGTGCATGTGCGGGAGCGGGCGTTTGCGCCGGTTGGAGGATCGGCCGCGAGCGAGTCAGGGAAGCCGCGGTCAGGCGAGTTCTAAGCGGACGCACGGGGACTATCGGCGGTTGCCTGTGCTCAACTGGGGCGCGCGGGACCCGGTGAATTATTATGCGCTGCCAATTAACCCGTTGTGGTCGTTTACTAAGGCCGGCCGATCCTCGGGGTTGACGAAGTTTGAAAAGGATATCCGCTGTTTGGCACAAATGAAGGTGGCCGGAGTCAGGGATATAACGCGTTCTCCGTTCGCCGAAACGTGCATCCAATCACTGTAATTCCCAGTCGCCCATGGTTCTCTCTCCGCCGACCGATGCCTTTCTTGCATCACTCGTAAATTCATCGAGTGACGCGATCCTGAGCAAGGACCTGAATGGAGTGATCACATCGTGGAATCGGGGGGCCGAGCTTATCTTTGGATACACCGCAGCCGAGGCGATCGGCAAACCCATCACCCTTATTTTCCCTCCCGAGCGTTATAACGAGGAGCCCAGGATCCTTGAACGCATCATGCGAGGGGAACGGATCGAGCACTATGAGACGGTGCGCCGCCGCAAGGATGGCTCCCATATCGATATTTCCCTCACGGTATCGCCGATCACTGATGCCAATGGAAAAATCATCGGCGCATCCAAGGTTGCGCGCGACATCACGGAGCAGCGTCGTGAAGAAGAGCGGTTGCGAGTCACCCTTTCCAGCATCGGCGATGCCGTGGTGTCGACCGACAAGGAGGGCCGTGTGGTGTTTTTGAACGCGGTTGCCGAGCAATTGACTGGGTGGCGGTCCGCCGACGCGATCGGCCGGCCATTGGAGTCGGTTTTCCGCATCGTGAACGAGGCGACTCGATGCGCCGTGGCATCACCGGTCGAAAAAGTGTTGCAGTCGGGTGTCACCGTGGGTCTGGCAAATCACACGATTCTCATCGCCCGGGACGGAGCCGAGCATCCGATTGACGACAGCGCGGCGCCGATCCGCAACCGCGCCGGTGAACTCATCGGGGTGGTGCTGGTGTTTCGAGATGCCTCTGAACGCCGCTCGGCGGAACTCGCCGCTCTCCGGCTGGCGGCGATCATCGAAGGCTCCGACGACGCCATTATTGGCAAGAACTTGAAGGGCATCATCAATAGCTGGAATCCCGGCGCCGAACGTATTTTTGGCTACACCGCGGAGGAAATGATCGGGAAGTCCATCACGCTTTTGCTGCCGCCCGAGCGAATCACCGAGGAGCAACAGATTTTGACCCGCCTGCAGCGGGGTGAGCGGGTGGACCACTTTCAAACGATTCGCGTTCGCAAGGACGGCCGGCTCATCCACGTTTCGCTGACGATTTCCCCGATACGCGATGAGGCGGGGCGGGTGATCGGCGCGTCCAAGATCGCTCGTGACATCACTGCATTGCGCATCGCACAGGAGGCGCTGGAGACACATGCCGCCGATCTCGAGTCGAAGGTGCGCGAGCGCACCGCCCGGCTCGAGGGCATGGTGGCCGAACTGGAGGCGTTCTCTTACAGTCTGTCGCATGACATGCGCGCGCCGTTGCGTGCGATCCAGAGTTTTTCGGAGATCGTCCTTACGGATTACGGCGACAAAATCCCCGAAGGCACCGGCTACCTGCGCAGGGTCATCAACGCCGCCAACCGCATGGACCGCCTCATTCAGGATGTGCTCAGTTTTTCGCGCCTTGCCCGGGCGCAGATCGAGGTCTCCGAGGTCGATGTCGAGAAACTCGTTGTCGATATCATCCAGGAGCGCCCCGAGTTGCAGCCGCCCAAGGCGATCGTGACGGTGGAAAGCCCCTTGCTGCCGGTCCGTGGCCACGATGCGTCTCTCACCCAGTGCCTCACCAACCTGCTTGGCAATGCGGTGAAGTTCGTCGCGCCCGGTGTGGTTCCGAAGGTCAACGTGTTTACGCGGGAAGCCGGAGACCACGTGAGAATTTGCGTTCACGACAACGGCATCGGCATCAGTCCCTCGGGACAGAAACGATTGTTCGCGATTTTTCAGCGTCTCCATCCGATCGAGCGCTTTGAGGGAACCGGTGTCGGTCTCGCCATTGTGCGCAAGGCCGCGGAACGGATGAACGGCACCGTGGGCATTGAATCTGCTGAAGGGCAGGGCAGCACTTTCTGGGTTGAACTACCCCGTGCATAACGTGAACGAACTTCCCTCCATTCTGCTCGCCGAAGACGAAGAAGCCGACGTGCTGCTGCTGCGGCGGGCGCTTAAGGAAGCAGATGTGCAAAACCCCGTGCACGTGGCGTCTGACGGGCAGGCGGCGATGGATTTCCTCGCCCAACAGCGAACTTCCCTGGACGGCCGCCTGCCGGCATTGATCATCCTCGATCTGAAGATGCCCCGTCGCAACGGGATGGATGTCCTGAAGTGGATGCAGGACCAGCCGGTGCTCTGTGGCGTTCCGGTGATCGTTTTTTCGTCGTCTGCCCACCGCTCGGATATCGAGCAGGCTTATGCGCTCGGGGCGAACGGGTTTGTCGTGAAACCGCCGTCGCTGGCCGAACGTCTCGAATTCGCACGCCTCATCAAGCAGTGGTTGAAGTTTAACCTGCCTCCCTTGGTGTGCACGGAAGGCTTCCGCGCGGCCCAGTCTGCCCACGCCGGCCGGAATTTCAGCGAGAGACCGTAGTCGTTGTGCGGGCCGGCGCGATGCCGGCTACATCACGCAGGCGCGTAAAAGGCCGAGCACACATCCGACAATCGCACACAGGCCGATGCGCCATGCCCAGGCGGGGATTTCAAACGTGGTCTCTTTGCGTGGCCGGTGCCTGCGGCCCGAGGAGGTTAATTTGACTTCGGCCTCGGTGAGCACCGGCGCGGACGGACGCGCACGCGTTTCCGCGGGTGCCTGACCGACGCTGGCGACGCCGTCCTCCTTGACGGGTGGCAGGACGCCAAACCCGTGTCCTCGATGCATCCGTGGTTGCCCCCACGGGAGGTAGAGCCGCCAGCCGGTCTCCAATAAAAATTTCTCCAGTTGCTTGCGGTATGCGGCGAGTTGATCGGGCAAAACTTCGGGGGCAGTCACCGTAAAATGAACGATCTTAGTCCAGGCACCCTTGAGTCTCGGCTCATCCAGCGAGGCGGAGAATCCAAGTTCCGTCCACTGCCGCCTCCTCCGGCTGCCGGGAGTCATGCCTCCCGCCTTGACGGTGATCTCGTGCCGGATTTCCAACGGAAAGGGCATTGTCCACGGCGTGCGCCGGGGCTTGTCCTCGGGGAGGGCGATCGCCTGCAGCACCAGGTTGATGGGAACGTCGAACAAGGCCCGTTGCCCGCTCTCGTCGGGATAGACGGCGTCTTTGATTTCAAAGACCTCGACCAGCTCGCAGACATTTTTTGCGCGATCATCCCGCCACTGGAGAGAGCCGGAGCGACGGGCTTTGCCATAGCGGCGCTGCGCCTGCTGGTCGCGCTCCTTGGAGAATTCCTCCGCACCGTGGGCCTGGCGCGCCTGACGCAGGCTGTCCGCCTGCCAGCCCTCGGCCCGGATGCGTTGCTCGGCGTAAGAGGTTTCTCCACCTCTCGTATCCAGCAGGAGCGTTTCGCGCAGGGCATACAGGCCGTGCGGACGTTTGCCGGGTTGCGCCCGCAAGCCGTCCGACCGGACATCAAGGGGAAGTCCATGGCCGAACCAGCCGATGGACTGTCCCGAAAAATCTCCGCCCTGTGCGCGCTCGGTGAGATCGAACCAGCGAGCCTCGCCCGCCACTTCCACTTCGAGGACGGCGTGGTTGAAAAGGAGCGTCATGGGCAGCAGTGACGCGACCTGTTCGCGCAGCCCCGCGCCGACCAGCACCGGTCGAGCCGTCAAGCCCCACTGCCGCAAGATCACCGCGGCCATCCAGGCGAGGTCTTTGCAATCGCCATAGCGCCGGCGGGCCACGACACCGGGTGCGGCGGGAATCCAGCCGCCGGTTTCGAGGTCCAGACTCAGGTAACGGAACTCGTCCTGGATATGCTGGATCAGTCGCGCAACGGCTGCCGCATCCACCTGCTCCGGGCGTGTGAATGCGGCGATTGTTTCGATGCCCGCGTCATCGTTCATGCGAGCCCACGCTTCCGCCGCGCGTGTCGCCAGCTCGCGCCAGTCCGCGAGATCGGAAACCTGCACCCAAAGGTAATCGAGAAACGAACCCGGCTGGTTGGGTTCCGGTTCGCGAACCGCGGTCTGCGTTCCTTCCCAACTCCACCGCCTCCGGCCGTCGGGGAGGATTTCCTCCCGGTGCGGCGGTGCATCCGCAGACGCCTTCCAGGCAAGATCCGGATGCGCGGCGTCCGACAACACGCTCAACCGGTAGCGCCCGACGATCCATTGCGGAGGCACGGCGAAAAACGCCTCGCACGCGCCTGGCCGGATCGGGTGGGCGGTTTCAATGGAGTAGGCCGCCTCGATCACGTCACCGGGCCGCACGTCGTCGAGCACCGCGATCAAGGTCCATGTTCCGTCGATCACGAGCCGCTCCAGCTGCGTTTCGCGCTGAATGAGCCGCATGCGCTCGCGTTGGAGATGATCAATGCGCCGGCCGTCGCGCACCAAGCGAAGCCAGTGCACGGTCAGCCGCTGGTTGCGCGGATCCATTTGCAGGCTCCACTGCGACTCGTGTTGCACCGCGATGCTGGTTTCCAGACGCACTGCGGTGGAGTGAAAACTGACGCCCGTGCCCGCATGCACTTGTCGCACCCAGAGCAACTGGGTCAGGTGGGCGCCTTCCTTTCCTCGCAGCGCCATGTCGTAGGTTTCCTCCTCAACCCACGCCTCGGGCGCGGCGAAGGCGATTCTCGACCAAGGTGCGGTATGGCCTCCAGCGGGCGCGGATAAAACGGCGGCCGCCGGCCTGGCCGCATCCTGCAGCGGGACTGCATCCACCGGGAAAGGATCGCTGACGGGTTTCGCGTTCGCGATCGGCAGTTCGGTCGGCTCTGGATTCATTGAAGCGGTGGCGTGAGAGGGGAGCCCCGCTTCATGAGGATATTTGCCGTGGAGCACACGAAAAAATCGCGATACAGCGCGGATTAATCCGGAGATGGCTTTGTAACAATCCGGCGGAGGGGCCACGCGCCATGGCTTTGCAGGCGGCTGTCGATGGAGACGGAAGTCACCTCGCGCAAACGGCGGCCCATGGCACGCCGGCCGGCCAACGATCACTGGTTGCTGAGGAAAATCGGATCCGCGATGCCCTTCCGGTAGATGTCCACCTGCTCCGGCACGCGCTCGATATCGACGTCCTTGCCCCAATAAAAATAGGTGATGGCTTTCAAGTTGGGATAGCGCTTACAGAACTCGAATGTCTTCGCCAGGTGGGCCGCGTCGCCGATGTAGGGCTGGGGCTTATACCAATTGCCGCGTCCTGGTTCCGTGCCCCACTCGGCGAGGATGATGGGTTTGTTCGGATAGGTGGCGGCCAGGTTGTCGAGCGCGTAATGGTTCACGTCGTTGTAGAACGAGGCTCCGACCCAATCCACCACGTCATCCCCCGGGTAGTAGGCTTTGTAGCTGTTC
>JAQSWS010000049.1 GCA_029266495.1 Rariglobus sp. | reverse complement strand
AACTACCCAGCGCAATCGCACCGGTTGAAGGCGTCGTGAGAGCTTGGGCGCTCACGGTGAGGTGGACTAAGCCTGCGACCGCGATGAGAGCGAAACGAGCCATCGTAAAAAAGTTGATCATGGGAGGCGACGAACCAGGTGCCGCTCAAGATCGCGTTTCTCAATGTAAAAGCGACACACCTTCAATTCGTTACATTTCCGTAACCGCATGCCCGCCCCAAGCACCACCGGGAGCGCTCAAGTGGGCCACAGCGCCGTGGGCCGGAACTGCGCAGGACATGCGCCGGAGAATGGTATCCATCTTCTGAATCATGCAGACCTGATTGTGATGGGGAGATGTTCGCCACCGCCGGCTTGCACCCGTCGACGGCTTGAGGCACGGTCGCCGACTCTCTCTCGCCATGCTTCAACTCACCGATCGCACCTGGCTCTGGTTTGCCGCCGCGTGTTACCTTGCGGGTTTCGCGCTCGGCACGGTGGCGGTCATCCGCGAACGCAAGCTCTCCCGGGCCATGATGTATTTCATCATCTCCGCGGGCTTCGTCCTGCAAACCTTCGGCCTCTACCTGCGCGGCCTCGAGGTCAAAGGCTGCCCCCTCGGCAATACCTTTGAGCTGTTCCAATTCATGGCCTGGTCAGCCATCTCCCTCTACCTCGTGATCGGCGCGACCTTCCGCCTCAGCCTGCTCGGCTACTTCACCTCCGTGCTCGCCACCGCGCTCACCCTCGTCTCCTTGGCGTTCCCCGCATGGGATGTCAGTCGGCGCACGAATATTTTTGGCGGCAATGCCTGGATCGAGTTTCACGCCGCCCTCGCCCTCTTCAGCTACGGCGTCTTCGCCCTGCTCACGCTCACCGCGCTCATGTATGTGCTGCAGGTCTTCAGCCTGAAACGCCAGCACCTGCACGGACTGTTCTCTTTTCTGCCGTCGATCCGCGAGCTCGACCACATCGGCGTGCGCCTGCTCGGCGCCGGCGTCATCTTGCTCACCGCGTCCCTGGGCGTCGGTGCGGTTTACTGGCTGGACGACACCACCACGGTCAACGCCACCAAACTCGCCGTCACCGTCGCCATCTGGTTCGCCTATGCCGCCCTCTTGATTCTTCGCCTGCGCAGCCGACTCGTCGGCCAGCGCTTCGCCTGGTGGATCGTTGCTCTTTTTGTCGTCGTATTGCTTTCACTTCCCCTGGTGAGCGGCAGCCATTCCAGCTCATGAGTTCGCCGGTGCTTTTTCTGCTCGGCGCGAGCCATCACACCACGCCGCTTGAGCTGCGCGAAAAACTCGCGCTCTCCTCCGAGCGCCTGCCCTCTTTCCATCAAACCGCCGCCGCCCTTCCGGGCATGCGCGAACTCGCCGTGCTCAACACCTGCAACCGCGTCGAGTTCTACGGCACCGCCGATTCGATCGATGCCGTGCGGCGTCTCCGCGAAACCTTCTGCGCCTTCCAAGGCTTTCCGTCGGACGCCTACGCCACCATCAGTCACGAAGCCACCGGGCTCTCCGCGATCAAACACCTGCTCTCCGTCGCATCCGGACTCGACTCGCAGATGCTCGGAGAGACCGAGATTCTTGGGCAGGTGAAAGACGCCTACGCCGACGCACAGAGCCGCAAGACCACCGGCCCGGTGCTCAACCGCGTGTTTCAAAAGGCGTTTCAATACGCAAAATACGTCCGCTCCCATACCGCCATCAACGAAGGTCACATCAGCGTGGCCAACGTGGCGGTCGATCTCGCGTTGAAGATCTTCGGCGATCTCGCCTCCACTCGCATCCTCCTTCTCGGCGCCGGAGAGATCGGCGAAAAAACCGCCAAGGCGTTTCAAAGTCGCGGCGCCGGCTCGCTCACCGTCGCCAGTCGCACGCTTGGCCGCGCGATGGAGCTCGCCACCACCCTCAACGCCACCGCGCTCCCGTGGGAACACGTTGCCGCCCATCTCGGCGAATACTCCATCGTGGTGGGTTCGACCGCCGCGCCCGACGTGGTCGTCACTCTCGCCGACGCCAGCGCCGCGATGAAGACCCGTCGCGCCGAACCGCTTTTCTTCATCGATCTTGCCTTGCCTCGCGACATCGACGCCGCCGTGGCCAGGCTGGAGAATGTCTTCCTCTACAACCTGGATGATCTCGCAAAGATCGCGGAAGAAAACCGCGCCGCCCGCGCGGCCGAAGTCGTTCACGCGCGCGCGCTCATCGCCGAGAAAGCCACCGCCCTCTGGAAGCAGGTCGAGTCACAGGCCGGCGGCTCAAGGCCCGTGTAGGGCCGTCGCTCGCGACGCGCCTCGTCCACCGGACGGCATGGCGCAAGCGCCAGCCCTACGCAGGGAGTTGGAACTCCGACTCTCCGCTTCCGTCCTCACAACGAATAGGCGGTGATCTGCTTGCCGCCCTTGATGTGGAAAAGCCGGTTCATCGGCTCGTCCACGCTGTATTCGGGCTGCTTGTCGTTCAGAAGAATCTGCTTTTCACCCTCGCCCGTCTCCAGGCTGATGCCCATCAGGCCGACGCCCTTCTTGCGACCGTCCTCGACCTGCGTGAGCACAAAGGCGTGCTCCGTCACAAGCTCCGTCGCCGAGCGCCGCTTTCCGGCCGCCGCGTGGTAGCGATCCAGCGCGCCATGCGTGTTCTTCACCGCATCCGAGTATTGGCTGGACGAATACGACGGAGCGGCCATGCCCTGGGCGTTGCCCGCGACCGCCGCAAACGCCGTCACCGCGAAGAGCGCCGAGTCCCCGAGCGCATCCCCGGGGCCCGCGTAGTAGGTGGACCACTTGAACTCCTGGGCGACCGGATCGTAGCCCATCAGGTGCTGCTTGCCCATCACCACGATGTGTCCGGAGCGGCGCGTGATCGCCACCGGCACATCCAGGCGCGCCTTGCTCTGCGCCATCGTCGCCTTCACGATTCCGCTCACGCCGCCGAGCACGCCCAGTCCGATCTTGGCGACATCGCCGCCGCCCATTTTGCGTTTAAACTCGATCGGCACGCTGAACTTTTCCACCGGAGCCGCGCCCGAGATGTCCAGGCCGTAGAGTTCCGCCGCATCGGCGAAGAGCACGGTGTTGCGCTCGGGCAGGACCATCAGGTTCGTGATCCCCTCCTTCGCCTTGGTGAACTTGAACACCTCGTCGCCCGTCTGCGCGTCAAACGCCGCCATGCCGAGCGGTTCGCGCAAAACCACCGCCTGCCCGTTCGAGAAATTGCCACCGAACCGGATGAACACCTTGCCGTTGGCCGGTTCGACCTGGGACACGATGGCGTTTTCCCGCGCCTGGAAAAGCCCCGCATAGCTGGAGATGCGATCACTCTGCCAGATAATCGCGCCCGTCGTTTTGTTGATCGCATAGACGCTGCCGCCGCCCGCCGAATAAAGACGGTCGCCGTCGATGCGGATCGGCGCATACGTGCGCTTGAAACCGGCCGCGCCGGGCTTGAATTCCACGCCCCACTTGATTTCACCCGTGGTCAGATCGAGCGCGTGCACTCCGGTGAAACCCAGATACGCGACATTCCCCTCGACCACGGGATCATGATAACCCGAAAGATCCATGCGCGGCATGAACTTCCCCGAGCCATCCGCGATATGCAGCGGCACCGAATTCGCCTTGGCGAACTTGGTCTCCCACTTGGTCGCGCCGGTCAGCAGATCATGGGCGCGCAGCACCATGCCGGACTGGTCGCCATTGCCCCACGCGTTGAAAACAAAGATCGCGATGCCGTGCTCGGGAAGCGGATACGTCGCGAGATACTGGCCTAAAATCTCCGGCGCCTGCCACACCGTCTCGCCCGAAAGATAATCGATGGCCTGCAACGTGACCTTCGATCCCATCGTGCCCGACGAGAGATTGCACAGCAGATAAGGCGTGGTCGGCACTTCGCGCGCGTTATGCGCATTTGTCTTAACAAGATCCTCGCGCGTCCACAGCACCGCGCCCGTGTCCGGATCGTAGGACTGAACCGCCCCTTTCGTGCCGACAAGCAACGTGCCGAGCTGGGTCAACGCATGCCACTCGACCTTCTCCTTGAGTTTCGCCGTCCACATTTCCTGGGCCGCCACGCCTTCGCCCACCGACACCAACAGCCCCGCAACAAGCAGGACGCTATTTAGAAACTGATAAGTCCTCATAAGGTAAACTACCTATGCGAGCCTAACCCATTGCTCGGCAAGCACGAAGAGTATCCAAAAACCAAAAGTATCGGGCCCTTTGCCTTTTCCTCCGCCACCACGGGGCCCCGAGCCAGCGACTCACCCCATCCGGCGCAGCACCCAATCCGCCACCGTGCCGCCGGCCGGGCGCCGCAGCAACGCCCTCAATTTCTCCGCCTGTGCCTGCGTGGCGATGAGGCGCCCGATATTGCGCAGGCATTCCTCCAACTCCGCCGCCAGCGCCCTCGGCGTGGCCGCCCCTTGAATATATTCGGGATACATCGGCTCCTTCAGCAGCAGGTTCGCGATGCCGAGATACGGCACTTTCACCAGCATCCGCCCGATCACGTAGGTCAGCGGATTCGCCCGATACACCACCGCGCCCGGGATCGCCGCCAGCGCGCAATGCATCGACATCGTCCCGCTCGAGGTCAGCACCGCCGACGCCGCCACCGGCGAGCCGGTCGGCAACAACTTCACGTTGGCCGGCGGTTTTGCCGCGAGCAGCACGTCTTTGATAAACTCGCTCGGATATAACACGACCGCCTCGCGTTTTCCATACGCCGCATGCCCCGCGAGCAGCAGGGGAAAAATCCGTGCGACCGCCTGCTTGCGGCTGCCGGGCAGGAGCAGGATCGGCGCGGACGGATCATAGCGCACCGGCGCTTCATGCGCATCATCGAGAAAGGGATGCCCGACAAACTCCACAGGCAGTCCGGTGTCCGCATAACAGCCGACTTCAAACGGGAAAATCACCGCGAGCGCGTCAAGATCGCGCGCCATCGTGAAACGGCGCTTGGCCTTCCACGCCCAGATTTGTGGCGAGATATAAAAGAGCGTCTTGATCACGCCCCCGCCCTTCACCGAAAGCCCGCGCTCCCGCAGCGCCTTTGCCAGGCGCAGGTTGAAACCGGGGTAGTCGATGAAACAGATCGCCCGCGGCTTGTGCTCCGCAATCCAGCGAAGGGTCTCGTCGAACAGCGCCTTGAAAAACGGATAGTTTTTGAGCACCTCGACAAAACCCACGACCGACGAGGCCGTCATGTCATGGAGCACCTGCGCGCCCGCCTTCGCGAGTTCGGGTCCGCCCAATGCGACGACCGAGAATCCCGGCTGTTTCGTCCGCAACTCGCGCACCATCGTGGCCGCGTGCTGGTCGCCGGAGTGCTCCCCCGCGATCACCAGCAAATCGACGCGTGCAGACGCCGGTGGCGACAAACGAAAGTTATGGGGGGAATCGGTGGCCATGACTTTTTAACGCAAAGGCGCCAGGACGCAAAGACCGCCAAGCGCCCGCCTGCGCAGGATCGGCTCCTTGCGCCCTTCGCGCCTTTGCGTCTTTGCGTTAAAATCCGTTTTCATCGGCCTCTTCATTTCTGCGCGGCCTTGATCTGCTCGGTGATCTGGATCGCCACCTCGAGCGCGGTCTTGCCCAGTGACGCGCCGACCTTGGGTTGCGTGCGCTCGGCGACGCTCTCCGTAAAGTGCATCAACTCCAGCTTCAGCGGTTCGTCCTTTTCGATCGGAATATCCTGCACCGGAATCGAACTCGCGTCGCCCGCCTTCGCCAGACCCACCTTCAACTTCACACCGTAGGCGATGAGGTCGTTCTTCTTAACAAGATGCCCCTTCTGGTTCATGAAATCGAGCGAGAGGTAGGCGTTGTCCTGAAAGATGCGAATCTCCCGGTTCTTTTTCAGGCTCATGCGACTCGCGCTGAGATTGGCCACGCAACCGCTTTCAAACTCAATGCGTGCATTGGCGATGTCCTCGGTCTTGGAGAGCACGCTGATGCCCACGCTGTCGATCTTGCGAATCGGCGACTTCGCCAGCGCGAGCACGATGCCGATGTCGTGGATCATCAGGTCGAGCACCACGCCGACCTCCGTGCCGCGCGGCGTGTAGGGAGCCAGGCGCTCGGCGGTGATGTAGCCGGGCCGGTCGATGTGTTTCTCCATGAAACTCATCACCGGGTTGAAATGCTCGATGTGCCCCACCTGCACGATGCAGCCATTGGCCTGCGCGGCGGCGAGCACGCGCTCCGCCTCGGCCAGCGTGGCGGTGATGGGTTTTTCGATCAGGAGGTGGCACTTCTGCGCAAGCAGCGGCAGCGCGACCAGTTCGTGTTTGTCGGTTGGCACGACCACGGACACGGCTTCGCAGGCCGCACCCAGCTCCTCGATAGTCGCGTAGCGGCGGCAGTTGTGGCGCTCGCAAATCTCCTTCGCGCGCTCATCGCTCGCCTCATAGATGCCCATGAACTCGACGTTGGGCAGAGCCGCGTAGATGCGCGCATGGTGCTGGCCGAGCGAGCCGACACCGGCGACGCCGCATTTGATCTTGGGCTTGGGGGAGGAGAAGAGGCTCACGGGATAATAAGAAAGAGGTTGGTCTCGCAAGGCGACGCCGGTTGTAGCGCCGCCGCTTGCGACGCGCCTTCCGCGAAACACGCACAATTAAGGCATGGCGCAAGCGCCAGCCCTGCAAATGCCCGGATGTTCACGGTGATGTTCATTGCAGCAGGCCGTCACGCATGAACACCGAACGCGCGGTGCGGCCTGCATGGGCGGCGTTGTGGGTGACGAGCACCAGCGCGATGCGTTGCTCGGCGCATAATCCGAGCAGGAGCCCGATGATCGAGTCGCCGGTTTTTTCGTCGAGATTACCCGTCGGTTCGTCGGCGAGGATGAGACACGGAGAGTTCATGAGGGCACGCGCCACGGCGACGCGCTGGCGCTCGCCACCGGACAATTGCGACGGCAGGTGATGCGACCGCTCCGCCAGTCCGACCCGGGCGAGCAGCTCCTGCGCGCGCTTTTTTTCGACGGGGCCGATCTTGCCGGCCACGCGCGCGGCCATGAGCACGTTGCCCAGCGCATCGAGTTCGGGGATGAGATAAAATGACTGAAAGACCATGCCGAGGAACCGCGCACGACGGGCGGCGCCCGTGTCGGTTGAGCCCTCCCAGTGCACCGAGCCCGCGTCGGGCGCATCGAGGCCGGCAAGGAGGTGGAGCAGCGTCGATTTGCCCGAGCCGGATTCGCCGCGGATGGAAACACTTTCACCTTCTCGCACGACGAGACTCACACCGTGCAACACCTCCAGCCGGCGTTCGCCGCTGAGGTAGGTTTTATGCAGGACGGACGCTTCCAAAATCACCTTCGTTCCGGCGATTGGAGACCATGTTTCTCCATTGGTCACCGGACATTGGTCATTGGGCATTCCGCCCCCGGGGAGGGTCTCACTCATTGCGCAGGGCCTCCACCGGTTTGAGCTTTGACGCACGCCATGCGGGAAAAACACCGGCCAGCGTGGAAATCACAATCGTGCCGACGATGATCACCACCAGGTCAACGGTTTCGATGTGAGCAGGCACGTTGCTGAATTGATAGAACCGCTCCAGCGCCTCCTGGCTCCCGGTGAGCCTGTTCACCGCGTGCAAAATATCATTTCGCAATGCCAGGAAACTGAAGCCGAACAACAGCCCGGCGCCGGTGCCAATCACCCCGATCAAGAAACCCTGCACGCAAAACGACGCGGCAATCTGGCGGGCGCTTCCGCCAAGCGCACCCAGCAGGCCGATCTCGCGGGTTTTGCGAACGACCGTCGTGAGCAAAGAACTCATGATGGAGAATGACGCCACGAGAATAATCGCCATCAACAAAATCGAAACGAGGTTCTTCTCCATCTGGAGCACGAAGAGGAATTCGGTGTTCGCCTCGAGCCAGGAGCGGGCGACGATCTCCGATTGCCTGGGCAACACTGCGTTGATCCGCGTGGCCATTGCGTCGGGATCGAGGTTCTCCGCGATCTTTACGTTGAGACCGTGCACCGCCTCGCCAAGGCCGTAGAGGTCCTGCATCCGGCGGAGCGTCACCAGCACCGTGTTGCTGTCGAGCTGCTGGTGGCCGATTTCGAAAATCCCCACCACGACCAGTTCGCGGGGAAGAAAGACCTCGTCGCTCTTCAACCGCTCAATAAGCAGCGGAGACGAAATGGTGACCGTGCCGCCAATTTGCACGCCAAGCGAATAAGCGAGCTGGGAACTAAGGATCACCGTGTCGTCGTCGAGTTCGTCGAGCGAACCGACGCGGATGAAACGGTTGAGCGGAATGACGTCGTTCACCCGGTTGACGTCGATGCCCTGGATTAGCGGGAACGCCGGCTTGCGTCCGTATTCGATCATGCCCACGCCCTCGGCGAAAGGCGTCACGCCGAGGACGCCGGGGACCTTGGCGACCTCATCGACGAGCGCGCCGGAGTTTTCGATCAGCCCGCGCGCACGAATCTGCACATCGCCCTGCGTGTCGATGATCATGCGGCGGATTTCGTGGCCGAAGCCACCCATCACGCTGTTCGTCACGACCAGCGTCGCCACGCCGAGGGCCACCCCAAGGATCGAAATCGCCGTGAAAAACGACAGTCGCTTCCCGGTCGGGAAGAGCTGCTTCAGGGCGAGATAGAGATACCAGGGCATGGCGCGCCGCTGCTAGCGGCGAATGACTGATGACCCATGTCCAATGACCAATGACGGAGGCACGTGTGTGGCGCTTAGCTGCCCGGACGGAGCTGCGGATAGAGGATCACGTCGCGGATGCTCTCGGCCCCCGTGAGCAGGATGCACAGGCGGTCGATGCCGATGCCCATGCCGCCCGCCGGCGGCATGCCGTGTTCGAGTGCGAGCAGGAAGTCCTGGTCAACCTTCTGCTGTTCCTCGCCGGCCTGCGCCTCAAACATCGCGCGCTGCACGTCGGGATCGTTTTGCTCCGAGTAGGCGGGCGCGATTTCCATGCCGCCAATGATCAACTCGAACACGTCGATCGTGCCCGGATCGTCGGGCGTGATCTTGGCCAGCGGACACAATTCCTTGGGCAGGTGCGTGACAAAGGTCGGCTGGATGAGCTTTGGCTCGATCAGCTTGCCGAAGATCTCGTTCGTCAGCTCGAACTCCTCCCACTTCGGGTCGGCGTAAAGACCGAGCTTTTGCACACCGGCGACCTTCTCCTCCTTGCTGCGGCTGAACCAGCCGGCATCGCCGGTCTTCTCGATGATGAGGTCCTTATACCTTACCTCGCGCCACTCGCCGCCGAAATTGATCACCTCTCCGCTCGCGGCGTGCTTGATCTCGGAAACGCCCAGAATGTTCTGGCAGATGGAGCGCAAAAGATCCTGCACGAGCGTCATCATCCCGCGATAGTCGCTATAGGCTTGGTAAACCTCGAGCATGGTGAACTCGGGATTATGACGGCGGGAGACGCCCTCGTTGCGAAAGTTGCGGCCGATCTCGAACACGCGGTCGTAACCGCCGACAAGCATGCGCTTCAGGTAAAGCTCGAGCGAGATGCGCAGCACGAAATCCACGCCGAGCGTGTTATGATGCGTCTGGAACGGACGGGCCGCGGCGCCACCGGCGATGGCTTGAAGGACCGGGGTTTCAACCTCGAGAAACTGGCGGTCTTCGAGGAAACGGCGGATATGCGACACGATCTTCGACCGCGTCATGAGACGGTTGCGCGACTCGGTGTTGACGATGAGGTCGAGATAACGCTGGCGGTAGATCTGCTCGGAATCGGTGAGACCGTTCCACTTTTCGGGCAGCGGACGGAGAGCCTTCGAGACGAGCGTGAATGCGTCGACTCGCACGGTGATCTCGCCGGTCTTGGTCAGGAACAACGTGCCGGTCACGCCGATGATGTCGCCGAGATCGAGGCCTTTCTTGAAAAACTGGTAGCGCTCCTCGCCGAGCACATCCTTGCGGAAGTAGAGCTGGATGACCCCCTGCTGGTCCTGGATCTTCACGAATGAGCTTCCGCCCTGCACGCGGAAGGTCACCAGACGGCCCGCGACCGTGACGGTCACCGCGTTGTCCTGCCCTTCAACGTAGAGGGCCTTGGCGTCCTGCGAGAAATGCGTGGGGCTGACGTTGGCACGAAACGGGTCGAACCCGGTCGCGCGCATCTCGGCCAGTTTGCCGCGGCGCACCGCATGCTGGTCGTGGGAAATATCGGTCGAAGGAGTCTCGCTCATGGGAATCGGAAACCGTGGCGCCGCCCCCTCCCCTGCGCAAACGCAAAAACCCGCCCGCGGCCGTCGTGTCCCGCAACGCGGGCCGCGAGCAAGCTCGCGGCCCGACCGCCCCGTGCCTGCAGGCAGGCAGGCAACGCTTCGCTCATCCCTGCGCGAGACTTGCGAGCCACCCCATCCCGTCTAACCTTCCTTCATGCCCCCGCCCCTCCTCGGCCCCATCTTCGCCAGCGCCGGACTCGGGGCGCTCATCGGCCTGATCCGCCAATGGAGCGAACAGACGGAGCATGGCGGAAAAACCGATTTCGGCGGCGTGCGCACCCACACGCTTTGGGCGATCCTCGGCTGCCTGGGAGCCATCGCCAGTCGTGACTACACACCGCTGGCGCTCCCCGTGGTTATTACCGTGGTTGCCGCCCATCTGATGGTCGCGCACAGCCGGCTGACGGACCCCACTTCACCGGGCAGCACGTCGTTCGCCGCGTCCTTGCTCACCCTTTTGACCGGCGCCCTGGTCGCATGGGGGCATACGCAGACCGCCGTCGTCGTCGGAGCACTCACCATGGTGGTGCTCGGCATCAAGCAGCCGCTCCATGCCTGGACGCGCGCCTTCACCCCGGCGGATATCCGCGGCACGTTGCAATTTGTCGCCATCACGGGAGTCATCCTGCCGCTGGTTCCCAACCGGGCGTTCGGTCCGTTCGACGGCTTCAATCCCTTTTCAACCTGGCTCATGGTCGTGCTCATCTCGGGACTGGGCTTCACCGGCTACATCGCGATGCGCCTGTTCGGCACGCGCGCCGGGATTCTGCTGACGAGCCTCTTCGGCGGGCTCGCCTCCAGCACGGCGTCCACCCTGGCGTTCAGCCGCGGCAGCCGCAAGGAACCGGAGCTCTCGTCCGACTATGCGTTCGCCGTGGTGGTGGCCTGCACCGTCATGCTGCCGCGCGTGGTCGTCGTGGTCTTTTTCCTGAGCCCCCCGCTCGCGTTGAGCGTCATGCCCGCCTTCGCCGCGATGATGCTGCCGGCGTTTATATACGGAGGCTGGCACTGGTGGCGGACCCGCCGGGCTGAAAAAGGCGAGGTGGCCTCGCCGGCCATGGCCAACCCGCTGAGCCTGATGACGGCGATCAAGTTCGCGCTGCTCTATGCGATCATCGCGTTCCTCGTCAAAGCCGCCACCCAGCTCGACTGGCAGGCGGGGCTGCTGCCGCTCAGCTTCGTCTCGGGCCTCACCGACATGGACGCAATCTCCCTCTCCATGGCGAACAACCTGCGCTCGGGTGCGGTTGAGAGCGATTTGGCCGCGCACGCCGTGATCATCGCAGCGGTCGCCAACTCCCTGCTCAAAGCCGCCCTTGCCGCCGGACTCGGTTCACCCCGCTTGCGCTGGCAGGCGGGAGGAGTGCTGGTAGTGACGGCATTAGTGGGCACAGGAGCGGTCTTTGCCTTCTGAAACAGCCTGTGACGCGACGACTGAGCCCGCAACACAGGCGCTTGCCCCCGTCGTAAATCGGCTTATCGATTAACGCCCCATGGCCATCGCCACCACGTGCACCCACACCGCTCCCGTCCACCTCACCGACTGGGACCGCACCCGCTACGAACCCGCCTGGCGCGCGCAGGATGAACTCGTGGCGAAACGCATCGTCGGAGAGATCCCCGACACGTTGGTGTTCACCGAACACGACCCCGTCTACACCGTCGGCCTGCGCAGCGGCGCCGCCGATCACGTTGTCTGGTCCGCCGACCACCTCGCCCGTGAAGGCATCGAAGTCGTCAAAACCAACCGCGGCGGAGACATCACTTATCATGGTCCCGGACAAATCGTCGGCTACCCGATCGTCGACCTCTCCCCGCGCAAAGATCTCCACGAATACCTGCGTTTCCTCGAACAGGTCATGATCAACACCGTGGGCACGCTCGGCCTTGCCGCGTCGCGCCGCGAAGGCAAGACCGGCATCTGGGTCGGCACCCGCAAGATCGCCGCCATCGGCGTGGCCGTGCGCCGCTGGGTCGCCTACCACGGTTTCGCCCTCAACGTGAACGTGAACCTCGCCCATTTCCAAGGCATTGTCCCTTGCGGCATCAGCGCGACCGACGGCACCGTCACCTCCCTTCAAGCCGAACTCGGCCGCGAACTCGACCTCGCCGAGGTCAAAACCCTGCTCGCCCGCGAGTTTCAGGCGCTTTGGCCGGCCTTTTTGGAACCCGCTAATATTCGCTAATCTGCACTAAAAGCCGCCGAGCTGCCCGAAGATTTAGCGACCATTAGCGTGCATTGGCGGCTAAAATTCTTTTATTCCGAATCTCTTCCGATGGACGACACTTCGCGCAAACCTTCCTGGCTCCGTGCCAAACTGCCCACCGGCCCCGGCTATTCCGCCGTGCGCAAGCTCGTGGACGACCATTCGCTCCATACCGTCTGTCAAAGCGCCCAGTGCCCCAACCTCGGCGAATGCTGGTCCCGCGGCACCGCCACCGTGATGATCCTCGGCAACATCTGCACGCGCTCCTGCAATTTTTGCGCGATCCAGACCGGCCGCCCCACCGAGCTCGACCTCGGCGAACCCGCCCGCGTGGCCGACGCCGTCGCGAAAATGAACCTGAAACACTGCGTCATCACCTCCGTCGCCCGCGACGAGTTGAAGGACGGCGGGGCCAGCGTCTGGGCCGCGACCATCCGCGCCGTGCGTTACCGGAATCCCCAGACCGCCATCGAGGTCCTCACGCCCGATTGGAAAGGCCAGATGGAGCACCTCGACACCGTGCTCGATGCAAAGCCCGATATTTTCAACCACAACCTCGAGACCGTCGAACGCCTCCAAAAACCCGTTCGCGTCCAGGCCCGCTACGACCGCTCCCGCAGCGTGCTCCAGCACGCCAAGGCCCGCGGCTTCACCACCAAGACCGGCATCATGCTCGGCCTCGGCGAACGCGAGGAGGAGATCGAAAAAACCCTCCGCGACATCGCCGCCGACAAAACCGACATCCTCACCATCGGCCAGTATCTCCAGCCCACCCCGCAGCACTGGAAGATCGCCCGCTGGGTGCACCCCGACGAGTTCATCCGCTGGAAGGAATTCGGTTTGTCCATCGGCATCGGCGTCGTCGAAAGCGGCGCGATGGTCCGCTCCAGTTACCACGCCGACGAACAATCGCAAAAATACACCGGCGTCGAACACCTCAACACCGCCAACGCCTTGGCGGAGGTTTAAGCCGGGGTCTCAGGTAAACTTGCAGCCGCCTTGGAGGTAGGCGCGACCGCCGGGCGCGCCGGATCGGAATCGTTTCCGCTGAAGAAGTGCTCCGCAGCACCCATCACCTCACTGCGCCTGCGCGTTGGCGCCCGGGTCGCGCAGATCAAGAATGTCCACATCACCCGACCCGAGCCGGTAAACGGCGCCCACGATCCGCACGCGCCCTTCGGCAACCGCGCGGCCAATAACTTCGCTACGCTGCGGCAGAAGCTGCGTCACCCGGCGCACATTGGCCTCCACCGCCCGGTCGAGCAAAGGAGGTGGCAACGACCGCGCCACATCGACCGCCTCGGCCAGTTCGCCAAGCAGAAACCCGATCGCCCCCGGGGCGGTCACATGATCGATGGCCGCGCGCACCGCGCCGCACTGCTCGTGCCCGAACACCAGGATCAACCTCACCGCCAGTTGATCCACCGCGTATTCAATACTTCCGAGACCGCCCGCACCGAGGATGTTGCCCGCCACGCGCACCACAAAGAGATCGCCCTGGTCCTGGTCGAAGATCAGCTCCGGCGACACGCGCGAATCCGCACATCCCAGAATCGCCGCGAACGGATACTGTCCCTCGGCATGCTCCTGCAGGCGTTGCGGCGTCACGTCCTTTTGCGTGCGGCGGTTTTCCAGGTAGCGCCAGTGCCCTTCCAGAATACGGCGCAACGCCTCCTCCTTGGTGAGCCCCTGCCCGGGCGTGCGACGCGGATCGTTGGAGTTGCCTGTATTCATGGGTAAAGAAAATCAGCGGTGCCGCAGCCAGATGAGCACGGCGGACACCAGGGCGAGTCCCGCCGGCAGCGCGAAGGCGAGGTAATGCCAGTTCGGAAACACATACGCACCGATACTCGCGCCGAGAATGAAGGCCGCGATCTGCCCCGCGCGCATCCAATTGAATCGCCCCTCCAAACGTCGCTCCGGGGAATTTTTGGGCATCCACAGGCAACGCACCAGCCCCGTGCCGAGATCGGTCGTGGTGCCAGTCAGGTGCGTGCTCCTCAGGATGAGTCCCGTCGCGGTGCTCACCACCGCATTCTGGATGCCGCAGGCCAGGCACAACAAGGCCAGCAGCAGGTGATTCGCCTTCAGGTCATACTCACCAAAAACCCCGAACAACCCCCGCCCGCCCGCCACCGCGACGAACACCAGCAAAACCACGATTGTCCCCAGCGGCAGCGAATAAAGCGGGTTCAATCCCCGCTGGATCCGCCGGTCCACCACCCACGCCGAAAACATGCACCCGAGCAAAAAATACAAAGGCACGAACGCCATCGACACCGCCCCCGCCCAATTGCCCTCCGCCAGATCGATGCCGTGCATCGTCGCAAAACCCGTCACATGGCTCACGAAGCGCCGGCACGCGAGAAATCCGCCCGTGTTGATCAGACCCGCGCCTGCGGCCAGAAGGAACCAATGCACCAGTGGAGCGATGTTCTTCCACATACTGCCGGGTGAAGCGCTCAGATCGTGCCTCCGGCCGCCGCCCTCGCCTCTGCCAGGGAGGCATGCAGCGGAAACAGCCCGTCCAGTCCGCTGAGTTGAACCACATCACGCACATGCGACCGCGCCTCCGCCAAGTGGATGCCACCGGACGGGGTATGCTGGGCGAGCGTTTTGCGAACCGCCATCAGCACACGCAGGCCCGCGCTGTTCAGATAGTTCAACTCGGCACAGGCCAGGATAAAGCAGCGATGCCCCTCCGCATACAGGGTTCTCAACTGTGTTTCCAGCAACTCGGACGTCGTGGAATCGAGCCGCCCTTTGAGCGACAGGACCACCGGACCGGAGTCGGAAATACATTCAATCATCACGAGGCAGCCGGTGTGTGTTAAAACCAACATGCCTGCAAATCATAATCATCTCCGCGCATTTTCCATGATTGGAGTGCCCCGTGGGTTTCTTTTTGCGCAGCAGAGGCCTGTGTCCCATCGTGCCCTCATGCGATTGTTTTCGTTTTTCGCCCTGCTCTGCGTCGCCACTCACCTCGCCTCGGCCGCCGGCACCCTCGTCTCCGGTCCCATGCTCGGCTACCGTGCGCACCGCGAAACCGTCATTGTGCTTGAAACCAGGGACGCCCGCGAAGTCCGTATCGACTACCAAGTCGAGGGCCGCCCCGAGACCGCCCGCTCGAAAACCATCACCGCCCCCTGGGTTTCGCCCGCCGGCGGACAACCGATGAAGTTCGTCCTCCCGCTCCTCGAAATGGGCTCGAGCTACACCTACACGCTCACCATCGACGGGCAGCTCCAGACCGTCCCCTACCCGCTCGCCTTCAAGACCACCGACCTCTGGGAATGGCGCAAGGCCCCGCCCGACTTTTCCTTTCTCTTCGGCTCCTGCGCTTATTTGAACGACTCCGCCTACGATCGTCCCGGCACGCCCTACGGCAAGGGCACCGAGATCTTCCGCCACATGGCCGAAAGCGGCGCCGACTTCACGCTCTGGGGCGGCGACAATCTCTACCTCCGCGAGGCCGACTACTCCTCCGAAAGCGGCATCTGGTATCGCTACTCCCACGATCGCGCCACCCCCGACCTGCAAAAACTCTACGCGGCCATGCACCACTACGCCACGTGGGACGACCACGACTACGGTCCTGACAACGCCAACCAGTCCTTCGAGTTCAAGGACGTCACCCTCGCCGCGTTCAAGACCTACTGGGGCAATCCCACCTATGGCGAAACCGACAACCCCGGCGTCTACGGCAAGTTCGTCTGGGGCGACGCCGCGTTTTTCCTGATGGACGACCGCACCCATCGTGACGACACCACGCTCGACCAGGAAAAAAATCCCCGCAAAACCGCCTGGGGCGACCGTCAGATCACCTGGCTCAAACAATCCCTCCTCCACGCCAAGGCGCTCAAGAACTACCGTTTCAAGTTCATCGTCACCGGAGGCCAGGTCGTGCAGTCCTCCGTGAAAGACCGCTCCGAAACCCACGAGCTCTACCGTCGTGAACGCGAAGAGCTGATCGATTTCATCCAAGTGAACAAAATCACCGGCGTGATTTTCCTCACCGGCGACGTTCACCACACCGGCCTTTATCGGCGCCCCCTTGGAGACAACCGCTCCATCTACGAACTCACCTCATCGCCCTTCTCCAGCGGTTCGTGGAACGCCGCCACCAGTGAAAAAGCCAGGGATCCGCTTGTCGTCCCGGGCACCCTCGTCGGCACGCAAAACTACTGCCAACTCCGCCTCACCGGCCCCAAGGACGCCCGCGCCGTCGTCATTCGTTGCTACGACAAGTCCAACGCCTTTCAATGGGAGCACACCATCCCCGCCGCGGACCTGGAAATCGCCCCGCCCGCGAAAACCTCCTCCGCCCCGTGAAGTCTCCCGCCGCCCAGCATCCCAAGCCGGCGCTCCCGCCGCCTTCCCTGCGCAGCCGGCGGAGCATCGTCGAGAACTGGCTGCCCCGCTACACCGGCGTGCCTCTCGATCAGTTCGGCGACTACATCCTGCTCACCAATTTCCAGCTCTACGTAAAACTCTTCGCGAAGTGGAACCGCGTGAAAGTGCAGGGCGTTGACAAGCCCATGCCGAGCGCCACCGCCGGCCGCATCACCATCATCAATTTTGGCATGGGCAGCGCCACCGCCGCCACCGTGATGGATCTCCTCAGCGCGATCCACCCGAAGGCCGTGCTCTTCCTCGGCAAATGCGGCGGCATCAAACACCGCGCCGAAGTCGGCGATCTCATTCTCCCCATCGCGGCCATTCGCGGCGAGGGCACGAGCAACGACTACTTCCCTCCCGAGGTCCCCGCCCTGCCCGCCTTCGCGCTTCAAAAGGCCATTTCAACCACCATCCGCGACTATGCCCGCGACTACTGGACCGGCACCGTCTACACGACCAACCGTCGCGTGTGGGAGCACGACGCCGCCTTCAAAAAATACCTCAAGAAAATCCGCGCCATGGCGATCGACATGGAGACCGCCACCATCTTCATGACCGGCTTCTTCAACGAAACCCCCACCGGCGCGCTCCTCCTCGTGAGCGACCAGCCCATGCTGCCCGACGGCGTCAAGACCATCGAGAGCGACGCGGCTGTCGACCTCGTCTACGTGGAGGATCACCTCAAGATCGGCATCGATTCCCTCAAGCAGCTCATCAACCAGGGACTCACCGTGAAGCACCTGCGGTTTTGAGCCCGCCGGCCGCCGCCGGAGTATTGCCGCAAAATTTCATCCGTAGGGCCGTCGCTTGCGACGCGCCTCGTTGACCGGCGGGAACCGATTCCACGGAAACCGCGCTACCTCCGCCACCACGTCGCCGGACGTATCGGACTCGCGGATACCACGGTCGACTCCGTGCTCACCCCGCATTCATTCATGGCGGCGACCGCATAATAGTAGGTCTTCTTGAAATCGACCGCCTGGTCCGTGAACGTCGTGTCGCCCTTGATCACCGCCACCTCCTCCCTGGGCGCATCGGCCGACGTGGCGCGCAGGACCTTGTAGCTCGCCGCCAGTGCAACCGCGTTCCACTTGAGCGTGATCAGCTCCTTGCCCGGCTCGGCGCCCAGGCCGGTCGGCACGCCGGGCGGAAACAACGCGCTCACCGGAGCGGTGTCGACGCCTTCCTTGCCGTTGGCCACGCCGCACACCGTGTAATAATACGCTGTGCCCGCACTCAGCCCTTCATCGGTGTAGGCCGGCGAGGTGATCAGCGAGCCGATCGTCGTATACGGTCCCTCGCGAAGCAGCGAACGCCTGACCACATAAGCGACCGCCCGGGGCGAGGGTGCCCACTCCAGCACCACCACTCCATTGCCCAGCTTCGCACGTAAATCGGTCGGCGGAGCCACCGGCGTGGCCACGCCCACGGGGGCCGACAATGGCCCCCGGATCCCCGCCACCTCCGGCGAAACCGTATAGTAGGAGGTGTCGCTGTCCTGAAACGGTCCCGTGTCCAGATAGCGCAGCGTCTGCACCCCGGAGGCCAGGAGCACATAGGGCCCCGCCCGGTCGATCGCGCGTCGCACCGTGTAACCGGTGGCCGTCTCGACCGCGCCCCATTTCAACGACGCGCCACCCCGCTCGGGTTCCGCCAGGACTTCCGTCGGGGGCAACACCTGCGCCTTCACCGTGAAGCCCACCTCGGCGAGCTCGATCATGTTGCCGCCATTGGAGGAGACCGTCAGGCGGTAGCGGTTGTAAGCCTCCTTCGGACGAACCCGGAAGGTCTTCGTCCACCCAATCCTGCGGATCGCGACTGCCGCCACTGTAGCCGTTGCACAGGGTGTATTCGGTGAGCAGCCAGCAGATGTCGTCGTCGAACCGGAATTCGAGCCAGCAGGTTCCGCCTTCCTCGACCCTCGCCTGCCAGTGGGTGTGGGTCACCCCGTCGAACGCCCGCGCCGCCGTGTCCGGCACCGAACCTTCTCCGGCGCTCACCACCCCGCGGCCGGGCGGCAGGGACGCACCGCCAAGCGACACCGCTTGCTCGGCGTCGAGTTTGATCGCCGCCTGGGCAACCTCACCCGAACCAAGCCAGGCCACCGTCAACACACTGAAAACACATGCTTGGATTCTCATAATTAGAAACACAGTCCATCGCCCCGGAGCCATCCGGGCGGGCGAGTTGCAAAGCAAATACTTCCGTTTAGTCGAGCCATCAGCAGGGGAAAAATCGAATGCGGCATCCAAACCGGCTTATCCGAGGGGAGGTAAACATCCCTAGGGAATCATTCCTCAGGTAACCAGCAGAAAAGCCCCATTCCCAAAATTTAAAGTGCACAACCCATTCCCGCCCCGGGTGTAGGGCCGGCGCTTGCGCCGCACCTCGGCGCCTCAGGACAGGACGCGGCCGTCAATCTTGCTCCGCCGCGTTTCCCCCTCAACTCACCGAGATACGGATCGCCGCCGCCACGGCGCGTGCCCGCTCGCGCGCCTCCGCCGGCGTTTCCCCCGTCGCGACCGCCACCCCGAGACGGCGGTGACCGCGGCACTCCGGCTTGCCAAAAAGCCTCACCTGGCTTTCCGGCACCGCCAATGCCTCCGCGACACCCGAGATCACCGGTTCACCGTCGCCATTCCCCAGTAACGCCACGCTGTGCGCCGGACGCAGCAACCGGATCGGCGGCACCGGCAACCCGAGAATCGCGCGGGCATGCAACGCGAACTCACTCAACATCTGGCTGCCGATCGTCACCAGCCCCGTGTCATGCGGACGAGGGCTCACCTCGCTGAAAATCACCTCGTCCCCGCACACAAAACACTCGACGCCGAACACGCCTGATCCGCCGAGATTGCCCACGACTTTTTTCGCGATCGCCTGCGCCTGCGCCCACGCCGCCGGCGACATCGCGCAGGGCTGCCAGCTCTCGCGGTAGTCACCGTCAACCTGCACGTGGCCCACCGGCGGACAGCACTGGATGCCATTCACCGCCGACACGGTGAGCACGGTGATCTCGTAATCAAAACGAACAAAGCCTTCGACGATGCAACGCCCCGTGCGTGCACGCGCGCCCTTCTGCGCATAGCTCCACGCCTCCGCCATGCCGGCGGCCGTTTTAACAATGCTCTGACCGTGTCCGCTTGAAGACATCAACGGCTTGAGCACGCAGGGAAAACCCAGTGCCTCGCCCGCCGCCCGCGCCTCGCGCTCGGAGCCAACGAAGCGGTAAGGCGACGTGGCCACGTTCAACTCCTCGGCGACGAGTCGGCGGATGCCTTCGCGATTCATCGTAAGCCGCGCCGCGCGCGCGGTCGGCACCACGCGCCGCCCCGCCGCCTCCAGTTCGACCAGCACGTCCGTCGCGATGGCCTCGATCTCGGGCACGATCAGGTCGGGATTCTCTTCGGCAATCGTCCGCCTCAACGCACCACCATCGAGCATCGAAAACACGTGGCTGCGATGGGCCACCTGCATCGCGGGCGCACCCGCGTAGCGATCGCACGCGATCACCTCGCAGCCGAGACGCTGCAGCTCGATCGCCACCTCCTTGCCCAATTCGCCCGCCCCGAGGAGCAGGACGCGCGTCGCGCGTGACGAGGAAGGCGGGGCAAAGGTGCCGGGTATGAACATGGTGAAATTGGTAGGGCTGCCGCTTGCGGCATGCCTTGCCCGTTGCCTTCCTCAAAACGTCTTCAACCCCTTCGCGCGGAAAATCGCCCGCGCCGCCTCGGTGGCCGCAGGCGTCGTGGGTTGCGTCGCGCCCAGCGAGTAAAACCGTCCGGTCGCCTCCCACTTGGCCTCGCCCATCTTGTGAAACGGAAGCACGTCCACCCGCTCCACCGCCGGCCCCAGGCCCACGACAAACGCGGCCACGCCTTCGATGTTCTCCACCGCATCGGTGAGTCCGGGCACGAGCACAAAGCGAATCCACATCGGCCGCTTGCGTATCGCCAGCCGTCGCGCGAACGCCAGCGTCGGCCCGCGGTCGACTCCCGTCACGCGCTTGTAGGTCACGGGATCGAACGACTTGATGTCGAGCAACCACAGGTCCGTAAGCGCGAGCATCTCGTCGTCCACCCGCGCCCCCAGGTGCCCGCTGGTGTCCACCGCCGTGTGCAGACCCAGCGCCTTCGCCCCCGTGAGCAAGGTCTTCACAAAACCCGGCTGCGCCAGCGGCTCGCCGCCGCTGATCGTCAAGCCGCCACCTTTGAGAAACGCCCGCCGGCGGGCGACATCGACCATCAACTGGTCGGCATGCCGAAGGCCGCCGTTTTCCGCGCACACCGTGTCGGGATTGTGACAATAGAGGCAGCGCAGCGGGCAGCCGCTCAGGAAGATCACGTGTCGGATCCCCGGCCCGTCGAGCATGCCCGCGCTCTCGATCGAATGCACCCGCCCCTGCGGCACGCGAAAGCAGGTGGCGACCGGTTCAGGCGTGTCCGGGGGCGGAGGCGGAGACTCGAGGCCCGTCTTCATTTGGCGCCGTGAAAGGTGCGGTTGATCACATCGAGCTGCTGCTCGCGGCTGAGCTTGACGAAGTTCACCGCATAGCCCGACACACGCACCGTGAGCTGCGGGTATTTTTCCGGGTGGGCCATGGCGGCCTCCAGCGTGGCGCGGTCAAACACGTTGACGTTGATGTGGTGCCCGCCCGACGCGAAATACCCATCGAGCAGTCCGCTCAGGTTGTTCACCTGGTCGAGGGCGTCGCGGCCGAGCGCGCCCGGCACGATGCTGAAAGTATAGCTGATGCCGTCTTGGGAATCCTGATACGGCAGCGAGGCGACCGAGGCCATCGAGGCGATCGCGCCGCAACTGTCACGACCGTGCATCGGGTTCGCTCCCGGGGCAAAAGGTTCTCCCGCGCGGCGCCCGTCCGGCGTGTGTCCCGTCTTTTTTCCGTAAACGACATTCGACGTGATCGTGAGCACCGACTGGGTGACCACGCTGTCGCGATAGGCCGGCTGCTGGCGGAGTTTCGCCATGAAGGTTTCGACGCACCAGCGCGCAAGTGAATCGACGCGCTCGTCATCATTTCCGAACTTGGGAAAGTAACCCTCGATGCGGTAGTCGACGGCGAGACCCGAGTCATCGCGGATGACATGCACCTTCGCATATTTCATCGCGGACAACGCGTCCGCCGCGACCGAAAGCCCGGCGATGCCGCAGGCCAGTGTGCGCAGGATTTCACGATCGTGCAGCGCCATCTGGATGCGTTCGTAGCAATACTTGTCGTGCATGTAGTGGATGATGTTGAGCGCACCCACATACTGGCTGGCCAGCCACCCCATCATCCGCTCGAAGGCCGGCTTGACCTCGTCGAAGTCGAGGACGTCGCCCAGGATCGGCGTCATCGGCGGGGCGACCTGCACCTTCTGCAATTCGTCCACGCCGCCGTTGATGGCGTAGAGGAGCGTTTTGCCGAGGTTGGCCCGCGCACCGAAGAACTGCATCTGCTTGCCCACCCGCATGGCCGAGACGCAGCAGGCAATCGCGTAGTCGTCGCCCCAATACCCGCGCATCAGGTCGTCGTTCTCATACTGCAGCGAACTGGTCTCGATCGAGGTGCGCGCGCAAAACTCCTTGAAACCCTGGGGCAGGCGTTCCGCCCAAAGCACCGTGAGGTTGGGCTCGGGCGCTGCTCCGAGATTGTGCAAGGTCTGCAGAAAACGAAAACAGCTCTTGGTGACGAGGGTGCGGCCGTCCACGCCCATGCCGCCGAGCGACTCGGTCACCCAGGTCGGGTCGCCACTGAACAATTCGTTATATTCCGGCGTGCGCGCGAAACGCACCAGGCGAAGCTTGAGCACAAGCTGGTCGATGAGCTCCTGCGCGGCGGATTCGGTGAGAACACCTTCGGCAAGGTCGCGCTCGATGTAGATATCGAGGAACGTGGCGATGCGTCCGATGGACATCGCTGCGCCGTTTTGCTCCTTCACCGCGGCGAGATAAGCGAGGTAGGTCCATTGCACGGCCTCGGTCGCGTTGGTGGCGGGGCGGCTCACGTTGCAGCCATAATCGGCGGCCATCGTGCGCAATTCCCCGAGCGCACGGATCTGCTCGGAAAGCTCCTCGCGATCGCGAATGAGTTCGGCGGTCAGGCCGGCGGCGGTCGCCTGGGCGAGTTGTTCCTTTTTGTCGGCGACCAGACGGTCGATGCCGTAGAGGGCGACACGGCGGTAATCACCGATGATGCGACCGCGTCCGTAGGCATCGGGCAGGCCGGTGATGATGCCGACCGAGCGGCACAAGCGGATCTCCGGGGTGTAGGCATCGAAGACGCCTTCGTTGTGAGTCTTGCGGTGTTTAAAAATCGCGGTGGTCGCAGGGTCCACCGTGCGGCCGGCCGACTCCACCGCCGCGGCGGCCATGCGGTATCCACCAAAGGGCATGAAGGCGCGTTTCAAGGGAGCATCGGTCTGGAGTCCCACGACCACTTCCAAGTTGCGATCGATATAGCCGGGCGGATGGGAGCAAATGCCAGAAATCACCGCGGTATCCAGATCGAGCATGCCGCCGGCCGCACGGCGCTCGCGGGCGAGCAACTCGCGGATCTGCCCCCAGAGTTCCACCGTGCGCTTCGTCGAACCGTTGAGAAAACTACCCTCGCCCTCGTAAGGACGATAATTGCGCTGGATGAAATCGCGCACGTTGACCCGGTCGTTCCAAAGACCGGTGGCAAACGTGCGCCACGGAGAGTGCGGTGCGGATACGGAGACGGAGGACGGTTTTTCGAGAAGTTGCATAGGGAGCAAAGAGTGGCCGCCAGTTTGCCTCAAATCGCTCCGGACCGAGGCGCATGTCCGGTCATTTCTTGCGCATATTTTGGCAAATTACCCTGCGGCATGAAAATCATCGCGCCGCCGGCTGCCGGGACCTAACTCGACGCCCGTGCAACCGCGCATCACTTCCCTCACCCGCTGGCTGGTCGCCGCCGCGGCGGTGGGCATTCATGGCTCCATCGGCGCCGTCTATGCCTACAGCGTCTACACCAAGCCCGTGATGGCTGCGCTCGGCTGGCGCTACGAGCAAGTGACCCTGGCCTTCAGCCTGGCGATCGCCTGCCTCGGACTTTCGGCCGCATTCCTCGGACGCTTCGTCGAGCGTTGGGGGCCGCACAAAAGCGGCATGATCGCGGCGGCCTGCTATGGCGGCGGCCTGCTGCTGACGGGCCTCGCGATCACCCTGCGCTCGCCCGGATTGTTTTATTTTGGCTACGGCGTGATCGGCGGCATCGGCTTGGGCGTCGGTTATATCACGCCCGTGGCGACACTGGTGAAATGGTTTCCCGACCGCCGCGGACTCGCCACCGGACTCGCGATCATGGGCTTCGGATTCGGCGCGCTGCTCGCCGGACCGCTGGCAGTGCGTTTGATTGCGGCGGCAGGACTCGCGAACACCTTTTTCATTTTGGGCGGAGGCTATTTTATCGTGATGATGCGGAGCGCCCGCGTGCTGGCCGCCCCGCCTGAAGGCTGGCGTCCCGATGGCTGGATCGACGGAGCGGCGACGTCCACGCCACCGGAGGTGCGTCCGCACGCCCCTGCCACCGAAAAAGACGTCACCACTCCATCAAACCGGTCACCTGCCGCCGACCTGAGCGCACGCGAAGCCGTGCTGACCCCGCGATTCATCCTGCTGTGGTTGTTGTTTTTCATCCAGGTCACCTGCGGCATCGCGGTGATCTCGGCCGCTTCGCCGATGGCGCAGGAAATTACCGGACTCAGCGCAACGCAGGCCGCCGCGATGGTCGGACTGATGGGCCTGTTCAACGGACTCGGTCGCATTGGCTGGTCATCGTTCTCCGACGTCGTCGGACGCCCCGCGACGTTCATGGCGTTTTGCATCATCCAGGGCCTGGCCTTTTTCGCACTGCCGTTGATCACCCATCCGTTTCTATTTCAAGCAACGCTGTTCCTGATCATCAGTTGTTACGGAGGCGGGTTTGCAACGATGCCCGCCTATTTGAGCGACCTTTTCGGCACGAAGAACCTCGCCATCATCTACGGCTACATGCTCACCGCCTGGTCCGCCGCCGGCGTCGCCGGCCCCCTGCTCACGGCAGCGGTGCGAGCCCACACGGGAGGCTTCGAAGGCACCCTCCGCTACGGATCCATCGGCTTCGCTGTAGCCTTGGTCCTGGCTGTGCTGGTCCGCCTCGATCAAAAGCGAGCCGCCGACAGCGCCAATCGCCACTGATAAGGGATTCGGACGATACCAAAATACCGAAGCTATGCCGGGATTGTTGCGCCAGCTTCGATCAGGGGGAGCGCGCTGCCCCCAACACGCTGGCTCGGAGCGGCTGCGCCGCACCGCGTTCCGCCTCGACTGCATGGACACGGCTAAGGCCTCGCCAACAACTCGCACAACCCACAACGTGCTCACAGCAAAGTCCATTTCGTGTGATCAGCCACAAAGCATTCCAGCCGGAGAGTCATTCCAAGTCCCTTCTAATATGAAACCTCTCCGCATCCTTTGTGTTCTTGCCTTCACCGCTTTAATGGCATTCGCAGCGCCGACGCCCGCACCATCGAAAGACGCCAGGGAAGAAGCGGCGAAGTTTGAGGAAGAAAAGAAGAGCTGGCCCAAGACGGTCGACGAGGCTGTTATACGCATCCTATCGACGATGCCCGAGAAAGATCGGAAGATCATCAGAGAGACATCGAAAGATGAGTTGATTCAGTTTCATCATGGTTGGGGCACAGGAATTCGGAATAGTTTCGGGCTATGGCGCGGGAATCGCGCACTGATGGACGACTGCAAGGCAAAGCATCCGGACGATGCATCGATGATCATCATCGAGGCTGTTTGGGCACGTCTTCAGAAGGAGAAGAAATAAAATCACGAAGCCCAACCAGCAGCTATAGACAATGCCGTCCAAGTTCCATGAGTTCGATAATACAGGCTCCGTATGTCTGATCGAAACGTTGGCAGAATAAAAATGGATATCCCGCTTAAAACGATCGACGTATGGGAAGTAGAAGGAGCCCCCGCACCCAGAGATTTCCTTTCCGCAGTAACCAAACTACTAAAAACCGGTGATATTATAGTCTTTGCAGCATACGAGCCCACTGAATCGCTTAGGGAGGCATTGTTGAGATTGGGCGGAATCAAAAGGCAGGAACTCCCCCAGTTCTACACTTCATTTGAAGCCAACCGATCGGAACACCCAGACGGCTGTGCTTTCGAGTTCTCCATCACCGAGTCCTGCATCGATAGAATTCTCGAGCTCCCTGACGATGTGCTCCATCAGAAAGACATCCCTAGTTTTTACGACCATTTCATCGCTTACCGGCGCGGCCACCCGCTCGTTCCGTTAGTCACATTCCATGATGCGGCATGCGGAGGCACTCTTTACTTATCCGGACTTTATACAGAAGAAGAGGCTGGGGCTTTTTCAGTCCTCCTCGGCTTGAAGTCGAAATCCATCCTGAACCCCGTTCTGGACTTTATGAAGAATGAAAACGGAACCAAACCATGCGCTAGCAACGACCCGCAGCCTCCAGTTTCCACATGAGTTCGTCCTATTATTCTCGATTGGTGGCTGAACACCTCATCAATCGTCTCTCCGGGCACGCAAAAAAGCGCCGTCCCGAAAACAGGACGGCGCCCGACTGACTCGACACGTGCGGGGCGCAGGCCGCCCGCCCGATCAAGCGGCGGCGCGACGCTGGCGACGCAGAGTCGCGAGACCGAGCAACGCCGCGCCGGCCAGCGCCGCCGAGGAGGCAGGCTCGGGCACGGCGCTGACGCGCACGTCGTCCAGCAGAGCATCCACCGAGTTGGTGACGGCGGAGATGTCTCTGAAGATCAGGCGCGACGTGGTGCCGGTGGCGGTGAAACCAAACGTGGTTTCGACATAGAAGGTCGAACCGGAGGTGGAACTGGAGGAGGACGCGGTCCCCAGCGAGCCCCCGCTGGTGCTGCCATCGACGACGTTGAACACATCGCCTTGGACACCGATGAGACCGGCGCCGGGACTGCCGCGCCCGGCGGTAAAGCTGACTTCATAGAACTGGCCGGCCGTCGTCGCGAAATCCTGATAGATCCGGCCGACGCCGGCGGTGGTTTGCCCTCCGTTCATGGTCATATACAACGAGCCGTCGATCGCGTTGGGGAACAAACCGCTGTCGGCGTTCGTGCTCGCGATCTGGAACAAGCTCGTCCCGCTGGAGGTGGCAATGAACCAGTTGGAGAACACACTGGAACTCGGCGTGGTCGTGGCGGTCGCGAACGTGGCGTCGGTTTGGCTCTCGAAACTTCCGTTCAAAATCAATTGGGCGGAGGCGCTGGAGGAGAACAGTGCGGCAATGGCACCGGATGTGATCAGGAAGCGGCGAAAAGCCGAAGAGAACGTGTTCATGTTTGTTTTTTAATATAAGGCTCTTGCGTAACTTCTGAACGCAGTCGCTTCGTCGATTGACAACTAATTTACACATAGCCGTCCATCTGCATGTGGCGAATGGAGGTGCGCGTGTGGCGAATGGAGGAAAAGACCGCCGGCCGCATGCCTCCAAGGGGCGAGCCCCGGCTCACGCCGCGTAATCTCAGGGTGCGCTCGGCTTGGAATGAGGAGCCCCGTGCAGCGCGGCCAACCGATCTTTCAGCTCATTCCACCGGTGCCGGCTGGAGATGACCGGCCCGCCGATCCCGTCGAAAAAAAGGTGAGTGCGCTCCTCGGTGTCTCGTTGATAGCGCACGACGTGGGTGAGATTGACGATCTGCGTCCGATGCACCCGGAAGAATGCGTCGGCGGGCAGCGAATCCTCCCACTCTTTCAGGCTCTTGCGCAGAAGCAGTCGCGTGCCGTCGTCGAGCAACACTTCGGAATAGTTGTCTTGGGAGCTAATCGCCCGGATTTGTCCGACCCGGACAAAGCGGGCTTGGGCGCCCGAGCGCAGGTAAAGGGTGTCGTCGAGGCCCACCACGCCACCCGTTCGCGCCGCGGGTGCATCGTCCTCCGGCGGCGAATGACCATGCGAAAGTCGCGCCAGTCCGCGGGCGAGCCGCGCGGGATCCACGGGTTTCAACAGGTAATCGAGCGCGTTGATCTCAAAGGCGCGCACCGCGTGTTCGTTATACGCGGTCACAAAGATGATGCGCGCGCCCGGACGCACGTCGGGGACGAGTTGAAACGCATCGCCTCCGATGAGCTGCACATCGAGCAGGAGCAGATCGTAGGTCGCCTCAAGCAGCAGCGCGCGAGCGGCGCGGAGGGTGGCGGCCTCGCCGACGATCAGCACTTCGGGGTGAAGGGCGAGCTTGGTGCGCAGATCGATTCGTGCCGTCTGCTCGTCATCCACGATCAGGGTGCGAATGGAGGGGCGGACATTCATGGGGCGGTGATTTGCAGGCGAAGGATGACGCTCACCCAGCCGTCGTCATGGGAAAATTTGAGCTGATGCGTCTTGGGATAATACCGCTCGAGACGTTCCCGCAGATTTTTAAGGCCGATGCCAAGCGAGGGCAACTCCGGGCGTTTGTCATCGGGTGCGATCCATTCGCCGGTGTTAGAGACCAGAAGGAGCACGGCATCGTCTTCCCGCCGCACCTCGATCCGCACGCCAATGCAGTCGGCGCTGGTGGCCCGGCCGTATTTAATGGCGTTCTCGACCAGCGGGAGGAGCAGGAAGTAGGGTAGCGGGGTCTTCTCCAAATCGGGCGGACAATTAATCCCGATCTCAAGCAGATCGCCCCAGCGTGTCTTTTCGATTTCGAGATAGGCGCCGAGTTGCCGCAGCTCCTCGCCGACCGTGGTGAGCTCGCGTTCATCGCCGCGATAGAGCGTGGTCCGGCAAAATTCAGACAACCGCGCCAACATGGAGCGCGCCGCCCCGGCGTCCGCCGGCAGCGTGGCGTTAAGCGACGCGAGTGCGTTGAAAAGAAAGTGCGGGTTGAGCTGATAGCGGAGCGTCTCGAGCCGGGCTTGCTCCTCCGCCAGGCGCGCGGCCGTTTTTTGATCCAGCTCGAGTCTGTGCAGGCGCGCCAGCTCCTTGTTCTGCAGGAGCAGCGTCGCGGTGCGCTCGGCCACTATTTTTTCCAAAGCCTGGGCCCTGGCCCGCAGACGGAGCGTGCGTAGGTGGACGATTCCGCCGATTCCGGCCGCGCCCAGCAGGACGTAAGCGCTCCAAGCCCATGGCGTGCGCCACCACGGCGCGAGACGCGTGAACGGGAACACCGCCTCGCTCCCCGCACGTCCCGCCTCGTCGCGTGCCTGCACCCGAAAACGAAACGTGCCCGGCGGTAGGTTTGAGTAGTCGCGTCGTGCGCCGCTCCCCCAGGCCGACCAATCCGAATCCACACCATCCAATCGGGTGCGATAGGTGATGTTCAGCCGGCCGTCGCTATCCGTCTGGAAGAACGGCGCGGCGAATGAAATGTGAATCGACGCCTCGTCTGGAGCCAACACGCCGTCGCGCGCTTTCCCCGCGCCGCCCCAGACGATGTGGCCTTTATCCGTCGTGACGCCACGCACGAGGGCGGCCGGCGGGGGCGGAACGGGCTCTCGCCACGTTTTTTCCAATGCGGCGATGCCGAGGTGCCCGATCCACCAAGCGCCGGCGGGCGGGTCGTCGCCCACGGCGGTCGGGCGGATGGACTCGAGTCCGCTGCGCGGCAGAGGTTCAAGGCGCCAGCGATCCGGGCCGGTGCGACGGGCGAGCGCCGCCGCGTCTTCAAGACGCGTGTTTGCCATCCAGAGCGATCCGTCGGACAGAGGAAAACCCCTCGACCACCGGCTCGGATCAAGACCGGCGATACGATCCTCGGCCCGGAAAAGATCCGCGTCCGGGTCATGGCGCCAGAGGCCCTGCCAGTTGCACGCCTCCACCCGTCCATTCAATTCAAAGATCCAGATGCGGAACGTAGGCTGCCCGGCTTCCGGCAACCCACGCCCCGGACCGATGCGTTCGGGCTTCGCGTCGAGGCGCACGCCCGCGCGCCAATCCAGGCGCACAAGTTCGAGCCGGTTACGCGTGCCCCACAGCCAGCCCGCCTCGTCCTCGACCAACGGATACAAGGGCATCCGCACGTTGGGAACCTCCGCCTCAAAGCGCCAGTGCCCGGCGCCGTCCGCCCCCGTCTCCCGGCGATAGAGTCGCAACAACCCGCCTGGTCCGGTGCTCGCAACCAGGCGGTCGGGCTCGCGCCGCAGCCGCAGGGCGGCTCGAAAACCCAGGCGTCGTTCATCGATCATCTCAAGGCCGCCGTCAGGCTTGAGCAGCCGCAGGTCGTCGCCCGCGACGATCAGCCCGTCTTCAGTTGGCACAAGCGACCACGCGTCGATGCCGCCCTGCGGCAGGAGCATGAAACGTCCGTCCGTTTGGTCCCGCACCAACACTCCCTTGGTCGTCGCGACATGCAGGCGACCGAGGAAATCTTTCCACTGGTTGGCACCTCGCGATCATCACGGCCGTGGCGAGCTCGAATACGGCCGTCGGTGCCCACCAGGAGCAGCCCGTTCGCATCCGTCCCCAGTAGAAAAAGCCCGTCGCCCACCGGGCAGCCGGCGGTGACGCGGTCTCCCGCCAGCGTCGTTCGCACCTCTTCTGACACCAACGGTGCCTCGCCGCCCACCCACCTCCGCAAACCGTCGGCGCTGACGATCCACGTCGCGCCGTCGGCCCCTGGCCAAAGCGAAAGAATTCCCGCCGTCCGCAACGCGGTGGACGCCGCCACGGGTTCGATCGCGCTGTTCTCGATGCGCCAGGCGCCGGCGGGCGTGACGAAATGCGGCCGTCCCTCGTGAACGAAAAGCGCGGTGCAGCGACCGTCCAGCGGCAGCGCGGTGATGCGGTTTTCCACGTCCACGCGGACGAGCGCCGAACGCGGCCCCTGCGTGGCAAACCATGCGTCCTCGCCCGCCACCACCAGACGCAGGACGTGTCCGACTCCGCGGTCGGCGACGGGCAGCGCACCCTGCAGAGGCCGCGCGACGAGCACGCCGTGCTCATCCGGTTCGAGCACGCCGAAAACATCGCTACCGGAGTAGAATATCCGACCGGACATGGACGTCGCTACGTTATGCACGATCATGCCCGCGGTCCCCGGTATCAATGTCCAGGATCGCCCGTCGTATTCCATCAAGCCCTCGATCGTGCCGACATAGACAAGGCCGGTCGGATGGATGGCGACCGAACGGGTGTGCGGATGCGCCGGCAAATCCCTTTCCGTGAATACCTGCACGATCGGCCCACCGGTCAACCTCGGCGACGAAATCTCCGCCGAACTCGTCGCCACGAGTAGAACCACTCCGACGAAAAGTATTTCTTTGATAGGGCCGAGGTTGATGCAGGTCTTTTCGCTGCGAAACCCGCACGGATCAAGGACGCAGTGGAACGAGTTGCCGCAGCACCGGCGGATTCGTCGTATCCACTGAAGACCTCAGAAGAAACTTTCAGCCGTTCTTACACTGCCTGATTTCCATCAATCCAGCTCGTCACTTATTGAGTGACAAACTGGGTTGGCCAGTAGGGTTCTACGACAGGGTCACCGTGAAATCGTGTGAACACGAAACCTCCGGATCATCCGCCTCTGGTCCAACGGAAACGATTGACGCCGACCTGCCTTAACTTGCGATCTGCGCCAGCAGGGTTTCGAGCGTCGAAGCTTCCGCCAGACGTTCGCGCGCCCGTGCACAACGCTCCGCCGGCACCAAGCCGGTGTTCTCCGCGAGGAACACAATATAACCCGCCACGTTCTTCGTATAGTTGAGGCGGCCTTCGTCGCTGATCGCGTAGAAACGCGCGCGCTGCCGGTAACCCGCCGCCGTGTGATCGCCGAGCGCGACTTTTTCGGCACGTCCGTCGCCCGCCAGCACGTAGAGGAAATTATATTCGAACCAGAACATGTGCTCGGGACTCGGCGTAAGCGCCGCCAGCGCCGCGCGCATCGTCCGCTCGTCGGCAAACGCCGTTTCACCCGCCGGGTGTTTTTCCAGCGTCAGCGCATCGGTCACAAACACGCGGGCAAACTTGCGCTCGGTTTCATCGGCGCTGAACGCCCCCTTGACCGCCAGCTCGACCGTGAACGCATACCAGTCCCGCCACAGCGCCTGATCCGCCGGATGCTTCGAGGCAGACAACGCGCGGCCCATCTCGTAGGTGTAGCGTCCGCTGGTCTTGATTTCGAGGCGTCCTCCCGTGACCGATCCCATCACCTGATAGTTCTCGGCGGATTTTCCGGACCCCGAGTGAAACCCGATGCTCGCGTCGAACGCCTTGCACACCGCCCATTGTTTTTCGATCAGCGCGCGCAACGCGACGTTGTCCGGATACGGCATGTTCTTCTGGAAGCCAAAGGCGGGCGCGACGAAATGGATCTTCATCCCGAGCGCCTCGCACAGCGCGAGCATGATCGCCGTCGTCTCCGGCGTGGTGAGGCCGGGCAGTTCGTCGATCGATAACTCGCGCAGATAGGCGCGACCCGCCGTCGTCGTGAACGCCCGCTCCCGCACCGACTGGTATTTTTCATCGCGGCGTTTCATCTTCTGAAGTGACGGCCAGACCTGGGCCAGCAGGTGGGCAAACTCGACTTCATTGATCACGAGGCCGGCGGCGGCAACGCGGGCGCGCACCGTGCCGACAAGCGAAGCATCGACATTGGCCGCGACCCACGCAGCCGGATTGGCGGGCGGTTTTGTCTGCGCCAGTTCGGGCGAGAGATCGAACGTGATATAACTCGCGAGCAGGCATCCTTCGACGAGTGCATCCTCACGCACATCGAATTTGCCGCCGATGGGTTGATGGTCGGCATTGAAGCTCCAGGCGATCCTACGCTGATGGAACCCGGTCTTGAGCTTCGACAACACGCACCCGTGGCTCATGCCCTCGACGCTCTGGCCTTGATGCCCCTCGGGCACGGAGGTGCCGATGAAGGGAAACGGCACGGTGTCCAGCCGTCCCTCGAGCATCGCGTTCACATCGTAAACCAGCTCGCGCGGAATGGAGTTTTGGTTGGCGGTCACGCCGATTCCCAGCGCGGCCATCGCCCATTCGACCGCCGGCCAGTGCAGCGTGGTGAAACGCGCACCGATCCCGAGCGTCCCTCGACCGAGCGCGGGCGCGGCGATCGGGAAAATCGTGGAGCCGGCATCGTGTTCCTGAACGAGGTTTTTAAGGCGCAGGAGATTCGTCCAGGTCGCCGGAAACAACATGGCGTGGCCCGAGCCAAGCGCGACGCCGCCGGCCAGCGTGCCGATCGCCACGCCGGCGCTTTTCGCATCCAGCAACCAGCCGTGGTTGCCTTGTGCGTCCTCGATCAGCGTCCAGGCTCCGGCGGCCGTCTCGAAGCGGCTGGCGGCATGAGTCTTCACCTCGGTTGAACCGGCCTTCACTTTCGCGGACAACGAGGCCCAATCGAGGCAGAAATCAAGGCTCACACAAGGGTTGGTCGCGATGGTCAGCTCGTTCGAAAGCAGAAAGCGATTAATCGCCGAGGCGGCGTTGGACATATGAAAACTCAAGCTAGGGGCCCCCCACCACCCCAGCCATGGCATGCAGCGGAAATCTTTCTCATATGGGCGCCCACGCCGTCCGTCCTGCGAGGAGGCGTAGACCGAAGGAGGCTTGGGGATGGTGTAGCCGCGGCCGTGTCGGCCGCGTGGCTCGAAATCAGGGATGCATCACGGAACACGCCCGGCACGGGCGTGGCTACAATCCGACGGCCATGACTTTCTTTGAAATGCTCTGAGCTCACGCTCAGAGCCCCGAATTTACAGCGCTGGCGCGACCTCAAACCAGAACGGCGCGAACACCTCGCGGCCGGCGAGCTTCACCTGCGCCCAGATCACATACACGCCCGGATCGGGAATCGTGATCTGAAACGTGAGCGTGGGACGCGTTGTATCGGGCGGCGGAGTAAGCGAGGTCTCCTTCGGATGCAGGTGCGCAAAGCCGCTGTTGCCCAAGTCGAACGCCACCAGATGCGCGTAGGCGTCCATCACCGGTTCCAAGGGCACGGGCCCGCCATCGGGTCGCGCAAGGGTGAACGCGAGTTCGGCGGCTTTGCCTGCTCGCACGGGGGCGGAAGGCGTGAGCTTGAAGTGATAGCCCTCCACCTCCGCCTCCCACGACAGGATGTTCATGTTGACCGCCACCTCGCCTGCGACGGGCAGGTTGGCCCCGGCGTAAAGGCTGCGTCCGGTGGGCACGGGAACAAAATCGGCGAACACGCGATAGGTGCCCGCGAGCCGGGGGGTCAACGTAAAGGTCCATTCACCGTCCTTTGCGCCCGGCTCCGGATGGATGTGCTGATAGTCGCGCAACGTGGGATCGATCACTAGCAGGTGGAGCTTGCGCGTGTGTTGCACCAGCAGGTCGGCCGGACCCACCGGTTTGCCGGTGGAGGTGGCGAGCGCGAGCGTAAGACGGGCCTCCCGACCGGGCGTGGCGGGAATGTCCCCGCTCAAAGTCATCGTCACCGGAGAACGCGCAGTGGTCACGGCCACAAACTGCGGATTCGCCGGGTCGCACATCTCGACCATCCCCTGGCCGCGCGTGTCGAAGTCGAGCTGATGCAGGTTGGTGCCGGTCGGCAGCAGGCGAAAGCCGATGTAGAGTGCGAGCGCGGCGACACTGATCCACACGATTTGTCGCCAACGGAGAGGCGCGCAGGGCGACGCGGATTCAATGTGAGCGGTGCTCATGACGAAGGCCTCTTCATCTTCCGCACAAATTCATCGGGCGACCACTGGCTGCCGTCGGCGCGCCAGATGATTTTTCCCTGCGCATCGATCAACAGCGTCGAAACGGTGTGCTGGAGGATGCTGCCATCGAAGTTTGCAATCACGCCGAACTGGGTGAGCAGATCTTTGATCGCGCTCTCCGGGCCGGTGAGAAACGAGAAGTTGCCCGTATCGATGCCGCGTTGCTTCGCATAGGTGAGCAATACGCCAGGCGTGTCGTATTCGGGATCGAGCGTAATGGAGATAAACTCGACGTCGGTCACGCCCGCCTCCCTGGCCTTGCGCTGGGCGGCGGTCATGTTGGCGGTGGCCAGCGGACACATCGTCGCGACCGGACAGCGCGTGTAGATGAAATTCAACATGACCTGCTTGCCGCGAAAACGGGCGGGCGAAACGACCTTGCTGGTCTGGTCGTAGAGGGCGAAATCGGGCAGGTTCTCTCCCACCTCACGGTAGGCGCGGCGCCCGCGAATCGCGGTGTCCTGGCGCAACGCCCCGCCGGCCGTCCCCACCTGCGCGTCCGCCACCGGGTCGACCGGCCAGATTTTTTCCAGGACGAACTCCCCATCCTCGCGCTCCACCAGCTCGGCCCGGATGCGCTGGCCTTCGCGGGCATTGGCGACGTCGCCCAAGGTCACGGAAAACTCCATCGTCATCGGCGGCATGTAACCGGGGATCTCGTCATGCTTCACGAGCAAGGTGAGCCGCTCGGGGTCGGCCTTGATGATCTCGCCGGTGAGCGGATAACGCTTTTCTTTTGAAGTCTCCGTGCCCGCCGGGCCCGCAGAGCCGCCCGGTTTGCAAGCGGAGAACAACAGGAGGAACGAGACGGCTGCCATTAGCAGCAAGGGTCGTGACCGGGAAGAAACCATATACCTACGGATTCCCCCGAGGAAAAATTTGTCAAAGGCTTTGCGGCAGGTAGTGATTTCCCTTCCCTGCGCCACAACGCAGCCTGATGACCGCCATCAAGACCACTTCCCGCACCTCTTCCTACAAGCCCGGCCTCGCGTGGTTCGCCGCGCTCGGCGCCGCGTGGGTGTTCGCCGTCGTGACCCTGGGGGCCTTCACGACCAGCATCCACGCGGGCATGGCGTTCCCCGACTGGCCCTTGTCCAATGGCTCGATCAACCCCGAAGGCTGGCTGACCGAGATCGACAAGTTCGCCGAACACTCGCACCGCCTCTTCGGCACCGTCATGGGCCTGCTTGCGATCACCTTGGTTGTGTGGCTGCAAGTGCGCGAGGGCCGCGGCTGGCTGCGCAGTCTTGGCTGGGCCGCCCTCTTCATCGTGATCATCCAGGGCATCCTTGGCGGCAAACGCGTGCTGCTCGACTCCCTCGCGGTGCCCGGCTTCGAGATGTCGCTCGGACAGATGCTGCGCATCCCGCACGGCATCCTCGCACAGGTTTATGTCTGCGTGCTGTTTGCCATCGCGGCCGGGTTATCGCGTCCGTGGATAGAAGGCGCACCCGAAGGCACCGCCCCGACTCCGCTAAAAATCCGCCGCCTCGCGGTGGTGTGCACGCTGCTCGTTTTCGTTCAACTGATCGTTGCGGCGGTCATGCGTCACAACAACGCCGGCCTCGCCATCCCCACGTTCCCGCTCACCCCCGCCGGCGGGCTCATTCCGCAGGAGTGGGACTTCCGCGTGGCGATCCATTTCACCCACCGCGTGCTCGCCGCCGTGCTGACGGTCGCACTCGCATGGCTGGCGGTTTCCCTCTGGCGTTCTCCGGACGTCGGACGCGGTTTTAAACGTGCCGCCGGACTGATCGTCGCATTGCTCGCGTTGCAAATTTTCCTCGGCGCCATGGCCGTGTGGACGATTCGCGGCCCTTACTACACCACTGCGCACGTGATCGGAGGCGTCAGTATTTTCGCGGTGGTCTTCACCGTCGCCTGGTGGTCGTATCGGGACGCGATCATCCGTCGCGAAACCACCGCCGCCCCCACCACCGCATGACCGCCGCCGCCCTCATGGAGAACACCGCGCCCAAGGCCCGCTTTGGCGACTACCTTGAGTTGACCAAGCCGCGCCTCAGCACGCTGTCGGTCATCACCACGCTGGTCGGCTACGCGGCCGCGCGCCCCGGCTGGCATCCGGCCGAATTCTGGGGATTGGTGATCGGCACGTGCGCCTGCGCCGCCGGCGTCGCCGCGCTCAACCAATGGATGGAAAGCGACACCGATGCGGTCATGCCGCGCACCGCCGACCGTCCGATTCCTTCCGGCAAAGTCGCCACCGGCTCCGCCTTCGTGCTCGGCGCCGGCCTGTGTGCGGGCGGACTCGGCGTGTTGTTCACCTACACCAACGGTCCCGCGTCGTTCTTCGCGCTGCTCACGATCATTTCGTATCTGGCGATCTACACGCCCTCGAAGCGCTGGTCGCGCTGGTCCACCGAGATCGGCGCGGTCGCGGGCGCGTTCCCCCCGCTCATCGGCTGGGCGGCCGCAACCGGCGGCGTGTCCGCGCTCGGCTGGATCCTGTTTGCGATCCTCTTCCTCTGGCAGATCCCCCACTTCATGGCCATCGCGTGGACTTATCGCAAAGACTACGGCTCGGTAAACTTCCCCATGCTGCCCGTGCGCGATGGCGAAGGCGGCAAGGTCGCCCGCTGGTCTTTCGTCAACTCCGTCGCACTCGCCGTCGTCTGCCTCCTGCCGCAGCCGCTCGGGCTCGGGAGCATCTACTACACAATCGCCACCGCGCTGCTCGCGGTCTGGTTTCTCGCCCGCGCCGCGGCGTTCCTGCGTCCCGCCGATCGTGACAAGACCGCCCGCACCCTCTTCTTCACGACCATCGGCTGGCTGCCGCTCCAACTCGGCGCGTTGGTGGCCGACCGTTTTCTTTTCGCCTGAGTTTTTCACTTGTGACCATCAACGACATTCCCGCCTTCAACGCCGCGCTCAACGGTCTTGCCACCGTGCTGATGACGGGGGGCTTTATTTTCATCCGGGCCAAAAACGCCCACGTTCATCGCACGTTCATGCTGTCGGCCGGCGTGGTCTCGGCGATCTTCCTGGTCGGCTACGTGACCCACAAGGTCCTCGTCCGCGGAGTTCACACGCCGTTTGGCGGCGAAGGCGCGATCCGCGCCGTGTATTACACGATGCTGATCACCCATATCCTCCTTGCGATGAGCATCGCCTACCTCGTGCCGAAGACCTTCTCCCTCGCGATCACCGGACAATTCGAACGCCACAAAACCTGGGCGCGCATCGTGTTTCCGATCTGGTATTACGTGAGCATCACCGGCGTGCTCGTTTATTTTTTCCTCTACCAGTGGTGGCCGTCCGCCGCTTAACCGCCTGACCGCCGGCGCGGCAGGAGCGACACGTCGAGCTGCGTCAACGCCGCGTCGGTCAGCAACAACACGAGCCACGCGACGAGCAACCAGCCGCGAATCCCACGATAGTTCACCGCGCGCGGCGCATCCCAGATTGACGCAAGGTCGAGACGTTCCACGCCTCCGCTGCGCATCGAAAGGTGCCGCAGCTCCTGCACCCGTTCCGCTTCAAAACTCCACTCGGCCGAACCGCCTGGAGCCAGCGGGCCAAACGGCAGCGCAGCCGCCCCCACCCGCACCACGCCACGCACCCGCCGGTCCGGCTCCAGCATTGCCGACGCCTGGAACCGACCCGGTTCGATCCGCTCCCACACGAGGGGCCGCACCTCATCCTTGCTGCGATCGGCGCCCGACACCGCCAGCATCGCCACCGGCGGAGTCTGCGCCACGCGTGCCGCCCATGTGTCATCATAGAGCAGCTCCAGAGCGAGCCGGTCACCGTCGACACGCGTGCGCAACGCCATGCCCGGAGGCGTGTCCTCGCCCGCCAGCCAGCGGGTGAGCGTCTGCACAAAATCGCCGTAACCCGGCCACGCCCGCGCCCGGTCCGAATGCGGCCCGCCCAATGGAAACGCCACCGCCGCCACCCGTCCCGCGCCCCGCGCCCACGCCGCGACCAGCGGCGCCTGATACTCGTCCGTCGTCACCAGCGACGCTGTCGCCTCGGGTCGCAGGTAACCGAGATTGTAGGCGTCCACCGCCGCCGGCCACTGCGGCGTGCGCGCCGCGATCTCCGTCCAGCCCGGCGTGCCAAGCGTCGGCGTGACTTCCTTGATGAAGGCCGACCGAGCCACTGACACCGTTTCCTGTGCGAAAATCTCCGGCAGGTCGCCCGCGTTGGCATTAAAGAAAATCCGCCCGCCCCCGCGCTCCGCCACGTCGCGCAAGAACGCCGCATCGCTGTCCGTCGGCGACCCGAGGCCGATCACGCTCACCGTCGCACCTTCCGCGCGCATTTCCTCGAGCAGGTTTTTGTAGTCTCCCGGCTCCTCCGCATCCGCCGCATCGGCAAACAGAATCAAATGCCGCTGGCCCGTCTCCGCCTTCTTCAACTGCGCCCAGCCCGCCTTGAGCCCTTCATAAACATAGATGCCGCCACCCGTGCTCTGGATGCGCCGCACCGCGTCAATCATGCGCCCGCGATTTCCGCTGACCTGCGCCAGCCCGACGATCTCATGCGGCGCCGAGTCGACCGCATGGATCGAGACGGCGTCGAATTCGCCGAGCAACTCGATCGCGCGCGCCGTCCCGGAGTTGGCGAGATCCATCTTGGTCACGCCCGCCCCCGCGCTCGCCGCCATGCTGCCCGAGCGGTCCAGCACGATCGACATCGCCGTGGCCAGCTTGCGGTGCTCCTTGCGCAACTCCATCGACACCGGCAGCAACGGGTCGATCGCCGACGAAAAATACCCGCCCGAACCAAAGCTGTTTTGCCCGCCCGCCATCAGCAAACCGCCGCCCTGCTCGCGCACAAAGAACTCCAGCGCCCCCAGGAATTCCGGGGCCACCCGGCTCGCCGGCACGTTGTTGATCACCACCAGCCGCGCCCCCGTGAGCGAGGGCGGCACGAGTCGTCCGGGCTCCGTCACCAGGTCGACCGCGAGCCCTTGCGCGCGCAACAGCGCCGCCAGCGGATCGTCCGGATAATTCGTGACCAGCACCACGCGCGGACCTCCCGCCACCTCGACCCACGCGTCCGCCTGGTTGTTTTCCGGATGCGCATCCTGCGCCGGCTTCACCCGCACGACATAACGCACCGCACCGTTTCCGCCGAGCCGGTCCGTCAGCCGCACATGCGCAACGCCCCCGCGCACCTGGGCCACGCCCTGCGCCGCCACGCGATCCTCGCGTGACACCTCCCAGGGAACCGCTCCGTCAACATTTCCGGCGATGGAAAACTCCACCAGAAACGCCTCGCCCGGCAGCACGCGTGACGGCACCTCCACCTGCCCCGCCCGGTAATCCGGTCCACCCTCGCCCCCCGAAAGGCGATAATCGAGCGGCACCCCGCTGCGCAGCACCTTCTCCGCGGTCGTTCCCAACGACGCCGTCGCGTATCCGTCGCTCACTACGAGCAATCGTGCCGCGCGGTCCGGGGCGAATTGCGCCAGCGCAAACTCCAGTGCGACGTCCGTGCGGGTCCGCTGCGTGCCGCCGCGCAGCACAGGGTCGCCTTGATCGCGCCGCACCGCATCCACCGCATAATCGATGTAAAACACCCGGTCCTCGCTGCGTTTCGCCCGCTCAAGGATCGCCGCCACCTCGGGCGCTTGCGACGCCGCCTGCGCGGCAACGGAATCCGATCGATCCATCAACACCCACACATCCAGCCCGCTCCCGCCGATGCGCAGCCGCGGGTCCGCCAGCGCAAGCACCAGCAAGATCAACGCCGCCGCCCGCACCGGTTCGTGCAACCGCCATCCACGCCGCCGCCAGCCCAGCGCGATCAGCGCGGGCACCAGAAAAAACCATTCCGGGGATCCAAACGTCATGGTGCGCGTCCTCCTTGTTTTCCAGCCGGCCACCAGCTCGCCAGCAACAGCCCGCCAAGCAGCACCAGCCACACCGACGTCAACGGATCCGGCCGCGTCGCCCGTTCCCACGCCGCCCGCGCCTCCGGTCCGCGCCCGCTGTCAAACGTCTCCGCGCGCCTGAAGTCGCCCTGACGGGCATCGGCAAACTGCGCCGCCCCGCGCACCAGCCCGGTTTCGCCGCGATTCACCGTGAAGAATCCCGCCTCGCCCGGCGCGCGCAACACCGCCAGGTCCGCCGGTGACGCCACCCGCGTGGTCTCCTCCCCGCCGTCCGCAGGGGTAAACGTGATCGTGATTTTGCCGGCGGCCTCCGCCAGATCCCGCGCCGCCAGCGGCACGCACGCACCCGCATCAAAATTGTCCGCATAAAACCCCGGCTGCCCCGCGCGCACCGTCTCGACGAAGCGTCGCAACAGCAGCACCGTCGCCGGCAGCCGCGAGGCGTTGCCCGCCGCCCAGTCGAAGTTCAAGACCAGCTGACGCGCGGCCGTCTCACCCGGACGCAACCAGACGAGCGGCGCATCCGCCTGCCACAACAACGGCTCGTCGCCCGGCCCGCGTCGCAAACCCGCCGCCCCCGGCCCGAGCAACCCCTGCCAGTTGAGATCGGCCACCAGTGCATTGCGTTCCGCCACGACCGGCGCCGTTTGCAACCGCCGCTCCGCCGTTTCCGGCACCGAACGCGGCAGTAAAATCGCCGCGCCCGGCGCCGGGGTTTCGTCCGCGCCCAATCGGGCGACACGCAAGGCCGCACTTGTTCCAGTGCCGACAACCCGCACCCCGTCGACCCCCGCCAGCAGCTTCTGAAAAAAACGTCCGTCCTCCCCTTCCAGCGCGATGCCGGCCGTCAACTCCTTGGGCCGCGGACGCATCATCGGCAGGCGATCGTCCGCCGTGAATGCATCCGGCTCAAGCACGAGCATGCCTTCCGCCGCACCGTCCGGAAAACGTCCGCCCAGCTCCACCAACGCGCCCGCGTCCAATATCACCGGCTGCGCCGCGCTTCGCGCGCCCGCCTGCTCAAACCACCATTCGCGACGTTGAGGCGCGTCCGTATGGTTTTTCACCAGCACTTTCCATCCCCATCCCTCTCCGTCCTTCACCACGGTTGCACCGGCAAAACCGACATTGGCAATGGGCCGTCCCACGCTCACCGCCGCCTGGTCGGGCGGAACCTTCACGAGCGAATCGGTGATGAACCAGGTCTCACCCGCCGCGCCCACCAGCGAACGCGCCAGTCGCAGCGCCGGTTCGTAATCATGCGTGCCGAGCCGCGGCCGCCATGCCTCCAAGGCCGCAAGCGCCGCCGTGCGCTCCGGTCCGCGATACAGGGGCGGCTGGCGCGGATCGCTGGTGAGAAGCACCCACTCCGTGCGTGCCGCGCGCCCCGCGCTCGCCGCGATCTTCGCCTCCGCCGCTTTCACCGCATCGTCGCGAAACGCCGTCAGCGACACCGCGCTATCGAGCACCAGCACCACCGTCTGGGCGGACTCGCCGCGCACCCAGCGCGGACCGGTCAGCACCCAGGTCGCCAGCAACACCGCCAGCACCTGCAGCCAGAATGCCCGCGACGTGCGCCACCAGTCCCACGTGCGCCCGCCCCGGCTTTCCGGCGCCAGCGCCTCGAGCAAAAACAACGTGCTGACCACCTCGCTGCGCGACCGTTGCTGCAGGCAATGCACCGCCACCAGCAGCGGCAGCCCCAGCAGCGCCCAAAACCCGGCGAGATTGGAAAACACCGGCATCATTCCGAAATGGGCGTCCTCCCGCTCACGTATTCACCTCCACCATACCGCTCGTCCGCGCCTCGCCGCCGAGCACGTCAACGAGCGCGCCTTCGCAGGCGAGCCGCGCCACCGCCACGCCGCGCCGGCGGGCCGCCTCGATCCACAATGCAAAATGCCGTGCATACGCCTCGCGGTAGCGCTCCGCCAGCGCGGCATCGATCCGCTGCCGGCGCTTCAGCCCGCTCTCGCAGTCGACCAGCTCCACATTACCGCGCGCGGGAGCCGCCGCCTCCGACGCGAGCGCCGGTGCGAGCACCATCGAAAGCCCTCCGCCCGCCGCCATCGCCGCCAGCACGCCGGAAGGATCGCCCGGATACAGCAAATCCGAAATGAAAATCTTCATCGCACCCGCACGCCAGGGCAGCGCCCCCGGCGCCGCGCCCGGCCCCGGCGTCACCGCGATCCGCCCGCGCCAGTCGCCGGCACGCACCGCCTCGACCGGCACCATCTTCACCTGGCGGCCGTTCACCGCGTGCACGCGCACCGGCGCGCCGGACCGGTCCGCGCTCTCCACGCAAAAGGCCAGCAACGATTCCAACCGGGACACCTTCGCGGACGTGAACGTCATCGAGCCCGACACGTCGGCGATCACGTCGACCATCGGCGAAACCTCGGCGCGGTAGAGCTTCATCGTGAGCTGACCCGTGCGCGCGTAAGCCGACCAATGGATGTAGCGCGGATCATCGCCCGGCGCATAGGCGCGATGATCTTGAAAATCGATGGAGCTGCCGATGCCCGCGCCCTGCCAGCCACCCGGCTGCCCCCGCCAGTTCTGCCGCCCGAAAGGCAGCCGGTAACGTTGCGCGGCGACCAGCCCCGCGCGACGTGCGTCAAGAATCTCGGCCGGCGCCGCGGTCATCCGGCCGGCACCGCTTTCTTTTCCTGGCGAAGGGACGCCCCCTGCGCGTGCACCCAGCTCCAGTAACCCCACCCGCGCCATACCGCCAACGCCGCAACCACCACGAGCATCACAGCCTGGCCCGTGAAATAGCGCCCGTCATAGGCCGGATGCGTGGCCAACGGCTCCAATTGAAGCCAGAAGCTCGAAACGGGCAGCAGATGCGCCAGCCACTCAATCGCCTTCACCGTCTCGCTCATCCTGATACTCGAAGTATTGCCAATAAAGAGGGACAGAATGCCAAACGCCGCCTGCAGGATAAAATACACCAGCGGGGCCTGGCGTCCGATGTTCGGCGCAAACGACAGCAACACCATCGGGAACACCAGGGCCGCCCACAACAACGCGAACAACCACGCCATGTCACCCGGGCTCGCGCTCGACAGCTTGATGAGCTCCATGGATGCGCCGACCGCGGCGACCGCGAGCCAGAACGCCGTGAAGAGCGCCGCACTCGGCCACCCCGGCAGCACCAGCCGGCCAACCCACCCGCCCATCCGGCCCCGCCGCCACCAGGTGCGCACATGAACCGACATCGGACGGCGCAGGCTGGAGATCTCGATGATCGTCACCAATGCGAGCGCCACCACCGCGATCCACAATTGTCCCATCGCCGTCTCTTTTCCGTCGAAAATATAAAGCACCGGCACCGCGGCGAGCGTGAGCAGCGCCAGACCTCGCGCCAGCGGCGAATGATTTTCCGCCGGAGGCGCGATGCGACGCACCGCCTGCACCAGGCAGAACAGCAGCAGCAACACGCAATCGAACACCATAAGCCACGCGACCGCCCCGCCGCTTCCCGATGATGGAGTGATACGCATGCCTCCATGCGCCATGCCGCCGAATATAAATCCGCCCATTCCCTGAGCCATCAACACAAGCCCGATCGGAAGACCGATGCGCAACAGCCTGGGCAAACCCGACACCCATAACGCCACCGCCGTGAGCATTCCGCAGCCCAGATACATGGACGCAATTCCGATCAGGTCCTGCAACAGGTCCACCGAACCGAAGAAGTAGCGCACCAGGCCATACGGCAGCAGCGCAAGCACCAGCAGCGCGGACTGCGCGAGCAGCGAGGTCCATTTGCCCAGCACGATGCGCCACGAGGTGAGATTGGTCAGCATCAGGAGGTCGAGCGTCTTCGCGTCGATCTCCTGCCGCAGGCCGGCCATCGCACGCAGCGGGGTGATCACCAGCAGCATGATCCCCAGCACGCCCCAAAAGAAACCGTTCACGGTCCCCTGCGCGTCGGACTCGCCAAAAATATTCACCGCAAACGCCCACACAAAGGCGACCACCATAACCACCTGGAAGCCCACCATGCTGCCCACGAAGCCGCGTGTGCGCAGCCCTTGGCGCAGCTCCTTCACAAACATCGGCGGCAGCCAGGTAGGAAAATCGAAGCGCGGCTCCGGAGCCTCCGCGACGGGAATAACAACCGCTGTGCTCATGATTTGATCTCCCCGTTGACGGACACCGCCGGCAGTGGAGGCGGCTTGATCGCCGGCCGGGCCCCCTGCCGCAACATATCGACAAACGCCTCTTCCAATCGCCGTTCCTGACGGCGGAACTCCACCAGGTGCAGGTCGGCCGCGAGCCGGCGCACCTCGGCCGCGATCGACGCGGGGTCCGACTGCGCAAACTCCGCGCGGGCGCCGGTGCGCAGCGTTTCGACGAGTTTCCAACCCGGTCGCACCGCGAGCCAGTTCCCCAACGCCTCCACGTCTCCATGCACCGTGATTTCAAACACCGCGAGCGCTTCGGAATCCAAACGCTGCAAGCTATGCCGGTCGCCATGGTGAACGACCCGCCCCGCATCCATGAAAAGGAGCGTGTCGCACATCTCGCCCAGCTCCGACAGGATGTGCGAACTGATGAGCAAGGTCTTCCCCCGGTCGCGCAGGATGCGCACGAGATTCTTGAATTCGAGCCGTGCCTTCGGATCGAGCCCGGCCGCCGGTTCGTCAAGGATCATGAACTCGGGATCGTTGAGCAGCATGCGCCCGAGGCAGAGGCGCTGTGTTTGCCCCTTGGACAACGCATCCATCGGCCGTGCGTTCAGCGGCGCCAGATCGGTAAACTCCATCACCTCGCTCACGCGCTTCGCGAGTTCCCGCCCGCGCAAGCCATGCGCCCGCCCGAAGAAATCCAGGTAGTCGCCCACCGTGGTGTCCTTGTAGGCGGAAAAATGATCCGGCATCCATCCCAGCCGGCGGCGCACGCGGTTCGGATGATCGACAATATCCACTCCGCCGATACGCACCGTCCCGCCGTCCGGCACATCGAGCGAGGCGAGGATGCGCATCGTCGTGGTCTTGCCCGCGCCGTTGGCCCCGATCAGGCCGACGACCTGCCCGGCGTTGAGCGTGAACGACACGCCGTCGACCGCGCGCACGTGGCCGAAATGCCGCGTCAGGTTTTCAACTTCTACAAGAGGTGTGCTCATGGCTGGCGGGCCGCCTCCACGCGGCCGGTATAAATGATGGTCTCTTCTTTCCACCGGATGGACGCGTGCGTGTTCAACGGCGCCAGATCGGTCGCACCGCCGTAGGCCCTGAAAAATCCAGGGACGTCGCCCCGGTCCTCCGTCGTCACGGGTGACAGCGTCACGCGCGTCCCCGGCGGCAGGCTTTCGGCGGCCCACCGCTTTCCCCCTGCGTCCACGTAGCGAAAATCCCGCAGCACCGTGGTCACGCTTGATTGCACGACCGGCGCGCGTCCGTTCACGCCGCCGTCGACCAGCTCGACCCGGGCGCGCGTCGGCGTGATGCGCCGGAGATCGTGGGTCTGCATCGCGCGGCTGGTGAACCATTCGCCGGAAGCCGTGTCACCGGCGCGCTCAAGTGCGCGGGAACCCGTTACTCCCCGCGAGCCGCCGCTTCCCAACGAGATCGACGTGTCCGCGGGCAATGCAAATTCCTTCCGCAACAACACACCGGTGCGTGCGACCTGCTGCTGAAAAACCGCCGCCTTGTTCTCGCCCGGCAGCAACACGACCAGCGACCGGCGCGCACCTTCGCCGCCGAAACCGTCCTTCGCCACGATCACCACGCCGAGCAACAAGGAGGCGCCAAGCGACAGCGCCGGCACCGTCACGAACAACCGCTGGCGCCGCGACACCGGCGCGAACACAAACACGTTGATCGGCCCCACCACGATGCCGAAAATCACCAGGAAAATGATCAGCGCCACGATGGGCTGGTCCAGCTCCCAGTCGCCCCGATCGTCGCTCGTGATCAATTCGGCAACCGTCTGCCAGGGTTCGGCGCGCAGGATGGCATCCTTTCCCGTGCTCGCCCAAAGCGTGTCCAGCCGGCTGTGAATCCACCCAAGCCCGTGGCGGATCTTCGGAGTCTCGCCACCCGGGCGGCCGCCGTCCGGGACAATCCAAAGCACCCCGCCCTGCGCCACCCACTCGCGGAGCGCGTTGCGACGCGCTCCGTCGAGCCGGTCATAGTCATCGCCCGCCAGCACCAGATGCGAAAACGACGACCACACGCGCCAGTCCGCCGGCCATCGCACCGGGTCGATCGACTCCACCTCGTAGGGCAACGAACCGTGCCCGACGGTTGGAGCCGCCGGCATCAGACGGCGGACCGCCTCCTCCATGCGCGATGTCGTCGCAATCTGCGCAAAATCGAGTTGGCGCGATCCCGAGAGGCCGGAGACCTGGCCGATGGCCACGCCGGGGCCGCTCACATCCGCGCCCCACCACACCGTCCGGTTGTAGCTCCCCGAGGAGGACCGTCCCGGTCCCGCCACGAACACCACCACCTCACTGGTGCCGCGGGATGGAACGGTGATGACGGCCGGCGTCATCACGGTTTCCCCACCCCTGTAGTGAGCGGCCCCCACATTAAAATCGAATTTCCAGGTGCGCGCCTGCTGGGCGCGATTCTCGATGCGCACCAGCACCGGCTGCCAGCCGAGTCCGTCCCAGTTTGAATTGATCGATGTCAGCCGGATCGCCGCCTCCGCATCGGGCTGCATCATGACGTCATTTTGCGCCGCCCCCGCCTCGTGCAGTCCGGCCAATGCAACCATCGCCACAAAAACAACGGACCGCGTTGAGCGAAACCGGCGGAACAGCAAAAAACAGTTCACGAGGAAAGGTGGGTTGTTGAAGAAAAACTCAGGCGATCTTCGCCGCCGCGAGCGACGATGGAAGCGGCTTCGACTGCACGGGAATCTCCGCGAGAAGTTTGTCCACCACGCCCGCCGTGGTCGCGCCGTCAAGCCGCGCGCCATGATCAAGCAGGATGCGATGCGCCAGCACCGGACGCGCGACCGCCTGCACGTCCTCGAAACTCGCATGCGGGCGTCCATGACGCAGGCCGCGCGCCTTCGCGGCGGCGGCCAGCGCGAGCGCCGCGCGCGGACTCGCGCCGAAACGCACGCCGGACGCCGCGGCGGACTCGCCCGGATGCGTGGCGTTGACGAGACGCGCGATGTAGTTGGCCACCACCTCGGGCACGTGCACGCGGCGGACTTGCGCGAGCAGCGCGGAGAATTCCACCGGCGTCAGCACCGGGGCGACGACCGGCGACGAGCCGATCTCACGGTTCAGCACGATGCGTTGCAGCACTTCGGTCGCATTGCGCGTCACCTCGACCTTGAACAGAAAACGATCGAGCTGCGCCTCGGGCAGCGGATAGGTGCCTTCGAGTTCGATCGGATTCTGCGTGGCGAGCACGAAGAACGGATCGGGCAGCGCATGGGTGTCGCCGCCGGCGGTGACACGACGCTCCTGCATCGCTTCGAGCAGCGCCGACTGGGTCTTTGGAGAGGCGCGGTTGATTTCGTCGGCCAGCAGGATGTTCGCAAAAATCGGCCCGCGTTGAAAAACGAACTGCCGCTGTCCGTCGACCTCTTGGAGAATGGGATTGCCGGTGATGTCGCCCGGCAGCAGGTCGGGCGTGAATTGCACGCGCCGGGCATCAAGGCCCAGCGTATGGGCAAGGCCCTTGACGAGTTCGGTTTTGCCGAGACCCGGCAGGCCTTCGAGCAGGATGTGTCCGCGCGCCAGCACGCCGATCACGACCAGCTCGATCAGCTCGCGCTGGCCAAAGAGCACCGTGTCGAGCGTTTCGAGCAACCGGGTGAGCGTGGCGGACGCCGAGGAAAGCTCGGCTTCCGATAAAACGGCGGGGGACGGTGAAGACGACATGGGCATCAAGATTACTTAAAAAATGAAGAGAGCGCCGCGCGCTCGGCGGGCGTAAGGCGGTTGACCCAGACGGCTTCGCCGCCGGCGGCCGTGGCGGCGGGCGCCCCCCCCGAGGTGATCCCTTGGGCGCGGGACGGATCAAGGTCGTGCTCGCCGGTCTGCGTGCCGAGCAGGTCACCCATCGCCGCGCGCGAGAGATCATTATTGGAAACGGTCTCGGTTTTGCCCGGTCCCGTGTCGCTGGCGGTATCCGAAAACGAAAGCGGCGCCTCGCCCGGCCCGCGATTGACGCCGCCCTGCCCGGGCGCGGCCCCTGGCATCATCACGATTCCGGAAATGCCGGCGATCTGCGCACCCGCGCCTTCCGCGCCCCGCACTCCGCGCAATTGTCCGCCGGCTTGGGCGAGGCTCTTGCGGAGCTGCGCGGCCTCCCCCGGGGTGAGCGCCCGCGGATTCCCCGCACAGGCCTCGCACGCCTTCAACAAATCAGGGCTGACCTTCAATGAACCCTCGCGCATCCCGCGCAAGGCCGCCTCCAGGCGTTCACCCACACTCTTGAGTTGTTCGGTCGTGAGCGGAGAGCCCGCCTGCTCCATCGGCATCAGCGCGGCCGATGCGTTCTCCAATGCATGGGCGAGTCCCTGCATGGCGGCGGAGGTCTGCTCGCGCAACGCATCGGCGGCCTCCAGCCCGGAATGCGCGTATTGTTTTTCCGGCGACAGTCGCGACAGCTCCTCCGCACGGGCGGCCAGTGGCTCCACCGAGGCCGGCTCAATCACATCCAGCTTCGAAAGCGCCTCAAGCCACGCCTCGGTCTGCATCAGCGCAGGGGGCTTCTCGATCGGACGCACCGCAACGGAGTCCGTCGCGGGCACCGGCAGCCACACCCCTGCCAGCACGAGCACCGCCGCCGCACCCAGCCAGCCGGTCACCGCGGGGGAACGCCAGCGCAGCATGCCCGCCGGCACCGGCCGGCGCGCCGGCCAGGGTGCCAGTCCCGCCTCGGCCGCCGTCAACCCCGTGTCGAGCCGCAGCCGGTATTCCAGGAGAACCCGTGCATCCGTCCGCGAGAACCGGTGCCGCCGCATCCGCAGCCAGGATACGCCGCCTGCCACGACCAGGCCCGCCGCCAGCAGGACCCAGCCCCAGTCCGTCGCGACGTGCAGCCGCCGAAGCGCATAAATTGCAATAGAGGCCGCCACCGCCACCGCGAAGGCACCCGGAGAAAACCGCTCCAGCCACAACGCGCCGTTGATGCGCACGGTCAGGCCGGAAATCGTCCTTGCCCAAAAGTGCGGGGAAGTTGCGGAGGCCATGAAAACCACGGGACGCTGCGCAACCCTAAACGCGCAAGCAAGCCCGCGTCATCAATGCAGTTGGGAAATCTCACCCCGAACGGGCAAACCCCGGGCATTTAATTTTAATACCTGCATATCCGCACAACTTATTACCTGCATCATGGATCGTTTTATGGCTTGAAATGCCCATCCTCTTGCGGACCCTCTGTCCGTTTATTCTCTCTCAGTCGCCCGTTTGACCAACGGGCCCACTCTTCCGGCCCAAATGACCTTCACGTCTCTTTTTCGTCCGCTTAAGCGCCGCGCCCTTTCCTGCGCGGCCGTAGCCGCCATGCCGCTCTTCCTCGGCGGCTGGTTCCAGTGGCTCACCGGCCCCCAGTCGACGTTCGACACCCACGGTCCCGTCGCCAAGTCCCAGCTCGACGTGTTCTACGTCACCCTGTGGGTCACCGGCATCACCTTCGTGATCGTCGTCAGCATCCTGTCCTACGCCACGCTGAAGTTCAAAGCACGCAAGACCGATGACCCCCACGCCGCCATCCCCCATCAGGGCCACGGCAATCCGCTCATCGAACTCAGCCTCATCGGCCTCTCCGTCCTCGCCCTCGTCTTCATCGCCGTCCCCACCCTCAAGTCCATCTGGTATAGCTACGACATCCCCGCCGAGCGAAAGGAAAACGCCTACGAGGTAAACGCGATCGGCTACCAATGGTGGTTTAAGTTCGAATACCCCAAGGAGCAGATCGACGGCACCGGCACACTTGTCGCCGCGAACGAACTCGTCATTCCCGCGGGCCGCCCGGTGCGCATCAATCTCCGCACCACCGACGTCATTCACTCGTTCTGGGTGCCGAAGCTTGCCGGCAAGGTCGACATGATCCCGAACCGCGGCAACCACCTCTGGCTCGAAGCCGACCAGCCCGGCTACTTCTGGGGCCAGTGCGCCGAGTATTGCGGCGAATCCCACGCCGTCATGCGCTTCCGCGTGATCGCCCTCGACGAGGCCGCCTTCGCCACCTGGGTCGCCCGCCAGAAGACCCCTGCGCGCTCCGTCGCCGCCGACGCTCCCGTCACCGGCTCGCCCGCCGCACCCTACGAATTCAAGAACCCCGGCCGCAACGCCCCCGGCTGGTCCGCCGAGTTCGACGCCGCGCCCTTCGCCAACTGGGAAAAACAGCAGAATGTGAATGCAGGCGAAAACCCCGCCCTCATCGCCCAAGGCCGCCAGCTCTTCCAGCAAAAAACCTGCGTGAGCTGCCACACCGTGCGCGGCCATGACTTTAACGGCACCACCGCCCCGGACCTCACCCGCGTCGGCGCCCGCACCACCATCGCCGCCGGCCTCCTCGAAAACACGCCGGAAAACCTCCATCGCTGGATTGTCCATCCCGACGAGGTCAAACCCGGCAACAAGATGTTTGTCGGCGTGCCCATGACCGGCGGCACCACCATGGCCGGCTACATCAACCTCGACAAGGACACCGGCAAACCCACCGGTCACAACATCGTGATCAACGACGACGAGGCCCGCGCCCTCGTGAGCTACCTGCACAGCCTCAAGTAATTTTCCCGACTTTAAACAGACCGACAGACCGACCGAACGCACCCATGTCCGCACACGCCCAAACCGACTCCGTCGGCCACGCCACGCACACCGCCCCCCCGGCGGAGAAACGCTCCTGGCTCCTCACCCGCCCGACCGCCAAGACCGGCATCGTCAGCTGGCTGACCACCGTCGACCACAAGAAGATCGGCCTGATGTATGGCATCTCCGCCCTGTTCTTCTTCCTCGTGGGCGGCGTCGAGGCCCTCCTCATCCGCCTCCAGCTCGCCGTCCCCAACAACACGTTCATCTCCCACCAGCTCTATAACGAGCTGTTCACGATGCACGCGACCACGATGATCTTCCTCGCGGTCATGCCCCTCTCGGCGGCGTTCTTCAATTACATGATGCCGCTCCAGATCGGCGCCCGCGACGTCGCCTTCCCTCGCCTGAACGGCTTCGCCTTCTGGGTCTTCCTCGCCGGTGCCATCGTCATCAACGTCGGCTGGTTCATGAAGTCCGGCGCCCCCGACGCCGGCTGGTTCGGCTACGCCCCGCTGACCTCGAAAGCCTACTCCAACCAGTTCACCCATGACATGTCCACCGACCTCTGGGTCATGGGCCTCCAGATCCTCGGCGTGTCCTCGGTCGTCGGCTCGCTGAACTTCATCGTCACGATCATCAACATGCGCGCCCCCGGCATGACGATGATGCGTCTCCCGGTCTTCACCTGGATGACCCTCGTCACCGCCTTCCTCATCATCCTCTCCTTCCCCGCGATCACCATCGCCCTCGTCGAGCTGATGATGGACCGCTCCTTCGGCACCGCCTTCTTCGACATCTCCAACGGCGGCCTGCCCATTCTCTGGCAGCACCTCTTCTGGATCTTCGGCCACCCCGAGGTTTACATCCTCATCCTTCCGGCGATGGGCATCATCTCGGAAATCCTCCCCACCTTCTCGCGCAAGCCCCTCTTCGGCTATCCGATCATCGTTTTCTCCGGCGCAACCATCGGTTTCCTCGGCTTCGGCGTGTGGTCGCACCACATGTTCACCACCGGCATGGGCACCGTCGCCACCGCGGCGTTCTCCCTCATGACGATGGCCATCGCCGTTCCCACCGGTGTCAAAATCTTCAACTGGATCGGCACCCTCTGGGGCGGCCACCTCCAGATGCGCACCCCGATGATGTTCGCCCTCGGCTTCGTCTGGATGTTCATGATGGGCGGCTTCTCCGGCGTGATGCACTCCGCCGCCCCCGCCGACGCCCAGCAGCAGGACAGCTACTTCGTCGTCGCCCACTTCCACTACGTGCTCATCGGCGGCTCGGTCTTCGCGCTCCTCGCCGGCATCCACTACTGGTTCCCGCTCATCTTCGGACGCAAGGTCTCCGAGTTCTGGGGCAAGCTCTCCTTCTGGGTCATTTTCTCAGGCTTCAACATCACGTTCTTCCCGATGCATTTCCTCGGCCTGAACGGCATGCCCCGCCGCACCGCCGTTTACGACGGCAACATGGGTTGGAACGACGCCAACCTCATCGCCACCATCGGCGCCCTCATCCTCGGCGTCGGCATCGCGATTTATTTCACCGTGATGATCTACACCTACTTCAAAGGCGAAAAGACCAGCCACGATGTCTGGGATGCCCGCACCTTGGAATGGGCCGTGCCCTCCACCCCTCCGCCCGAGCACAATTTCGACGTCATCCCCACCGTCCATGCCCGCGACGCCTATTGGTATGAGAAAAACCATCAGGCCGAAATCGCCAAGGAGCAGGCCGCCCATGCCGCGGACGAGGCCTCCCACGGCGGCATCCACATGCCCAGCCAGTCCTGGTTCCCGATCATCGCGGCCTCGGGTTTGCTCACCGGCGCGCTCTTCTTCGTCAACCACATCATGATCGGCGCCATCGCCGGCGGAGCGATCATGTTCCTGGGCGTCTACCTCTGGGCCTCCGAAGGCCCCGGCGGCTACCACATCCACCTCGACGACAAGAATCACAAGAAACACTGAGTTTCCCATCGGGCTCCTCCGATCTCTCAGCTCTCCACTCTCAGCTCTCAACTTTTTGTCTTCAGCAATGAGCACTCACGCGGCCGCCGGGGCCATCGACCACCACCACGATCACACCACCACGACGGGCATTCCCAACAAGAAGCTCTTCATGTGGGCGTTCCTTGCGTCGGACTGCATGTTCTTCGGCGCGCTCATCTCGACGCACCTGATCTACCGTCTCCACCAGACGCCCAACCAGCCCGACATCGTCGGCCTGTTCTCGCTCGAGCTCACGTCCTTCTCGACGTTCATCCTGCTCATGTCGTCCCTCCTCATGGCGCTGGCGGTCAATGCCTGCCAGAAGGGCCACGTCCCCGCGACCCGCAAGATGCTCCTCGGCACGATCGTCTTCGGCCTGATCTTCCTCGCGTGCCAAGTGTATGAGTTCAGCCACTTCGTCCACGAAAAGGGCCTTACCCTCAGCAGCAGCATGTTCGGGTCTACGTTCTACACGCTGACCGGCACCCACGGCTGCCACGTTGCCATCGGTGTTCTCTGGCTCGTGCTCATGTATATCCGCACGTTCAAGCCCGCCGACGGCCGTCCCTGGATCCTCAAGTCCTTCATCCACCTGCTGGTTTTTGCCGTCGTCACCGTCGCCGCCATCAAGGCCCTCCTCGGCGGCGTCCATGCCTTTCAGGAACACCACGGCCTCTCTGGCGAAATGCTCTCCGCCTTCGTCCATCACGACCTGCTCGCGATCGGCGTGACCGTGGCCGGCCTGATCGCCCTCGTGTTCCTCGGACGCGATCGCAAAGCGGTCGAATTCGGCGAAGCCAATGCGATCGATGTCGAGTCGATGGGCCTCTACTGGCACTTCGTCGACATCGTCTGGATCATCATCTTCACGGCCGTCTACCTGCTCGAATACCTCTGATTCTCCTCCCATGAGCGCCTCCTCTTCACCCGCCGCCGCCGGCCACGGTCAGCACGAAGCCAGCAAGTTCCATATCTTCGTGCAGCTCGCGATGATCCTCGCCGTCATCACCGGCGTGGAGATCGTGCTGATCTACATCCCGCTGGCCAAGTGGCTCATCGTCACGAGCCTGGTCACCCTGTCCCTCGTCAAGTTCATGCTGGTGATCTTCATCTTCATGCACCTGAAATGGGACAAACTCTTCTGCACGATCCTGTTTTTCATCGGCCTCTCCCTGGCCGGCGGCACGGTCATCGCCTTGCTTGCGCTCTTCGCCACGGAAGACAGCAAGCCGCTCACCACGGAGGAAACCTCCGCGATCAGCTACAACGTTCGAGCGGCCTGAGCAGACCAGCCGGAACCCGTTCGGGCGGCCTTTCACCGGGCCGCCTTTTTCGCGCCTGAAAATCCGGTGATGGATCCCTGTCTCCGTGCTTCTTCTTTTGCGTCTTTTCGTGCTTTTTGTGGTCAATTCGCCTCTGCCTTCCGAGGCTTCCCGCTCCACCCATGATCGACTGGACCCACTGGCATAACGAACCGCACCTGGTCGGGGGACTCATCCTGCTCGGCTGGCTCTACGCACTCTGCACCGGGCCCCTGCGCCCACGCCTCGCCCCCGGCGAAGCCTACCCCCGCAAACACGCCATCAGGTTCTACCTGTCGCTTGTCACGTTCTACCTCGCGGTCGGTTCCCCGCTCGACCAGATCGGCGAACGCTTCCTGCTCAGCGGCCACATGGTGCAGCATCAGCTCATCATGTATGTGGCGGCCGTGCTCTTTCTGCTCGGCCTGCCCGCCTGGCTGGTCTCCACCGTCACCGCCCGGCCGCCTCTTCGCCCCCTCTTCGGGCTCCTCACCCAGCCGCTGATCTGCGGCCTGATTTATACGCTGGTTTATTCCGTGTGGCACGCCCCCGCCCTTTATGACTGGGACTTGCAAAAACGCTGGGTGCACATCGCCGAGCACGTCATGTTCTTCGCCGCCGCCCTTTTCTACTGGTGGCCGATCCTCAGCCCGTCGTCCGAATTCCCCCGCCGCCCCTATGCCACCCAGATGCTGTATCTCGTCGGCGTGGTCATCGGCATGACCCCCGTGTTCGCCTTCATCGCCTTCTCCAACGACATCCTTTATCCCACCTATGAATACGCCCCCCGCCTGTTCGCCGGATTCGGTCCCGCCGAGGATCAGCTCCTGGGTTCCGTCATCATGAAAACCGGAGGAATGGGCGTGACGTTCATCGTCTTTATTGTCGCCTTCTACCGCTGGTATCAGGCCTCCGAAAGCCGCGCCGGAAAAGCATGACCAGCGAAATCATCATCATCTTCATCCTGCTCGCCCTCACACTGGTGAGCTTTGTGCGGGAAAAAATTCCGCCCGATCTCACCGCGCTCGCCCTGTTCGTCGCCATTATCGCCACCGGGCTGCTCTCGTCCGAAAAAGCGCTCTCCGTTTTCTCCAATCCCGCGCCAATCACCGTCGGCGCCATGTTCATCCTCAGCGCCGCCTTGGTCCGCTGCGGTGCGATCGAGCTTCTCTCCGGCTTCATCGAAAGATCCGCCGGCTGGTCCTATCCGGTGGTGATGTTTCTCCTCGTGATGATGGTCGCGGGAGTCTCCGCCTTCATCAACAACACGCCCGTCGTCGTCGTCTTCCTGCCCGTCGTGCTCGGCCTCGCGCGCAAGATGAGCCTCGCACCCTCCAAGCTGCTCATCCCCCTTTCGTATGCCGCGGTCCTCGGCGGCGCCTGCACGCTCATCGGCACGAGCACCAACCTCGTCGTCAATGGCATCCTGATTTCAAAAAAACTGCCGTCCTTCGGCATGTTCGAACTGGCCTGGCTCGGAGTGCCCACCACGATCATCGGCGCGGTTTACCTGGCGCTCTGCGGCAAACGCCTCCTGCCCGTCCGCGAGATGCTCACCTCCATCCTCACCGAGGACGAACGGCGCGAATACATCACGGAGGCCTTCGTCCAGCCCGACTCCCCGGCGATCAACAAAACCCTCGTCGAAGCCGGCCTCACCCGCGCCCGCGGCATCCGCGTGATCGAGATCGTGCGCAACGGCGTCGCCCTCTACATCGAACCCGAGAAGATCCGCCTCAACGCCGGCGATCGCATCATTCTCGCCTGCCGCCCCCAAGGCATCGCCGCCACCCGGGGTGTTGCCGGCATCGACCTCATCTCCGAACTCAAACTCGGACTGGAGCAGATCGCCGCCCACGAAGGCTCTCTCGTCGAAGCCGTGGTCAACCCCCATTCCGGCATCGTCGGCCACACCGTGCGCGAGGTAAACTTCCGCCAGCGTTTCCGCATGATCGTGCTGGCCGTGCACCGCAAAGGCAAAAACGTCCGTGAACGCCTCGAAACCCTTCCGCTGGAGGCGGGTGACATCGTGCTCATGATGGGCACCGACGAGGCCATCGACGCGCTTCGCCAGAGCGACGACCTCGTGCTCTTCGACCGCGCGCGTGTCCCGGCCACCTCGCAACACAAGAACATGCCCGTCGTCCTTGGCGTGATCGCGGCCGTGATCACGACCGCCACATTCGGCTGGGTGCCCATCGAAGTGGGCGCGCTCGCCGGTTGCGTCGTCGTCTGTCTCACCGGCTGCCTCAAGACCAACGAAGCCTACGCCTCCATTGAGTGGAACATTCTTTTTCTGATCTATGGCATGCTCGCCGCCGGCCTGGCCTTGGAACAGACCGGCGCCGCGCTCTGGCTCGCCGACCTGGTCGTCAACGGCGTGCAAGCCGTCGTTCCAGCGGAGCACAAGGCCCTCTTCGTGCTCGGAGCCATTTACCTCGTCACGACAATCCTGACCGAGATCCTGTCCAACAACGCCGTCGCCGCGCTCATGGTCCCGATCGCCATCGGCATCGCCACGCAACTCGGCGTCAACATGCAACCGTTCGTCATCGTGGTGATGTTCTCCGCCTCGGCTGCCTTCGCCACCCCCATCGGCTATCAAACCAATACCTACGTCTACGGCGTGGGTGGCTATCGCTTCACCGACTTCCTCAAAATCGGCATTCCGCTGAACATCCTCTGCTTCACCGCAGCGATGATCATCGTCCCCCGCGTCTGGCCTTTCTGAGCCGGACGAAGCGGACGCGTTCACACCTACCGCTTCGCCGTCGTGATCGCCTGGGCATACGCACGCACGCCTTGCGCGAGCGACTCGGCGATGGCCGCGCGATAGGCGGGTGTGCCGATCTTGCGCGCCTCGGCTTCATTCGAAAGATACCCCGCCTCGATCAACACCCCGGGACTGTTCACGAGTCGCAGCACCGCAAAACGCGCCCGCTTTAATCCGCGATCCACGCTGCCAAGCTTCCCCAGCATTTGCTCGTGCATGTGATAACCGAGCAGCGCATTCCACGGATCGTTGCGATTGCCGGGATTGTCCACCTTGTCGCTCGGGTCGCGCAACGGACTTCCCGTCGAACGCTGATGGCGCGGCGTCATGACATAGGTCTCCGACCCGCGCACGAGCGGCGCGCCCCCCACCGCGTTGAAATGAATGCTGATGAACAGGTCGGCGCCCGCCTTGTTGGCGATCTCGGCACGGTCTGCCAGCGAAACAAACCGGTCGTTCGTGCGAGTCATCACGACTTTGTAACCCTGCTTCACCAACAGCGCCCGCAAGCGGTTCGCCACGTCCAGCGTAAACGCTTTTTCATCGAGCTTGAGCGGCTTGTTCTGCGTGCCCGTGTCCTGCCCGCCGTGCCCCGGATCGATCGCAATGACGCGCAATACCGGCGCCGGCGGTGTGCTCACCGAGGACGGGCTCAGGATCGGAAGGAACAGCTTCTCCGCATCAATGCGACTCAGGTAAAGCGTGTTGCCACGGAACACCGCCGGCTCGCCCATCAGCAGGCGCAGGCCCTTGAAGACCACGTCACGCTTGTCGGCTTCCATGTCGATCCTGGCCATGGCCGACTGAAATCGGAGGCTTCTCCCGCGTTCGATCCACACGGCCTTGAAGCCGAGGCGGGCCAGAAACACCCGGGCATCCACATACTCCACTCCACCGATTTTGAGGTGGGTGGCGCTCGACGCCGCGGGATTGCGCGACGCCGGCGCGGCGCCGGTGGAAGACACGGCAAATAAAATGAGCGCGGCCGAAACCGCGCTCATCAGAACTGTATGCAGGGACCTGCCCATTACCGGCGGGCCGCTCAGGCTTTGCCGTCGTGCGCCTCTTCGGCCCCTTCGTCGGAACCGGTGTCATCGATCGCCTGTTCGTCGGCATCGAGGGTGTATTTGCGCTTGCGCTTGTTGGTGGGGAGCGGCGTCAACATGACGTTGATCTGCTTGCCCATCAGCTTTGGCGAAGAGTCGGGATGGCCCATGCCTTCAAGTTCGGCGAGGGCCTTGTTCATCACCTCAAAACCGATCTCGGTGTGAGCCATCTCGCGCCCGCGGAATTTCAGGCGGAGCTTCACCTTGTTGCCGTGATCGAGGAATTCCTCGGCATGACGGATCTTGGTGAGGAAGTCGCCGCCGGCGATGCGCGGCGTAAACTCGATTTCCTTGAGCTTGGTCGCGGTGGTCTTGGCGTGGCTCGCCTTCTTCTGCTCCTCGTAAACGTATTTGCCGAAATCCATGATGCGGCAGACCGGCGGCTTGGCGGTCGCAGCCATTTCGACGAGGTCGAGATTGAACTGCTGCGCCAGTGCCAGTGCGCGCTCGGTCTGCATGATGCCGAGCTGCTTGCCCTCGGGGCTGATGACGCGGATTTCAGGTTCCTTGAGCGAAAGGGTCGTTGTTACGACGCTGATAATAACCGGGGCGGTTGCCGCCCGACGAAGGAAACGAGTTGGCCATCAATAAGGAGGTTGCAGGGTGGGTCGCGAAAAGATTTCGCGGAGGTCGCGGGGGAAGACAACCAAGAAGTGGCTGCACATCAAAAAGACGGAAAATCCCCGGCCCCGCCCCACGGTTTAAACGCTAAAGCTCTCGCCGCAGGAGCAGCTGGCCTTCGCATTGGGATTGGAGAACTTAAAGCCACCCGCGATGAGTTTATTGGAGAAATCCAGAACCGTGCCTTTGAGGTAGAGGGCCGTTTTGGGGTCGACGAGGACCGGCACCCCGGCCGAACGCACGAGAATGTCGCCCTTTTTGGGTTCCTTGGCGAAACGGAGCTTGTAGCTCAGGCCGTTGCAACCGCCCCCGCTGATGGCGATCCGCAGGAAATCACCCTGCTGTTCGCGTGCCACCAGTGAACGCACCTTGACACCCGCCGGCTCCGTCAGGCGCACCAAATTCTCGTTGCCCTCACGCACGCCCTCGAGGAGGACGGCGGCGGGCGATGGAACGGCGGTGGTGACTTCGGCAACGGACATGAAGGCACTATTGATCAGGACGGGCGTTTATCAAGCGTGACCGTTTTGCCGGTGCATTGAGCGTCACCTTGAATCCCATGCCTGCGCGACAATTTCGTAGGACCGCCGTCGCGCCGCCGGATCAAAAATCATCGCGTTGATGATCAACTCGTCGGCTTGCGTGCTCACGAGCAGCGATTCCAGCCCGCCGCGAACCGTCTCGGGGCCACCGATGATCGACGCGCTTAAATTCCCTGCCACGGCCGCTTCCTCCGCGGGCGACCACTGCCCGTCCATACTGTCAATCGGCGGAGGCAGCGGCCCGGGCCGGCCACGCACCATGTTGAGAAACGCCTGTAGGTGCGACGTTGCCAGGCACCGTGCCTCCGCATCGGTGTCCGCCGCGATCACGTTGACTCCGACCATCACATACGGCGCGGACAACGCATCCGAAGGACAAAACACCTTTCGATACAGTTCACACGAACCCACCATCGCCTGCGGGGAGAACTGCCCTGCAAACGCAAAGGGCAGCCCGAGTTGTCCCGCCAGTTGCGCGCTAAATCCGCTCGAACTCAGCAACCAGATGGGAACGTTCAGCCCCTCGCCCGGCACCGCCCGCACCGCCTGGCCCGGCCGCGCAGATCGAAAGTAACCGCGCAATTCCTCGAGCAACCCGGGGAAATCATCCCCGCTCGTGCCCAGCGTTCGCCGCAACGCCCGTGCCGCGGGTTGATCGCCACCGGGCGCGCGCCCCAGGCCAAGGTCGATGCGCCCCGGAAACAGCGACTCCAGCGTGCCGAACTGCTCGGCGATCACCAAGGGTGCGTGATTCGGAAGCATGATGCCTCCCGCTCCCACCCGGATCGTCTTTGTTCCCGCCGCCAGATGCCCGATCACCACCGAGGTCGCCGCGCTGGCAATGCCCGTCATGTTGTGATGTTCCGCCACCCAGTAACGATGGTAGCCAAGCGTCTCCACATGACGCGCAAGCTCGAGACTGCCGCGCAACGCTGCCGCCGGCGTGCCCCCCGCCACCACCGGGGACAGATCGAGCACCGACCGTGGAATGTCTTTTAAACGGCGCGTCTTGTTACTCACGCCGCACCGTTCCCGGGAAGTCGCCCGCGTCAAGTGACGCGCGGCTTAAGTTCCCCTTCCCTCACCGCAATCAATCGTCGGGCCACCGTCACTGCATTTGCGAAACTCGTCGCGCTCGCCACGCCCTTGCCGGCGATGCCAAATGCCGTGCCGTGATCCGGACTCGTGCGCACAAACGGCAGGCCGAGGGTCACATTCACCGCCTCGTCAAAATCAACCACCTTCAGCGGCGCGAGTCCCTGGTCATGATAGAGCGCGACCACCACATCGAACTCCCCGCGCAGCTGCCGCGCAAACGCCGTGTCGCCCGGCAGCGCCCGCGACAATCCCGGGAAACCACCGCGCAACGCGTCAAGAATCGGATCAATCGTGACGATCTCTTCGTCGCCCAAAAGCCCGCCCTCACCCGCGTGCGGATTCAACCCGCACACCGCGATGCGCGGCTGCGCAATCCCCTCGGAGCGCACCAACGCATCGGCCGCATGCACCGTGCGCTCAAAATTCGCCCGCGTGAGTTGCGCCCCCACGTCGCGCAACGGCAGATGCCAGGTGAGCAACACCACGCGCAATCGTCCGCCGCAAAACGCCATCACCGGCTCCCCGCCCCATCGGGCCGCAAAAAACTCGGTCTGTCCGGGAAACGGATAACCGACGTCCGCCAGCTGAGCCTTGCTCACCGGTCCCGTCACGACGCCCGAAAAACGCCCGTCGCGACAACCCGCCGTCGTCTCCTCCATTGCCGCAAGCGCGACTCGTGCTCCCGTTTTGTCGGGCACGCCCGGAGTCGCCGCATAATCGGCCGGTCCCACCGCCACGCGTTCAACGCCCTCCGGCAGCGTCGCGAGCCAGCGCGCCGGACCCGCCACGGTTACATCGATGGATTCAGCCGGATGCGATCGCAACCAGGACTCGATGATCTCAGGCCCGACACCGGCCGGGTCTCCACACGTGAAAACAAGCTTACGCATCTGAGTCATCGCTCACCACGACCCGGGAGGCACGGGCAAAGCCCCGTTTCCCCAAAGCAAAAAACTCCAGAAACCGCCTCGCCTCGGCGGTCGCATAACCGCCGCCTGCCAGCGCCGAGGCCGCAAGCCCGCGAATATTGCCCGTGCCGAAATACACGGCGCGAAACGCCTCCTTCAACTCACGGATCGCGTCGCGCGAAAACCCGCGGCGCTTCAGCCCCACGAGATTCAGTCCTGAAACCTCGTCGCGCTCCGCCGTGATCGTAAACGGTGCCAGGTCCTGCGTGATGCGGGCGATTCCCGCCACCATGCAGCTCTCGCCGATCCGGCAAAATTGATGAATGCCCGCGCCCCCGCCAATAAACGAAAACGCCCCCACGCTCACATGACCGGCCAGCATCGCATTGTTGGCCAGCACCACGTCGTCGCCCACCGTGCAATCATGCCCGGCGTGACTGCCCGCCATGAAGAAACAGCGCTCGCCGACAACCGTCGCCTGATCCGCATGGATCGCACGGTTAAGCGTCACGTTTTCGCGAATCACCGTGCCCGCTCCGACGCGCACAAAACTGGGGGTGGCGCGGTCAAATTTCAGGTATTGCGGATCTCCGCCGACCACCGCGCCCGGATGCACGACCACCCGGTCGCCCAGCACGGCATGCCGGGTGATCACCGCATGGGCCATGATTTCGCAATCGGCGCCGAGTTGAGCGCCGTCCTCGACGATGGCGGAGGGATGAATGAGCGTGGGCATCAAAGTTTGGTTTTACGCCCGCCGGTGACGATGCGCTCGGGCAGCAGGTCGAGCTGCGCGTCTCGGAGCAGGTCGTAGTTTTTCAAGATGCGGATCACCTGGAGCGTGTCGCTCTTTCCGTAGTTGCGGTTGATCTCGGTCTTTTCGATCAGGTCGAGCAGCATGGAGCGAAACGAAATGATCGCATCGACTCCGCGTTCCTTGAGCATGGCGACACTCTGCGAACGAAACGGCTCCTGGGTCGGCAGGCTCGGCAGCACGAGAATCTTGGTGAGATCATCGCCTTCCTCCGTCGCATCGGCCGCGGGAAAAAAGCGCGTGGCTTCCTTGAGGACGTTGTCTTCGAGAAAACGAAAAATCTCCGGCGAACTCTTCAGCATGTTGGGCGTGAACACACCGGTGTGCCAGCCCTTGACCGCGATCATCGCGCGCCGCACCAGCGACAGTTCATTCGAGAATAGAAAAAAATCCGGCTTTCGCGCGCCCCGTTGCCAGGCCGGGTTGTAAACGAGAAGATCGATCTCCTCGTCGCCGGTTTTTTTGCGCGCCGAAACCTGATACTTGCGAACCTGACGGACCAGAAATCCGTTCTGCTCGAAATACTCGCGGACAATCCCTTCGTCGATGGCGGACATGGCGGCAGGGTGGGTTCAGATTGCGCCGACTTCGCGGAAACTCTCCTCGGCCAGCAGAGGATCGACAGCACCCTGGGTGGCCGCGTTCCCGAATGATTTGAGCACGACAAAACGCAATGCTCCGGCCCGCACCTTCTTGTCGCGCGCCATCGCGGCCATCAACGGGCCGAGCGGCAGCGGTTCGCGCAGCTTCACCGGCAGCGCATGAGCGGTCAGCACGGCGTCGACGCGCGCGACTTCGGTCGCGTTCACATGGCCGAGTTTTTGCGAGAGGCGGACCGCCGCCGCCAGGCCGATCGCCACCGCCTCGCCGTGCAAGTAATGGCCGTAGCCGGTCACCTGCTCGATGGCGTGCCCGAAAGTGTGGCCAAGATTAAGCAGCGCACGTCCGCCCTCCCTGGCGGTCTCGTGTTCATCGGCCTCGACCACCCCCGCCTTGAGCGCACAGCAACGTCGGATGACCGCACCCAATTCAGGGCTTTCGACGGTGAGCGGGGCCTTTTCGAGTTGGGCAAACAAATCCGCGTCGCCCAGAAGCCCGGTCTTGATGACCTCGGCCATGCCCGCGGCAAACTCGCGTGGAGGCAGGGTGGCGAGCAGCTTCGTGCCAATGAACACGCCGCGCGGTTGATGAAACGCGCCGACCAGGTTTTTACCCGCTTTGAGATTGATCCCGGTTTTGCCGCCCACCGAGCTGTCCACCATTGAGAGCAGCGTCGTGGGCACTTGATAAAAGGCGATGCCGCGCAGGTAGGACGCCGCTGCAAATCCGGCGAGATCGCCAATCACGCCCCCGCCCGCCGCAAACAAGGCCCCGCCCCGGTCGATGCGTTGCTCGGCGAGAAAATCGAGCACGCGCCCCAGTTCGGCCAGTGACTTCGTTTCTTCACCGGGCTCCAGCACGAGCATGGGTTGCTCGCCAAACATGGCGTGCAGGGCATCGCGCTGGGTGCGCGCCAGATTGCGATCAGTAACAATGGCGACCTTGCGCCCTGCCGCGACAAGCGCATTGACCTCCGCGCGCACGGCCGGGGCGACATCCGCGCCGAAATGGATGGGATAACTGCGTTCGCCGAGATTGACGGTAAGGCTCTGAACCATGAGCGGGTTAAACGTCAGCGAGCGCCCAGGGTCAACCTCCGGCACGCCCGACCGCTCAGTCTGGAAACGGCAGTCGGACGCCGGAGCATCGCGCAAGATGTTGGGACGACCCGATTCGACCGCCGTTCCAGGCTCAGGCCAGGATCGCCGCCTTCTCCTTCGAAATCGCCCACCGCATCGGCTCGCCCTTCGCCCACCGGTCGAACTCGTCGATCATGAGCTGCCCCATGCGACGGCATTCGGTCTCCTGCGAACCGGCGATATGAGGGGTGAGCACGACATTCGGCAGGTCGTAAAGCGGTGAACCCGCGACCGGCGGCTCCGGCCAGGTCACATCCAGCAGCGCCGTGACTTCGGGCCGCCGTGTCAGCACTTCGATCATCTCGGACTCGTTCACGATCGCGCCGCGCGCCGTGTTGATAAAGGTCGAGCCCGATTTCATGAGATCAAAATGACGTCCGCAAATCATGCCTTCGGTCTGCTTGAGCCAGGGCGTGTGAAGGGAAACCACGTCGCAATGCGTAAAAATTTCATCCAGCGACACGAGCGTCACATTGAACTCCGCCGCCTGCTCCGGAGTCAGGAAGGGGTCGTAGACCCACACATCCAGATTGAAAGGCAGCAGACGCTCGCGCACCAGGCGCCCGATCATGCCAAACGAGATGAGCCCGACCTTGCTGCCATAGGCGCCCGGCGGCTTTAGCTTGGGCGGATAGGCCCCGAGCCGCTTGGTTTCGAGCACGTAATACCAGGCTCGTTTCAGCGAAAGCAGAATACTCGCCAGCGTAAACTCCGACACGGGAATGGCGTTCATCGCATAGGCGCTGGTCACCGCGATGCCCCGGGTCCAGAACGCGTCCGGCGTCATCGCCTTGATCGATCCCGCCCCATAAAAAACCGCCCGCAGCTTCGGGGCGGCCGCAAGAAACGCCTCGTCCATCACCGGCGCACCCCAACCTGAAAAGATCACCTCCACGTCAGCGAGCAGTTCGGGATGCTCCTGGATCGACGTCTTCGTATGCAACCCGGGCACCAGGTCCACACGCGGGGAAACAATTCCATTATTCAGGTCCCCTGCACTCGTTTGGGCAGTCAATTGCGGGTAACAGCGGGGCTTCTCGCTCCATTTTGCAGTAGCCGTCGCCTGTCTGCGGGGGCTAGCCTGCCCCTTTATGACGTCAAACGCCCCCCGCGCCGACGGCCGCAAGGCCGATCAGCTTCGCTCCATCACCTTTGAGGCTGGCATCGCCCCGCATGCCACCGGCTCGGTGCTCGTCTCCTTTGGTCAGACCCGTGTCATTTGCGCAGCCACGATCGAACCCAAGGTCCCCACCTGGATGAAGCAACAGCGCGTCCCCGGCGGCTGGCTCACCGCGGAGTATTCGCTTCTCCCCTACAGCACCCACGAGCGCAAGCAGCGCGACATCTCCCGTGGCAAGCTCGATGGCCGGACCGTCGAAATCCAGCGCCTCATCGGCCGCTCGCTGCGCGCCGTGCTCGATCTTCGCAAGCTGGGGGAAAACACCCTCTGGATCGACTGCGACGTCCTTCAGGCTGATGGCGGCACCCGCACCGCCTCGATCACCGGCGCCTACCTCGCGGCCCGCCTCGCCATCCAGACGCTCCTCGACGCCAAACGCATCCCGGAGAACCCGCTGAACGACAGCGTCGCCGCCGTGAGCGTGGGCATCTTCGACGGCCGCGAACTGCTCGATCTGCCCTATGTCGAGGACAAGGACGCCGAGGTGGATTTCAACATCGTCATGACGGGCCAGGGTAAATTCGTCGAAGTCCAGGGCTCCGGCGAGGAAGCCACCTTCACCCACGAACAGCTCCAAAGCCTGCTCGGCCTCGCCCAAAAGGGCATCAAGGAAATCGCCTCCCTCCAAACCGCGTTTCTTACCAAACAACTGCTTGCGCGCTAACGCGGGCGGGATGTCCATAGCCGCATGGCTCGTTTTTTGCTCACATTACTTCTATGAAACCCGTCCCCGTCTCCCGTTTTTTCAAGCTGCTCGCCACCCTGTCACTCCTGCCCGCCGTCGCCTTCGCCCATCCCGGCCATGACGGCGGCCACGGTCTGACTTGGGATCTGTCCGGCGGGATTGAGCATGCCAAGCTCCCTCTCGGATGCCTGCTGCTCGTTGGCCTCACGATCCTCGCAATCAAGATCTACCGGTCCCGCTCGGAGTCGTAAGGGATTCGGACGAAACCAAAATACCAAAGCTGCGCCGGGATTGGAGTGCCAGCCAAGGAGCCGACAAGGGAAGTTTACCAAGGGTAAATGACCGCAGGCGGCGACGCCGGATCGCGCTTCAAGACCCAAGCAGAATGGGTATTTTAGTTTCGGCCGAGTCCCCCAGCTACAACTTTCGCGCATCGCACGTCAGGTGCGGACACAGACCGGCGAGTATCCGCCGGATCGCCCCCAACTTCTGTTTTAACCGGATGCCGTCCGGCGCGACGAACTTGATGCTCCAGCCGCCGCCCAGGCGCAGCTGACTCGCCCCTATCCATACCCCATCGGTGTGCAGCGAGTGCAAGGCATCGCGCCAGGACGGCGCTCCCGCTGCATCCATTCCTGCGCCAAGCACCACGGCATTGCCAAAGCAGGCCCCCTCCCCCGCACCGGCCAGGGCCGCAAGAGCCCGCAATCCCTCCCCGTTCTGATCAAAGCGTTCGTGCAGCAACCGCTCGCCGCCGTGTCGCACATCGAGCTCAAGCACGAGACGGTTCCACTCCCAAGCCTCGCCGTGAGCCACCCGGCCCGGCATGAGTAGATCGGCATAAAAAGCCGAGCCTCCTTCGGCAACGATGAGCGACGTGCGCTGATGAAATACACTGCCACGGTGCGGCACCAGCGGTTCGGGCATCACCTCCAGCCAGCCGCCCGCCTCGACATTAAAACGCTGGGTGCTCAACGCCTCGCCTTCGCGCATCTTGAACACCCGGCTCGCGCTCGGCGTCGTCAGTAGCAACGCCGCGCCCGCCCCCACTTCAACGGACGACTCCAGCCGGTCACCCGATAAAATCCCCGCAGTCGGATTCACCACCTGCACCAGCAACGTGCGCGTCTCGGCATCCCAGTAGGGCTTGCTCACATGATAGGGAGCACGAAATGCCTGGGCGCCAACCGCCGTGCGCCCGTCCGGACGCAATTCGGCACGCAAGGAAAGATGGCCGGAAAACCCGCTCATCAGGTGCGTGCCTTCCGCGCGAACAGCACCTCGCGCTCAATCCAGGCAATCACGGCGTCGAGGTTATGCTCACGCTTGAGGTCGCAGAAAAGAAACGGCTTCGTCCCGCGTTGCACCTTTGCATCGCGCTCCATGACGCCGAGGTCGGCGCCCACCAGCGGAGCCAGGTCGATTTTATTGATGATGAGCAGATCGCTGTGGCGAATAGCCGGGCCGCCCTTGCGCGGAATCTTGTCTCCCTCCGCCACGTCAATGACGTAGATAAACGCATCGACCAACTCCGGCGAAAAGGTCGCGGTGAGATTGTCCCCGCCACTCTCCACGAGCAACAAGTCGAGGTCGGGAAACTTCGCCTCCAGCACACGGCAGGCCTGTTCGTTCATTGTGGTGTCGTCACGGATGGCGGTGTGCGGACACCCACCCGTCTCGACACCTGCGATGCGTTCGGACGGAAGTGCACTGTGCTGGATCAGAAACTGCGCATCCTCGGAGCAATAGATGTCGTTGGTCACGACCGCCATCGAGTAGCGCTCGCGCAGCGTCTGGCAGAGTTTGAGACAAAGCATGGTCTTGCCGGAACCAACCGGACCGCCGATGCCGATGCGAGGAGGACGTGTCATAGGCAGAAAGTAGCAAGTAGCGAGTAGTGGGTAGCGAGTAGAAATGCAGCGGCAGTTTAGGATGATTGGAACGCTCGCTACCCGCGACTCACTACTCGCTACTTCAAGATATAAACATCCGGCCATCCGCCGTCTCGTGCCTTGCCGCCGCGATGTCGAGCCACGGATTGAACCAGCCGATTTCAGCCACCGGCACGCTCGCCGCCGCCGCAATAACTGATGGCGCCTGCCCCAGCGCCTCGGTGAGCAGCGACTGACTCGCATTCTGGCCGATGCGCATGATCTTCATCGAAGCCGCCAGCAGTCCGCCGATCGACGCATACATCACTCCCGCCAGCACCGCCTCGCGCGGCGCACCGAGCACGCGGCCCTCCAGTGCCGCCGAGATCGCCGATGAAAACGGCCACCCGCCCGCCGCAGCGCGCTCCAGATATTCCGCCGCCAGTGGATGTCCGTGCAGCGCCGCCGCCAGCTCCGCGCGCTGCCGGCCGATATTCTCCGTCGCCGTGCGTGCCTCCTTTGCACTCTTCAACGCGTGCGACAACACACACAGTTCGCCGACCCCCACCCAATTCGGTGCAGTTGGCTCGAATGCCACATAGGCATGCGACGCCAGCGGCAACTCCGCCTGACGCAATGCCGGCAGCACCGACAAAAAGATAAACTCTCGCAATGTCGCCCGGTCCTTGACCATCCCCGCCTGCACAAGCCCTTCGAGCCCGAACGAATGCGCATAGGCCCCCGTTGGATAATAGGAATCGCCGGCTTGCAGCAAGCCGACCAACCAGCGCGCGTCAGTGTTTATGGCTGGGTCCGAGTTCATCGACCAACGGGGCGCTCACACTGCGTTTAAACCGACCCGGGCGAAACACCGCGATAGTCGGCAGGTAATTAATTTGGATCCGGTCAAACAACTGCCGTGCCGCCGGTTCATCCGGCGTGAGCAACCGCGTCGCCTCGGACGAAAATTCCAGATGGAGATTCCCCACCGCCCACCCGATCCCCGCCGTGGCCGATGCGGGCAGATCGCCAATCAGCACCTCAAGCACCGGCTCCTCCTCTTGGACGATGACATAGCGAGCGGTGCTCGACTGGAAAAATGTGTCCCGGTGCTTGAGCGGTCCATCCAGTTCAAAGCCGAACTCAGTCCCGTCCGCCGCCACACCGCGCCACAAGCGCTTCATCAATGTGCGCCGCTCGGCACGCAGTTCGATCACAGACAAGGCCGGATCGAAGATGACAACAGGGGCGTTCACCAAAATCATGAGTGACTACGGAACCATGGAGACACGAAATAGGAACCCCAAATCGGAGTTACCGGCTCCCGGCGCCCAAGCTCAGAACAGAAAATATCGCTGGGCCATGGGAAGCACCTTGGCGGGTTCACACGTGAGATGAACGCCGTCGGCGGTGACGTGGTAGGTCTCCGGATCGACCACGATCTTCGGCATGGCGTCGTTGTGAATCATATCACGCTTGCTGACGCTGCGGCAGCTCTTCACCGCTTCTAAACGGCGCTTGAGTCCAAGGTCTTTCAGCCCGCCGTCACGCAACCCGGCTTCGGAGACAAACGTGACGCTTGTCGAGGCGATGCCTCGGGGCGTCGCCCCGAACATCGGGCGGTAGAACATCGGCTGCGGGGTGGGAATCGAGGCATTCGGATCTCCCATATTGGCCCAGGCGATAAAGCCACCTTTGAGAATCAATTCGGGCTTCACTCCGAAAAGCGCAGGCTTGAAGAGCACGAGATCGGCGAGTTTTCCGACTGCCACCGAGCCGATGATATGGCCCATACCATGTGTGAGAGCGGGGTTGATCGTATATTTGGCGAGGTAGCGAAGGACCCGATAGTTGTCGGCCGCCGGATGCGACGGGTGCGTAAGCGCGCCGAACTGAAGCTTCATCTTGTGCGCGGTCTGCCAGGTGCGGCAGATGACTTCACCAATGCGGCCCATCGCCTGCGAATCAGATGACATCATCGAAATGGCGCCCAAGTCATGGAGCCGATCTTCGGCGGCAATCGTCTCGGGGCGGATGCGTGACTCGGCAAAGGAAACATCCTCGGGGATCTTCGGATCCAGGTGGTGGCAAACCATAAGCATGTCGAGATGCTCATCGATGGTGTTCACCGTGAAAGGACGCGTCGGGTTCGTCGACGAAGGCAGGACGTTGGCCTCGCCACACACCCGGATAATGTCGGGGGCATGTCCGCCACCGGCACCTTCGGAATGGTAAGTATGAATCGTCCGGCCCTTGAAGGCGGCAAGCGTATCCTCCACGAAGCCCGCTTCATTAAGCGTGTCGGTGTGGATCGCGACCTGGACGTCGAATTCGTCGGCCACGCCGAGACAGATATCGATCGCGGCCGGTGTGGTGCCCCAGTCTTCGTGGAGTTTGAGGCCAATGGCTCCGGCGAGGACTTGATCGCGGAGTGGTTGGGCGGTGCCGCAGTTTCCCTTGCCGAGAAAGCCCAGGTTCATCGGATAGGCTTCGGCCGCCTCTAGCATACGGTGAAGATTCCAGCGTCCGGGTGTGCAGGTCGTGGCGAGCGTCCCGTGGGCCGGCCCGGTGCCGCCACCGATCATCGTGGTGATGCCGGAGCTGATGGCTTCGTCGATCTGCTGCGGACAAATGAAGTGTATGTGCGTGTCAATACCGCCCGCAGTAATGATGCATCCTTCGCCAGCGAGCACCTCGGTGCCGGCACCCACGATCATTGGATTTTTTTTGCCGGTGATCGGATCGGGATAAACGGAGCCGAGCCCGCGTTGAATACCGGGGTTACCGGCGTGCCCGATGCCGACGATAAGCCCGTGCTTGATGCCAATGTCGGCTTTGATCACTCCGAGCTGGGCATCAAGAATGAGCGCGTTGGTGATGACGAGATCCAGCGACTCGGCATCGGTGGCGGTGGACGACTGCCCCATCCCGTCGCGGATGACCTTGCCGCCGCCAAACTTGATCTCGTTCCCGTAACCGCCGCCCTCGACGATGAGGTCGCGCTCGACCTGGACGAAGAGCTCGGTGTCAGCGAGGCGAACCTGGTCACCGACGGTGGGGCCGAACATCTCGGCG
>JAQSWS010000048.1 GCA_029266495.1 Rariglobus sp. | reverse complement strand
CGATATGCGAAATGTCCACTTCGGACTCACTGACGATAAGTCATCATATGATCTCAGAATTCCCACGGTCAGTCCAAGACTTGCGCTCTCGTAGCTCTTCTTTAGGCCCCCCCTCAATGCTTGATTCCATCCTGCACTTGAGGAACTCAAAATCTCGTTAACCGGCAGGTCTAGCTCGCCGACATATTGGCGGGCGATTGTGAAGACTCGAATTCTGAACTGAGGGGCGGCTGCGCCCACTTCTGGTTTCAGCGCCCCGGCATTAACATTGAACGCGTAGGTCTGACCAGCATAGAGGGCACTTCCAAACTCAGCCCCGAAAGATGCAACTGCGCTCGCACCCGCGGCTCCCCACCCGTGCGTGCCTTCAGTCAGGCCGAGCTCCTCAAGCCAACCAGGGGCATCACCGCTATAAAACACGGCGCGATGGGGGGCATCATATGTGGAAATTTCGTCATCATCAGGTGAAACTCCAACTTTGATGTCACTTAAGGCGGTGACCGATACTGTATCGGGAAACCACCCACGCAAACTACCAAACCGTGAATAGCCGTGAGCAACCAGTGAGCCTGTCTGACGTATAAAGACAAAATTAAGTTTTGCCGGACGCTCATTCCCGATGTCCCGGATCGTTAATCGGCCGTCCCTGACGATTACGGGAACCTCAATGACCTCGTGCCATCCCGACCAGAAGGAGTTCGTCGTTACGACAGTTTTTTGAACATCCTCGATTTGTAAGCGGTAACGCTCCCCGCCGTAGCCGGAATCACCCGCTCCAAGTTGCACCACATAGCGCCCATCCGGAACTTGGATCTCCCACTCCGCCCTGTCACCATGAGCATCGCTCATTTTTGCATAGGTATCAAAACGCTCATCGAGCTCGATGCCGTTGCGCTTCAATGCATCTTCAGCGACAAGGTCTTTCGACCAGCCGAAGTGATGACGCTCCCCCAAAACTACCCCTTGGTGAAGACCAAACGTCTGTCCCGTGTCCCTAATGTAGCCCGCATCAAGGACGGTGCCGGATTCAGCGGGAGGTCCGAAGTTTATCTTGGCATGCAGCCACCGCACATAAACCGCCGCCGAAGACGAGAATGCGCTACGGCCACGACTGTCCACCACGTGCGCCTTTATGAATTGAAGGTCGGCCTGAACATTACGCATCGTGTATCGCCATACGCCGCTCCCCTGCTCCTCGGCGTCACCCACATGCGTCTCATTATTAAAAATCTCGACTCGTGCGACAGAACCCGAGGCCGCATTCGCGGCAACAGATACAACCAGATCGTCACCTGCCATCATCGCATTCGATGATAGGGTGACCGCTGCTGTGGGAGCAGCCAGATCGTCAGTGCCGGGAATTCGATAATAGCCCGCAACTGCATACTTCCAAGTTCCCGATGTGCGCGCCTTTACCGCGACCCTAATTGTCGCCGGACCAGAAACCCTGCCCCCCGCACCGGCGTTATCCAAAAAGTAGATAACTTGGCCTTTGGTCGCGAGATCTGCTGCCGCCCCCCCAAACGGGAAATCGTAACGTTTTACAGGCACGTCAAAGGCATTCTCCACATTATCGGAAACGGCCAGTAGGTTTTCAGGGGAGTAAACAACAAAAGATTTCGGGTTCAAATCCGAAGTCCCCAACGTCACTCGAATATACTGCCAATAGCCGCTTTGCCCGGGCGGCGGCTCCAAATTTAAAAGCACCGTGTCTCCATCGGGAATGCTAGATTCGCTTTGAGTCGCAGTAACGAGATATCCCGGATATGCCTGATTAGGGTTATTCGCCTGGAGCGTGACTGGAGGGCGGTCAGCAGCTCGAGCCTCACCGGCAATCAACAGGATGCCGAGCAGCGATGCCCCTAAGTAGCGTGCGACAACACGGCTGACGCCGTGAAAGGAAGAAAGAAAAGGCATGGTCGATTACAGAGAGGGATTATTGACAGGCGATAGAATGGTGATCGTGGGGGTTCCGCTGGAGGAGTCCTCTTCGTTATCCCGGCGCCCATCAAGGTCTTGGTCAGAATAAAAATCGTATTTTGAGAAAAAATAATCCCTTAACGTCAGAATGTCTTGGGCAGACAACGCCCGGTCATACAAAATCACTTCCGCAACGTCACCATGCAGCGTATCAGGGCTGTTTGTGCCCAGCGACAAAGCCGTCCAAGCGGACGGTGCAGACATCCCCGTTTTCTTTGCAACCAGGATCCCGTTCTTATATAGAGACCCAACGCCTGCGTCATAGTTAAAATTCAACAAAGTCCAAGTATTGGCAGCCAAAGTGCCAGCCGGAATCTGCCCGGTGCCTACGCCCGCCGTCATGCGTGTAGTGATATCAGTGCCAACTAAAGCGGAACCCGCTTGAGTCACCTCAAACATGAACCCACCACTCGAGACTGACATAATTTTTTGGTTATGATCGAGCGACTCGGGCTTCATCAGCCAAACCAGCGAGTAGCGAGACATAGCGGCATCCAAGTTTGGAACTTGAAGAAGATCGTTCATTCCATCGAACCTCACGGCAGGGCGCCCCAAGTGAGCCCCTGCATTTAGGACCGGCTGCAGGGACGCATCCGCCTGGTGCGCAGCAAGCCCGCTGCCTGAGCGATCAACCCACTGGGACACTTTTCCGGATACCGGGTCCGCGCTGAGGCCTGAATCGGCCGCGAGCCATAGCTTGACGCCCTGACGAACTGGGAGGCCAACTTGCGAATCAAGGTCGCTCGCGACAGCTGCAACAGCATTCTCGATCGCCGTGACGGTATCGGACACGCCGGCACTGAAGTGAATTTCATGCGGGCCAACCGTATCGGCCTGCCTAAAAAAGACTTTTGCCTCCCCGGCTGAATTAGTGGTTACCACGAGATCAGTCTCACCATACGATCCCACCGTATTGAATTGGGACAGCCGGATGCTCGCGCTGTCACTTCCAACCACAATCGGTATACCCCGCTTGGGTTCACCTATGCTCACAACAATTGGAAGGGGCGCAACGGTGGCACAAATGACATCCTGATTATTTCCGCTCACTATTGATAGATTGAAGCTGTCAGCGTTTCCTTTGGTGCCCGGCATGGAGTCAGCAAAATCGTTCACTTGGTCTGCATCACTGTCAGCGACCTTTGGCAGCGTTCCATTATAGTATTCCTGAACATTAGAAAGACCGTCCATGTCGGAATCGTCTTCACCACGACCGCTAATCGTCAGACCGTTATCGAACTCCCATTGGTCTGGCAGCCCATCCCTATCGCTGTCAGCCGGGGTCGACATCAGTCGAAATGGCATTGCAACCAACCGAGCAGGGTCGTAACCCAGCTGCCGATGGGCGGCATCGCCCCAGACAAATACCGTCCCCTTCCCGCTGTCAGATATAGCATAGCTTGTATCAAAGCCTGCAGCAATGGCCGGAACTGCGGGGCTCTTGTGCGTGCTAACTTTGCCAACAACGATCGGCTTTGTGACAATCGCCTTGGCCTCCGCGTCTAAAGTTGCGATGTAGCCGTTGCCTACCTGTCCGCGATGATTCCGTCCCCATGCAAGCACCGTTCCATCGCTTTTCCGGGCGAGTGAATGGTTTTCGCCAGCGGCAACACCAACGATCCCCGTGACAGGAAGTTTAACCGGCTTGGAAACAATAGCTTTGTTGGAGCCATTTCCGACTTGGCCATAAGTTCCCCTCCCCCACGCGTAAACCTTTGATCGGTTCGCTGCTAATCCATTGATCGCTGAGCTTACCACAAGGCCATGGTTAGCCCCGGACGCAATTGCGATGATCGGCGGTGCTGCAAGGTTGCCAATGGGAAGACCACTGACCTGAACTGGCACGAGACGCCGAACTGCGGCGGCGGTGGTTCCAAGCTGACCGAAGTTATTTGCGCCCCAAGCCACGACAGTGCCGTCTGCCTTCAGCGCGAAGGAATGAGACTCACCAGCAGCAACCGCGATCACTCCATTAAGAAAACCACTGCCTCCAAGACCCTTCACTTGGGTTGGCACCAAAGACTGCACGAGCGAATTATTGCCCAGCTGACCGGAACGGTTATCACCCCAAGCCCAGACGGTCCCGTCTTGACGCAGAATCAAGCTGTGGTTCCACCCTGCCGCAACACCGGTAATCGGTGAACTTGCCACCGACCCGCTTAGCGCAAGGGCTACCGGCGTGAGCCGAGCCGAGGTGGTGCCGTCCCCAAGTTGCCCAAATGTATTGTCTCCCGACACAAAGACCTTGCCGTCCGCAAGCGCCAAGGCGTGGGAGAAGCCAAAGGCAAAGCACGAAGGAGCAGGCGCGATTATCGATCGCATCGGATCAACAACGGCATTTTTATCTCCTGTCCCAGCTTGCCCGTGCTCGTTGCGTCCAAACACATAGGAGCGCCCATTTGCCCGAATCACGGCCCCTTCGCGCCCTCCGGCATAGACAGATCCTGCGGTTTTTACATCGCGCAGTTGCACTGGAGTGGAACGATATCCGCGTTCGGTGCCGCCGAGAGCTGAACCGCCGACCCCAAGATCGGCGCCTGCGGTCCCAACAGGGCTTCCGGCTGGGTTGCCCCACACATAGACAGCGCCGTCACTACTCATCGCGGCGCTGCGACCCGATCCGGCCGTTATCAGCGCCACATCGGTGAGTTGAGGGAGTAAAGCAGGGATCAACAGCTTGTTTCCAACCACCAAGGTGCTTAGCTCTCTAGCATGATTGGAACCCCATCCATATACAGTCTCGTCAGCACGACGCACCAAAACATGAGTCTCGCCGACAGCAATTGAAAGCACTGACGAGCCCAGTCCAGAAGGGGAAACAGGTATAGCAGAGAAACCAGTATCCAGGCCGTTACCTAACTGCCCTTGCTCGTTGCGCCCCCAAACACGAACCGTTTGATCAGACAATAACGCAACACTGAAGCCCTTGCTTGCGGAAATTGCCTTGGCGGTTAACCCCGGGGGGAGCCCAATGACTTTTACTGGGACAAGGCTGGAATTGGTGTTACCCGTTCCAAGCTGCCCAAACGTGTTGGATCCCCACGCCCAAACTGAACCGTCGGCCTTTAGTGCCAGGCTATGATCATCACCGGCGGAAACAGCCACAATATCATTGCTGTATCCGGCCACGAAAACACTGAATGCAACAGCACTCGACGTCACGACCGGAGTCGGGACTTTCTTACCGATCTGCGTATTGTTGCCAAGCTGACCGGCCGTATTGGCACCCCAAGCCCACACAGTTCCATCCACCTTGATCGCAAGGCTGTGCGCATAACCGGCATCAGCGGCGATGACATTCACCAATCCATTGGTGGCAGCAAGGACAGGGCTCGCAAAAGTTTTAGGAGAGGTGCTATTATTACCTAACTGCCCTGAATCGTTCCGCCCCCACGAAAGGAGAACCCCAAGCGGATTGGGCTTACTAGTAGTAGGAAGCGCCTTGGTGATCACGAGTCCATGTTGGCGTCCCGCCGAAACGCTCAGAATACCGGCGGTGGCAGCCGATGCCGAAGAACGAAGAGGAACAGGTAAAGACTGGATTAGTGTCTTATTTGAGCTGCCGGTCCCTAATTGTCCCATATCGTTACTCCCCCAAGAGAGCGCCCCCCCGTCGCTTCGCAGTCCAACAGCGAAATCCTTACCCAAGACTATCATTGGCTCAACGCTAACAGCCAAGCTGGCCGCGCTCATTGCGAGTGAGTCACTTTGAAAATACAGGGTCTCGCTCAGCATCTCCGCAGAAAACAGCCCCTCCTGCGATTCAGGCTGTTCAGCGCCGACGATTGAGCCATTCATTACTTTCAATGGAGCGCTGAGCTGGGAAACGTTACCGGCCTCGTCCCGCGCCCGGACTCTGATTTCATACTCCACATCATCAGCCAGGCCGAAAAGAACAAAAGATGCAGCAGTAGTAGAGCCTAGCAGTATTCCGTCCCTATAAACATCATACGCGAAGACCGCGACGTTATCACTCGGAGGCGACCAGTTTAACACCACGAGACCATCTGTATTGAACACCGTTAAATAATCAGGGGCGGAGGGCGCTTCAGTATCGCGCTCGGTCACCACAATGAGAGGCTCGCTGAATTCCGAGACGTTCCCGGCATCATCCCGGGCGGTGATCGTTATCATGTAGCGCGTGGCAGGCTTCAAACCAGTAACAGCGTGGGTAAGCGTAGAGCCATTAACAGATGCATAGAACAACCTGTCGACATACACATCGTAAGCGCTCACTCCCACGTTATCCATAGCCTCCGTCCACATGACCGACAAAGATTGCTCCGTTATATCGGAAGCAGAGAGACCTCCGCCTAAAGACGGCGCCGAGGAATCCAGCGATGCCAATGCATATTTCTGCGACAGATAATTCTCAACAACTGCCCGCTCCACGCTATCGAGAACACGATCATAAACCAATACTTCCACAAAATCACCCACGAGCCCATTCCCTAGTTCAGGGGTTGTCCCAAAATAGACGCCAAGGCCCTCGGCAGTCCGATGAATTTGACCATTATAGCGTTCGCTCCAGGAAACTCCGTCACTTGCAATTCCATAGACGTGATAAGCAGAAACGATCGCGCGAGGAAAGGCTGCGTCTTCCTGCGATGAGTCTATGCCAAATCCATTGTAATGGAAGTAGTCAGTCACGCCCACATCATCAGAATAATATCCGGTTGGTTCGCCAAAGTTCCACAAGGTATTATCATGATCCGGATAGGCCTCGCTACGCTTATCGCCAACTCTCACCAAAGCGATGATCTCACCGGCAGGCGCCCCGCTCATAAAATCCGGTAAACTCAAGACGCTTGTTCCACTAAATCTTATACTTGCGCTGCCGTTGATGCCGTCACTGACGATTTGCGGCTGAAGCTCAGTCTCAGCTTGGACCGCATCATTGTGCTGCCCGGACTGATCAATCCACGATGAGACAGGACCGGAGTGTGGAATTCCGGCGGTTGATCGTAACCAAAGCTTAAGCCCGGATTGAGGAACGGCGTCAACAACCGCAGGAGTGACAATGCTCACAAGCGAACTGTAGCCGGACGAGCCACCACCACCCAAGAACTTTACCCGGTAACTACAAGCCTGCCCGGGAGTAAGCTCTGTATCAGTGAAAGAGAACGTATCGTCCAGCGTTGCGATAACCGCAAATGCGCCACCAGCAATCTGCCGCTCAACAATTGACATCGTTTGCCCGCCCCCGACAGGTGAACCCCAAACTAAGTCGACGTGAGACGACGACGCCACGTATGCACGCAATTGTGGGGCCGATGGAACTATCCCGCCAGCTATATATTTGTGCGTTAAATATCCATAGATGGCAGCACGCTCGTCCTCCGCGAGAACACGGTTAAACACTAGCACCTCGGCAATATCCCCTTTATAACTCTGCCCAATATTGTCGCCACCGAGCGTGGGGTCGGGTCGAAAAACGACGAGATCCCCTCGCCGCCTTTTATAAACCCGCCCGACAAAACGAGTGGTCTGGATGCAATCAGGTGAAATGGAAGAATTAAATATATGTGGCTGCAAGAAAAGGCCGGCCCCTGGGCCAGCCCAATCCGAGGTATCATCGGAGCCAAAATCGTTATAAAACGTCCCTTCTGATGCATATATGGTTCCGAAACCCGAGCCAAAACATGCCAGCACGTTTTGAAGCAGCATGGGACCACGAAGACGAGTAACAATAAACACTTCTCCTTGACCCGTAGCAGACATTACTTCGGGAAGGGGAAGAACATCGTCATCTCCGTCAAAACGAATGACGGGCATCCCATTGATGGCGCCTAGAACAATTTGCGGCTGAAGTTCTGGCGCAGCCTGCTCAACGTGGTTTCCTGCATTCGACAGATCACCCCAATGCAACAAGTTATTCTGCTGGTCGGCTGTCACACTCGCACTGGCACTGAGCTGCAGCTGCAAACCAGCGATCCGCGAAGGGACCTGATCGCCGTCAGGCACCAAAGGATCCAAACCCAAGGAGACCTCAAGATTATCTGCTATCCCGTCATCGTCACTGTCTGCCTTCAGGGGGTCCGTTCCCAAGCTTAGCTCAACTGAGTTAATCAGCCCGTCTCCATCACTATCCATTTTCAAATAAAGAAAATGAGCCACATCGAAACTGAACACAAACTTAGCCTGACCTATGTTCACGACGGCATAGTCGTCCGCTGAAGCACCCCAAGGATACAGCTGTTGAGGATTCAATGGAGAACCCGAGTATTGCACAGCAGCTAAACGATCATAAAATGGTCTGGCAACCCGCTTAAGCTGACCGACGTTCATCACCTGATAGTCATCCATCTCCCAATGCCCGGGGGGCTTAAGACAAGCTACCGGTATAGCAACGGCTGACGTCTGCCCCGGCACAATCCAACGAAGTCGAATGACGGAGTGGATAGTATGCTCATAATACTCCAAGCGAACGGAGTGCCGCCGACCCGCCTGCAAATTGATCACGCGACTGCGATCAGTGGTAACCGAATGCAAATTCCATCGATCAATTACCAGTTCTTCGTCAATCCATAGTCGAACACCATCATCCGAGAGCGTTACGAACGTATAAGCCCCACTCACAGGAGGAACGACCGCACCTGTCCAGCGGACAGAAAAATCTTCGGGCGGAACCCCAATTTTGGGGAGTCCTGTGCTCCAATCGAAATCAACCTGCTCATGCGTAACATAGGCCGGCGCACCGGAAAGCGTTATGCCGTCAAAGTATTCACCCCGTAGACCTGAAATTGTCTCCGCTTCAGCACTTGATTGCCATGTTGCTTGCAAGGTGGCTAATTCCAACTGCTGATCCCCCATACCGCCAAGAAGAACACTATTTATCTCGGATGCAGCCGCATGCACAAAGTTCTTGAGCTGGCCTTGGTTTAGCACCGCATAGTCATCCACAGGCTGATCGTTGGTCAACCCACGCGCTGCCCACCAGCTCGGTGACTGCGAATATAGAACAGGAAGGCATAGCGATACGCATGCCACCAAACACACCCTCACAAAGCGATGAGCGGACATTTTATGATATTAAAGCCCCGGATTAGTCCCACCCGTAAATTCGCCCATCGATATATTGCCGTTAGGCGGGACCCGCAGTTTGGCTTTGACGGTAACTTCGCCGTCCAGGTTTGAGTTACCTGTCACCGTAAGGGAGCCATTGATTTTTGCGTTTCCAACCACGTCGAGCCTTTCCGTGGGAGCCGCAGTGCCCAGCCCCAAGTTTCCTGCGGCTGAAATTACAGCCTTAACGGACAGTCCTGTGTTCGGCGCGGATTCTGTAAAAAAGCGCATATTGCCCGCGTTATTATCAATATTCCATTGCGGCTTCCCCGTGTTAGATAATAGCCGGAGGTTTGCGCCGTCTACGACAGTGCCGCTCCCCAAGGTAAGCCCCCCGGTCGAAGAATTGTCACTGGTAACGATCAGCCCGCCGGAAAACACGCCGCCAGAGTTCGGCACGATGAATGACCCACTCACCGTGAGCGTGCCAGTAATCCTTGCGTTACCTACGACATCAAGTCTCTCAGATGGCAAGGACGTGCCCAAGCCGAAGTTACCGGCTGGCGTCAAAATTGCCTTCACCGAAGTATCGGTATCAGGAGCCGTCTCTGTAAAAAACCGTAGACCTTCCGTGCTATTATCCAAGTTCCATTGAGGCTGACCGAGAGCCGAAAGCAGGCGCAAGTTTGCACCGTCAGCCGCCCCATTATCCAATGATAGCGCCTGAACGTTTAGCTCGCCTTCAATCGTGAGGGAGTCGGCAAGAACAGACGAAGCACAAGCAAGCATCCCGAAAGCGATCGCACAAGCATGGGCTCTGCAAGTTGGAGGTTTCATAATTTATAGAGTGAATTCCGAGTTATCAGGGAGATACAATTTTGATGTGCACCGCACCGTAGGGACGCAGCACCACGTTCGTTCCGGCAAAGTCGCTAGGGTTCTGGACGTAAGGTCCTGCTCCCGCGGAAATGATGATGCGTGCATTACTGCCCGCGGATAGAAGCGCCGCGCCAAGGCTCGCTTTAGGACCGTCGCCCACTACAGGAACATTTGGAACGAAACTATTTCCGCTATATGCGTCACTTCCTGACGCACTGTCCACATACCAGACCGCGACGCCTCCTGCCGCTGCAGGATTATCTACAATCGTAGGAATGCGCCCTTGTTGATATTCGACCAAATTGTTTATGCCGTCCGTATCGTAGTCGCCAGCAGGGTCCACATATAGCGTTCCAAAATGCCTTAACCTCCAAGAATCCGGTAAAATGGTCGAATCCCATATCGAAGTGGTTTGCACGCGCAAAGCGTCTAGCCCGGAGGTCACAGGCGCGTTGGCAGACGCACCGGATTGGAGGGTGCCATGCTGCATGCCGAAGCCGGAGAAATACGGCACCGGATGTGCAAACCCGAGGTTATCCGCGTAAGGCACGCCGTTAACCCAGATACCCCAGCGCTGGCTAGAGTAGTTCATGCGCAACACCAATCGGTTCCATGTCGGAAGGACGGCCCCGAGCTGACGCCATTCTCCGCCGCCATTCCCCACGCCATCCAAAACGACAATTTTCCCGTTAGCAGTGGTATAAAAAACCGCTGCAACATCCTGCGGAATAGCTTGGGGTGGATTGCTGCTCGGTGCGGTCTTGACGTAGAAATCGAGCCAAATCTCTGCAGAATGGGAGGCATCAACAAAGTTCCGCTGCACAGCCGTGCCCGTTCCGCTCAGAATGAGCGCATGCGAACCCGCGGGAGCACCACTTGACGAAACGGTTACTGTATCAGCTAGGTTCTTTTGAACCTGCCAAAGCCGTGCTCCGTTTTCAAATAAACCGACGGCATCATCTTCAAAGCTATCGAAGAAAGGCACACCTCCGAGTATATAAGGGTTGGCAACCTTGGGATTGGTTCCCCAGAGCAGCTCGCGACGGTCGAAAACGCCGTCGTTGTCCGAGTCGGGCGAATTGGGCGAGAGCCCCAGCATGAACTCGGTCAGATTGTCCACGCCGTCATGGTCGGGATCACCATGGCGCTGAGCGGTCGAAGGATTTAAACCATGCGCCAATAACCAGCTGTCAGGCAACCCCGTCCCAGAGGTGTCCGCATAGAGAGGATTTTCCGCGCCTGCATAAAAATAATCCAGGAATGTCGCTTTTTCTGCGTCACCCCGGAGCCGGAACTGTGCAAAGGGAGACGCTTCATTGTCGGCAAAACCCAAGTCCGCCAGGATCAGGTTCCCATCGACAAAAAGATCCCAACGCTTGTTGCCGTAATCGATGCGATAGGAAATGCGCAACCAACCGGCGGCTCGTTCATCAAGCAGGGATATCGTGTAACCGGAGGCCGTCCAATCACCGCCCCCCACACCATCACCATCGACCGCATACACTTCACCGATCGAGCCGGTTTTCTTCACGAACCCGGTAACCGCCGCCAGCGCGGAGTTAACCTCCGATGGCAGAGCGGTGCTGTCGGCAAACACCGGCTTCAAATAAAAATCAATCCATGTGACGGAGGAACCAAAACCGGGAGCCCACCCCTCGGCGGTAAACGTCAGCCAACCGGAGCCGGTGAGCGAGAGGGCTTGATCGCCCGAAAAAGCATGATCGACCACCATCGCGGATAACGAAGCGGAAAAGGCCCATCCGTTTCCGGGCGCAGCCGGACCCAAGTCATAACCATCGGATGCCTCAAAATCGTTGTTGAGCGGCAACACAACAGCTGCGCACGCCGTCGCCCCCAAGAGGAGCACCACTCCCGACGCAACCCACCGTGAAAGGCTCATGAAGGCCATTGCCGTGGGTGGGGGGTCAGACTTTGGGCTGCTTCGATTGGGGCGCTTCTTTTTCGGCTTTTTGCCGGGCCCGGCGCATTTCACGAAGGACCATGCTGCCGGAACTGAAAATCACCCATCCACCAATGGATGAGATCATGATCACTGTGCCACGGGACGGCTCGGCGGCGGTTAAGCTCGCTGGCAACAGGCACAATGAATCCAACGCAAACGATAATGGGAAACGCATGGAAAAGTGAGAAGAAGAGGGAACTTGCAAAGCTCTGACCGCCGAAACCGCGAGAGATGAAATTGAGTTGGACTTCAGTCAAGGGCCTTTTGTTAGTAAGTGATTAACTGATAGATCTTTTTAGCGAAACTGCTCCAAGCCACCCAGATTCTCCATCTCGCGTCCTTCGCCGATCCGGCATCATTATAATTAGCTACTTTCCGCTCTATTCAGCCCTTCATTATATATGGGTAAAACTACCTACATAATCTGCGCGCTCAACATGGTCGCCAGCGCGGTCGCGCTCTTCTTGATTTTTCGTTCTCCATCGAAACCAAAGTTCGAGCTTCCGCTTCAGCAGAACACGTTGGCAAAGACCGTCGAACCACCGCCCTCCCCCGCGGAAATCTGGGCTCAATTCGATCAAGTCTCCACATTGGACGCCGCGGCAAATCTTCTGGCAAAACTGCCTGTCAACGACGCCATGCTGGGGCAGGTAGCCGCTTACGTCGTTGACCATACAGCCACCGGGATCGGCGGGTTGGACTTTCCGAGAATCGGCCGGATCGGCGCCTGTGTGCATTTTCTTGGCTCACATAGCCGGTGGGACGCCTCTCATCGGTCTCTTTTGCAGTCATTGGCCAAAGACCGTCATGCCGCCGTGATTGTTCGTGATCTGGCACTGCGCGCCGTGATTGAACTGGCACTGCGCAAGCATTCGACCAAGGACGCGGCAGATGCCACGTGGCGAAGTGAACTGGCCACATTTTTAACGGAATCTGACTTCGGAACCGACACCAGTATCGAGGGGCTCTCTCTGCAGGCGGCGGTGTTCGCGCAAAAACAAGGCTTAGGCACGATTGATCCTTTGGCGCTGACGAACCGCTTGCGAACGATTCTTGAACGGCATGCAAGCGTGCAGGAGACGACGCTGATCGCCGCTCTGGAAGCGTGCGCCACGGTCCCCGAAACCAACCTGGCTGACGCGGTCCGCACCGTGGCGGCTTCTCCACGTTCCGAGGCCGTGTTGCAAGCGGCCGTGGCCACGCTGGGCAAAATCGGCAACGCCGAAGACCGCGCTTGGCTGGCACGCATGCAACCCGTGTCGGCCGCTCTCTACCGCACGGCTGAAGTCGCCTGGACGGGCCTCACGCCAAGGATGTAGCGAAACAGCTTGAACACCCGGAAACTCAGCGGCGGCTTGCCCGCAACGCAGGTCTGCGCACCGTGCCGTCCATGCCCCTTGCACGCAGACCTCTCCTGATCTTTCTCTGCCCCCTGCTGCTCATTCCCGCTTCCTCCGCCACGCAGCAACCCGCCCGCGAAGCCCGCAAAATCTACGCGGACTACTGCGCCGGCTGCCATGGCGCCGGCCTTGAAGGCGGCTCGTCCCCCGCCCTCCTCGGCGAAAACTGGAAACACGGCGGAGACGAGGCCAGCCTCACCGCCAGCATTCGCGACGGCTACCTCGAAACCGGCATGCCCGCCTTTGGCGCCTCGTTGTCTGAATTGGAAATACGCGGCCTCGTCGTCTACATCCGCGAACAGGCCGGCCATGCCACCTCGCGTCGCGTGCCTCCGCCACACCCCGACCCCGACACCGTGGCGTCCAGCCGGCTCCACTCTTATCGCCTGGAGACCGCGTTCCCGGGCATGAGGGAACCCTGGGCCATCGCCTTCCTTTCCGACGATCGCGTGCTCATTACGGAAAAACGCGGCGCCCTCCGCCTCATCGAAAAAGGCGTGCTCCGCGCGGAACCCGTCGCCGGCACGCCCGCCGTGGACTCCGGCGGCCAGGCCGGACTCTTCGATGTCGTCGCCCATCCCGACTTTGCCCGAAACGGCTGGATCTACCTCGCGTTTTCCCACCCGCAAAAAAACCCCGGCGGCAAAAACGTCTGCCTCACGTCCATCGTTCGCGGACACATCAAGGATCACGCCTGGACCGACGAGGAGATCGTCTTTCGCGCCCCCGTGGAGTTCTACCGGGGCACCGGCGGCGTCCACTATGGCGGCCGCCTCGCCTTTGACCGCGCCGGCTATCTCTTCTTCTCGCTCGGCGAACGCGGCCAGGGCAGGGACGCCCAGAACCTCACCGTTCCCCACGGCAAAATCCACCGCATCCACGACGATGGCCGCATCCCCGACGATAACCCCTTCCTGAAAACCCCGGGCGCCTTCCCCTCCATCTGGACCTATGGCAATCGCAACGCCCAGGGCCTCCGGATCGACCCCGTCTCCGGCGAACTCTGGGAGCACGAACACGGCCCGCGCGGCGGCGACGAACTCAACCGCATCCGGCGCGGTCTCAACTACGGCTGGCCCCTCGCCACCTTCGGCATGAATTACAACGGCACGCCGATGACCGATGTCACCACCCGCCCCGACATCGAGCCACCCGCCACCTATTGGGTGCCTTCCATCGCCCCCTGCGGCATGGGCTTCTACACCGGTGATCGTTTTCCCAAGTGGAAAAACCACCTCTTCGTCACCTCCCTCGCCGCCCAGGAATTGGTCCGCCTCGAACTAAAGGACGGCAAGGTTGTCGACCAGGAGATCATCTTCAAAGGGATCGGCCGCCAACGCGACGTCGCCGCCGGCCCCGACGGCTTTCTCTACGTTCTTCTTCAGGACCGCGTCGTCCGTCTCGTCCCGGCTGACTGAAACCCTCCCCCCAAGGCTGGCACTTGCACCACGCCTCTCCCTCTGCGAATCCGCCGGCCGACATTTCATCATTGGTCCACCGCCCGACTCCCTTATCAACAAGCCAACCCGGCCATGGAAATCCCCATCCTCCTCTATTTCGCGCCGTTCTGCCTCGCCTTCGAGGTCTGGCAGCTCGTGATCGCGGAACGGCACCTTGGCATCAAGCAGATCGAGCGCGGCGTCGATCCCCGTGACCGCGGCCCCGGCGAATTGCTGTCGTTTTTTTGGGGCTCGGGCATCGTGCTTTATTGGGTGTGGATGATTCTCATGCTCATTCCCAAGGATGGCCGGGTCCAAATCGTGTGCATGCTCATCGTCTCGCTCGCCGGCTACTCCCTGCGACGCAACTCGGGGCTCAAATGGATCCTGGTCATCCTCACCATCGAGGGCGCGGTCCGCATCGGCATGACCATCTCCCTCCTCGGCGCCGCCTGGCGCTCGCTCTGAGCGCCATGAAGACCGCCCGCACCTCATTGCCCGGTGTGGCCCTGAGCGTGGACTCAGGGAGAATCGCCCTCGACCCCGCAAGCATGCCGGACCTGCATCCGGCTTCGCCCCCGTCCGCATGACCTTCCCGGAACGTCCACACCCCTCGCCCAATTTCTCGGCCTCGCCCGCTCACGAACGCCTCGGCGTTTGCTTTCATCACAGCGTGATGGATTTCGACTCGACCATCGCCCACATGCTCCGGCCGGAAAGCCAGGTCAGCTACCATGTGCTCATCGCCCCCGACGGCACCCGCGCCCGCCTCGTCGCCGACGAACACGTCGCCTGGCACGCCGGCGTATCCAGCTTTCAAGGACGTGAGCGCTGCAACGACTTCCTCCTCGGCGTCTCGTTTGCCGGCGACACCCGCGCCACCCCGCTCACGGAGGCGCAGATCGCCAGCGCCCTCGACTGGCTTGCGCTGCGCTGGCTTCGCCATGGATGGACGCCCGCCGTCATGACCGATCACCGCCAGGTCTCCCCCGGCCGCAAGGACGACCTCGCCCCAGCCGAGTGGACCCGCCTCCTTTCCGCGATCAGCGAACGCTTCCCGGTGGTGGTTTGATGAAGTCCGCCAGGCGCGAATTTCATCAATGGTTAACAATTCCGTGACACGGAGGAGCGATCGGCCCCCGCGCCTTCACGCCTGAAACCGCCGCGTCTCCCCCTTCGGCGCCGGCTCTGCGAACGACTGGTGGAAAAATTCCTGCGCAGCCGCGATCAACTTGGCGCATTGCGCATAGTTGCCCGCCCACGAATTGGGCAGTCGCAGCGCCTTGATCACGCCCTTTCCCCGGTGGTCAGGCGCCTCCGCATCAGGCGCGATTTCGACGGAAAATTTGGGGTCCCGCGTATGCACCACGTAGTGCCGTGTCCTGCCGTCCACCTCCCGCTCGATCCGCATGAAATGCGCAAAGTCCATATTGGGAATACCCCGAGCTTAACCCGCGCCGCCTCCACGAAAACCCCAAAGTTCACCCACTCGCCCCGGCAGCCGCTCACAGCATCGGGTGGCGGTTGCCGGAAGAGGCCCCTTTCCGTCTTGAGAAACCCGCGCCCGCCCCGCACAAAAACTTCCGCTGCGGACGCTCCCCTTATGAATCATCCCGAAGAGGCCCCGAAACTGCCCAAGCTCCCTTTCATCACCGCCGATCTCGTTCTTATCGCCGCGGCGGTCGTCATCGCCACGCGCAGTGCCGCCCCCATCGGCCCGGGCCCCCTCCTGGCCATCACCATCTGCGTCGTCTTCGGTGCGGCCCTCCTGGTGATTCCGTTCCTGGCCAATTACGCACGTCGCCAGGACGCCGAACTCACCGATCGGCAAAACCAGATCGCCGCCCTCGCCCGCACCACCGCCGACTCCGCCGAACAATTGAGCATCGCCGCCGCCGGCCTCCACGGCATCGCCGAATCCTCCAGGCAAAACCTCGACACCATCGGCAAACTCCCCGCCCAGCTTCAAAAACGCATCGACGATCTCACCCAGCAACTCGCCGGCTCCGCCATCGCCTCGCAAACTTCCCTCAAAGAGGACCTCGTCCAGCTGGAGGCCGCCGCCGAAAAAATCTCCCGCGCCCTCGCGAAACTCGACTCCACCGCGAAGACCAAATCCGACGCCCTCGCCAGCATCGAAAAGGACCTCGCCTCCGCCCTCGCCCGCGCCACCACGCAGATCGACGCGTTTGTCACCAACGCCATTACCCACGCCGTCCGCACAACCGAGGTGCCGGCCGCCACAGCGCCCGCAACCGCAATCACCGAGGCCCCCGCCAGCGACTCCAAGCCAAAGGCTCCCAAATCCAAAGGCAGGGCGGGACCGCTGGGTCCGCCGCCGCAGTCTCCCGACACTCACGCCCCGAACGACACACCCGATACTCCCACCCCTGCTCCCGAGTCTCCCGCCAACATCTCCGTTGCCGCCATCGCAGACGAACCCGCACCGGCTCCTGCCGCGGAAGAACCCGCACCTGCAACCATCGCCACGCCAGCGGAGGCAGAGGTCCCCGTCGCCGCGACGAAAGAGCCCGAACCCGCCTTCACCGCCGCCGAGCCTGATTCCGCCGACGTGCCGGTATCCGAACCCGAGGCTCCCAAGCCCCCGCGCGCCCGCAAAACGAAATCCGCCGAAGACGCCGGCTTCGACCTCGGCCTCACCCCCGATGCATCTGATGCCCCCGAGACCGCCGTCACCTCGGATGGCTTCACCCGCCTGATCGCCACCGCCTACATCGGCATCGGCAACAAACTCTACATTCGCGGAAGCGGTCCCGGGCTCTCCTGGGAAAAAGGCGTCCCCCTCCAGTTTGTTTCCATTGGCAAATGGCGTTGGGAGACCCCGGATGCCTCCGCACCGATCACCGCCAAGCTCTATAAAAACGACCAGGTGGAATGCCAGGGCCTGGGCCAGCTCACCCTCGAACCCGGCCACCAGCACGAAGTGAACGCCGGCTTCTAAAACCTGTCGGTGTGCTTCAGCGCCTTGCTTCGCCCCTCGCGATCTCTGCATTAAAACACGCCTCGTCATGCTTGCCTGACGTGAGCACCACGCCGCCGCCTTCCACTCTCGCTTTTTATCCACGCAGCCCGCTTGTTGTCCGATCCTAAACCAAGCCATGTCCACTTCCGCCCAAGCCCTCCCCAAGCCCGTTCCCGGCCAGCCCTGCTCCTGCGGCAGCGGCCTCGATTTCGCCGCGTGCTGCGAACCCATCATCACGGGTAAACGCCCCGCCGCCACCGCCGAGCAGTTGATGCGCGCCCGCTTCACCGCCCATGTGGCCAACGCCAACGAGTTCCTCCACAAAAGCTACCTGCCCTCCTCTCGCCAGCCCTACGTCGAGGAAACCGGCGTGGCCCCGCTCCCCTGGACCCGCCTCGTGATCCATTCGCATGAACCCGAGGTGAAACCCAATGTTTCCTACGTCGAGTTCACCGCCTACTTCAACGGCGAGAACGGAGCCGAAGGCGCGCTGCACGAAAAATCCGAGTTTCAACGCATCGGTGGAAACTGGATCTTTGCCCGCACGCTCCGCCAAGGCCCCGCGCCGGTGAAATCCACCGCGCCCAAGGTCGGCCGCAACGACCCCTGTCCCTGCGGCAGCGGAAAAAAATACAAGCAGTGCTGCCTCGGCAAAGCCTGACGGCCCGGCCGCGGTAGGGCGGCGACTCCGCTCGCCGCCGGGATATTCCTTCCGGCGCGGAGCGGACTCCGCGCCCTGCCGGCTCAGCTGTCCTCAAGCTTCACGTTCTGCTTGCGCAGAAACGGCACGAGTTCGGCCACTCCAAAATCCGCCAGGATCCGCCCGTGCCAGTCGAGGGTCGGCACGCGTGACTGGCCGGACTTGCGCCGCATCTCTTCGAATTCCGAGCCGTCTTCCATCACGTTGATCTCACGATGGCTGATGCCGTGTTCATCGAGATAATCCATGACTTCATGGCACCACGGACATCCCGGCTTGATATAAAGAAGAGGAAGGGCTTCGGAGGTCATGGCGGGTAAGGGGTTGTTCTAAAAGTAGCCCAAAAGCCACGCAAGGTTCCCATTCACCCGCAGGTTTTCACAATCCCCTCGCGGCCCTGAGCCCGTTCCCCCCGGTTCAGATCACTCCGCCTTCAGTCGCTTTTCATCATCGCCGGTCGGAAGAATCTCCGGCCAGCGCGCAAGAAATGCCATCTGCGCATCCCGATCGGGAATATCCTCGTAGCCCTCCCGTGTCAGGAATCTCAAGGGATAACCCGTCTCCAGCGCGCGCACCGTCACCGCCTGGCCCCCGACTGCAAACTCCGCCCGCCACGCACCGCAGCCGATCTCGAAGGCGCCCGATTTCCGCTTGCGAATCCGCCGCGTGCGATGCGGCGTCGGATCGCGTGACAGCAACTCCACGAGTCGCGCCGTGAAATCCACCCCGTGCGTTTCGCGCAACCACCGCGCCTGCAACTCCGCCTGTTCGGAAAAATCCACCGTGAACAACGCCGGTGCGTTCACCACCGTATCGACCTCCTCGATCCACCCCGCCTTCGCCCCGGGAAACGAATCATACGCGGGCACATAAGGTTTCACGTCGAAGACCGGCGTCCCGTCCACCAGATCGCACGCACCGAGCACCAGCGTGCGCCCCTTCACTCCGAGCAGACGCACCGGCGTCATCCCGAGCGGATTCGGCCGGTGCGGCGAACGCGTGGCAAACACCCCGCGCCGGCGCGCCGGTCCGCGCGGCGGCATCACCAGCGGCCGCCACGTTTCGTTGCGATGAAACCACCACAACAGCCACACGCGTTCGAACCCCGCGAGATCCTGCAGCGCCTGCTCAAAATTCAACCCGGGCAGCAGCTCCAGCACATTGGTCTCCACCTCGCCCTCGGCGGGTTGATGCAACGCCTGAAACTTCACCCGTTTTCCGGTGCGAATGAATCCAATGGGTTTGAGCGTGAGCGAATCGGACACGCCTCCAGCAAGCGCACGATTCGCCCGCCGGTCTATGCTGAAGTCACGCCTCGCGTGTTCACCGCCAAAATCCCGCCATCGCCCGCGACCGGCCCTGCCGGAGGATTCGCCGTGCAGGAGCGGTGCGCCCTCGCATCAGGAACCGTTCCCGCCTCCTTGGGTCTGCCGGAATTCACCCCGCTCCTTATGCTAAAATGGGCCCTTATCTTCTTCGTCATCGCACTGGTCGCTGGCGCTCTCGGCTTCACCACCATTGCCGGCACTTCGATCGCCATCGCGAAGATCCTCTTCTTCATCTTCCTCGCACTCGTCGTGATCTTCGTGATCGCGGCGATTTTCGTGGGAAAGAAAATCCTCTGAAGGCTGCTGGACCATCTTCAGATAACGTTGAGCCGCCCACATAACGTGGACGGCCCCCTGCTCGTTCTTCTCTCCAACAGGAGCGAGCCGCCGCCTCAGTTACCCATCGCCGGGCGTTTCTGCGCCAGCAACCAGGTGAACACCTCGTCATCGGCGTAGGCTGCCGTCCAGGAATCGTGCGCCGCTTCGGGATAAATCGTGACCCGCGGTTCACCTCCGGCCTCCTTGATCGCCGCGATCATCTCCTCAGTGCGGGCCAGCGGCACGGTCGGATCCTTCGCGCCATGAAACGCCCATACGGGAAGGTCTTTCAACTTCGCGCCTTGCTTGGGATCGCCTCCGCCGCAGACCGGCACGATCGCCGCAAACCGCTTCGGCGAACGCTGCGCCCAACCCCACGAACCATAACCACCCATGCTCAGCCCGGTGAGATAAATGCGCTCCGGATCGACGCGGTATTTGCGCACGACTTCATCCAGCCACACATCCAGCGCGGCAATATCCCACCACTGGCCGGCCGGGCACTGCGGCGACAACAGGATGAACGGAAACGCCTTCCCTTCCTCCACCCGCTTGGGCGGCCCGTGTTTGGCGACCTTTTGCAAATCCGTGCCGCGCTCACCCGAGCCATGCAGGAAAATCACCAGCGGCCAGCGCTTCTTCGCGTCCGCCCCATAACCTTCGGGCAGCGCCTCCAGGTAGTTGATTGTCACCGGAACCGTGACGGTCAGCGCCTCACGACGCTGGCTGGACGCAGGTGCGTTTTCCGCAACCGGTTCGGCGAACGAGTGGACCGCGGTGATCAGCAACAGGGTGAATGCCGCGGCGGGAAACAGGGGTGGTCTCATGGTCCGGAAGCTTGGGACATTTCCCCGCGGTTCGACAAGAACGCAACCCGATGGCCCCAAAATAGAATCACGTTTACTCTGGGAGCATCATGCTTGCCGACCTTTCCATCATTCCCATCGGGCACAGCCCGCACACCAGCCAGGTTCTCGCCGAGGTTCTCAAGACGATCAAGGACTCCGGCCTCCCCTACCAACTCACCCCTTCCTCGACCTGCATCGAGGGCAGTTGGGACGACATCCTCACCGTCGTGAAACGCTGCCACCAGATCGCCCGCTCCGACACGCCTCACGTGGTCACCTTGCTCCGCCTCGAGGAAGACGAAGCCACCGAGGGCAAACTGAAGAGCAACCCCGAGTCGGTGGAGCAAAAAGCCGGCGAGTCATTCGTCAAGGAACCCGCCGCATTCTCCCGCGGTTGAACCGCCCTCCGGGCCGGACCCCAGACGCGAGCCCGGGGGTTGTCCGCGACCGGACCGAAGCATCAGGCGATCACGAGCTCGTCGCCTTTCACCTTGAAGGTCACATCGGTGCCTTCCTTGACTTCGCCGCCAATCAGGGCGCGGGCCAGCTTCGTCTCGATCTGACGCTGCAGGAAACGCTTGAGCGGACGCGCGCCAAAGACGGGATCGTAACCCTTCTCGGCCGACCACTCCTTCGCCTTCTTGTCGAGCGTCACCGTCACGCGGCGATCCGCCAGGCGCCGGTTCAAATCGGCCAGCAGCAGGTCCACGATGCGCGTGATCTCCTCCAGCGTGAGCGGCTTGAAGAGAATCGTCTCGTCGATGCGGTTGAGGAACTCCGGACGGAACGACTTGCGGAGCTCCGACATCACCGACTCGCGCACGCTCTCGGGGATCACGTCGCCCGAAACGCCCTCCAGCAGATGGCGGGAACCGATGTTCGACGTCAGGATGATGATCGTGTTCTTGAAATCGATCGTCCGCCCCTGCGAATCGGTCACGCGCCCGTCATCAAGCACCTGTAACAACACATTGAATACGTCCGGGTGCGCCTTTTCGACCTCGTCGAAAAGCACCACCGCATAGGGCTTGCGGCGCACCGCCTCGGTGAGCTGGCCGCCCTCGTCGTAACCGATGTAGCCGGGAGGCGCGCCGATCAGGCGGGCCACGCTGTGCTTCTCCATGTATTCCGACATGTCGATGCGGATCATCGCCGCCTCGCTGTCGAAGAGCGTCTCCGCAAGGGTCTTTGCCAGCTCGGTCTTGCCCACGCCCGTCGGACCGAGGAACAGGAAGCTGCCGACGGGGCGGCGCGGATCCTTGATGCCGGCGCGGGCGCGCAGGATCGCGTCGGTCGCCAGCTGCACGGCCTCGTCCTGGCCGATCACGCGCTCGTGCAACACGTCGCCGAGGCGGAGGAGTTTTTCCTTTTCGCTTTCAATCAGGCGCGTGACCGGCACGCCGCTCCACTTGGCGACCACCTCGGCGATTTCCTCGGCGGACACTTCCTCCTTGAAGAGCTCGGTCTTGGCGGCGGTCGTCTCCGATTTTTTCAACTCGGCTTCAAGCTGCGGAATCTTGCCGTGGCGCAGCTCGGCGAGCTTGTTCAAGTCGTAGGCGCGCTCGGCCTTTTCGAGTTCAATGCGGGCGGCGTCGAGTTGTTCGCGGACTTTGCGCACGGAATCGACGGAGGCCTTCTCCTTTTCCCACTTGGCCTTGAGCCCGGCCGTTTGCGAGCGGGCGTCGCCCAGCTCCTTGCGCAGCGTGTCCAGCCGGTGTTTGGAGGCTTCGTCCTTTTCGAGTTTGAGCGCGGCCTCCTCGATCTCGAGCTGCAGCACGCGGCGCTGGAGCGCATCAAGCTCCTGCGGGGCGGAGTCCATCTCGGTCCGGATCATCGCACACGCCTCGTCCACCAGGTCGATCGCCTTGTCGGGCAGGAAGCGGTCGCTGATGTAGCGGTTGGACAGCGTGACGGCGGCGACGAGGGCGTTGTCCTGGATGCGCACGCCGTGGTGCAGCTCGAAACGCTCACGGATGCCACGAAGGATCGAGATCGCGTCCTCGACGGACGGCGGCTCGACGAGCACGGGCTGGAACCGGCGCTCCAGCGCGGCGTCCTTCTCAATGTGCTGGCGGTATTCGTCGAGCGTGGTCGCGCCGATGCAGTGGAGCTCGCCGCGGGCGAGCATCGGCTTGAGCAGGTTGCCCGCGTCCATCGCCCCGTCGGTCTTGCCGGCGCCGACGATGGTGTGAAGCTCGTCGATGAAGAGGATGATGCGACCCTCGGCCTGTTTCACCTCGTTGAGCACCGCCTTGAGGCGCTCCTCGAATTCGCCGCGATATTTCGCACCGGCGACCAGCGCGCCCATGTCGAGGGAGAAGATCGTCTTGTCCTTGAGCCCCTCGGGGACGTCGCCGCGCACGATGCGCTGGGCAAGGCCCTCGACGATGGCGGTTTTTCCGACGCCGGGCTCGCCGATCAGGACCGGGTTGTTCTTGGTCTTGCGCGAAAGAATGCGCACGGTGCGGCGGATCTCGTCGTCGCGGCCGATGACGGGATCGATTTTGCCTTTCTTGGCCTGCTCCACGAGGTCTATGCCGTATTTCTGGAGGGCGGCGTAGGTCGACTCGGGATTGTCGGTGGTGACGCGTTGCGCGCCCCGCAGATCCTTGAGGACCTTCAGGGTTTTCGCGCGGTCGATGCCGAAGGCCTTGAAATATTTCGCGAGCGAATCGGGTTTGGCGACGTCGATAAGTCCGAGGAAGAGGTGCTCGACGGAGACGAATTCGTCCTTGAGGGACTTCGCCTCGGCTTCGGCGCGGGTGAGGACCTCGTTGACCGGTTGGGTGACGTAGACCTTGGACGTGTCGACGCTGCCGGACACTTTGGGCAGGCGGTCGAGTTCACGTTCGGCGGCCAGTTGGAGGGCGCTGGTGGTGAGACCGAGCTTATCGACCAGCGCGGGCACGATCCCGCTTTCCTGCGTGAGGAGCGCGTGGAGCAAATGCCAGGTTTCCACCTCATTGTTGCTGCGACGGCGCGCCTCGGCCTGGGCGTCGGTCACGGCTTGGCGGGACATTTGGGTGAGTTGATTAAAGTCCATGGTGGCAACTCTATCGCATACCTCACGCCAGCGCCAGCAGCGGCGCCCGCCTAGGAGAGACGGGGGCCGCCGCCCCCGTCAGTGAGCCAAACTGTCGGAATCGTGCGCGCCAGTGGCACAACCTGACCCACTCGCCGCGCCGGCCGCTGTCTTTATCCGATGCCGATCAACTCCACCTCGAACACCAGCACGGAGCCGGCCGGAATCGCACCTTGGGCGCGGTTGCCGTAGCCGAGTTCGGCCGGGATGAAGAGCTTCCACTTGGAGCCGACGGACATGAGTTGCAACGCCTCGACCCAGCCGGGGATCACCCCCGTGACCGGAAACGAAATCGTCTCGCCGCGCGCCACCGAGCTGTCGAACACCGTGCCGTCGATCAACGTGCCGTGGTAATGCACCTCGACGGACTGGTCGGATTTCGGCTTCGCGCCCGTGCCTTCGCGCAACACCTCGTATTGCAGACCGGACTTGGTCGTGACGACCCCGGCACGGGCCTTGTTGTCGGCCAGAAATTTGCTCCCCGCCTCCGCCTGCCTGGCGGCCCCGGACGCGGCGACCGCCTCGGCACGCTCCTGGGCGGTTTCAAACGCCGCACGAAGATCCTTCTCGGAAACACGCGATTTTGCGCCGGCGAGGCCGTCCTGCAAACCGACGATGAACGCGGACAAATCGATTTCGATCCCACCCTGCCGGGCGATGTTGGCGCCCATGTTCATGGCGATGCCATAGCTGACGCGCTGATCGACGGTTTCGAGGGAGTTTTCAGAGGAGGACATGACGAAGTAAGTATCGGGTTGAAGGACGGCGTTCCGCTCGGAGTTGACCGGCGCCAAAAAAACCCCGCCACCCCACAGTCCTCCCGCACAAAGGGCAATCACACTCTACCTGCCGGGCCGGCATTTCCCGCCGCCGCCGGCAGCCCATTTAACTCAGGCTCTGCGACGACGGCAGAAGAGGACAAAAGCCATGAGACCACCGGCCAGCACCAAACCCGTGGTTGCGGGCTCGGGGATCGGAATCGCACCGACCGCCCCATTCAAGACCACGTTGTCCAGCCGCGGAGTCCGATTTACATCAGTGGAATCATCGAAGACATAGATGCGAAATTCGACCGCCGATACTATTCCCTGGTAGGCGCTCAGGTCCACGGAACGGGCAACCGGATTAACGACGGTGGTATTGATGTAACTTTGGGGAAAAGAGGATCCAATGTTGGCGCTAAAACCGTCCAGACTGCTGCGCACAAAGAACGTCGCGGAAACCGTGCCTGCCGTGGTCGCGGCCGAGTTGGCGATCGTATCGAAGGTGATACTCGAAAGGTTGATCCCGTTCCCCGCGCCCAAGGACCCAGGAGTCAGGGTAAACGTGAAGTAGCTGCCCGCGCTCACCGCGAGCGCTTCGGACGCCGCCGTGGTGCTGCCACGTCCGAAGACGTTATTCTGAGCCGTGCTCAACCCCCAGTTAGTCCCGGCGGAGCCAAAACCAAACGATCCTGCCACGGACTGTGCATGTGCATCGTTCGAGGCAGCCGAGCCGCCGGTGAAAAGATAACTGGCAAGCACATCGGCCGACACCGCCGATGGCGTGACCAAGATGAATCCCGCCAGCATGACGGGCGCAAAAAATCGGTTCATGGAAACGAGGGGTAAGAGGTAAAAACAAGCGGACCGACCGCTCCGATACCTGGAAAATGCAAGGCGTCCGGCGCCAAGTCAATTCACGCCAGCCGGGCGGCAAACCATCCGTTACCTCCGCCTCCGCCAAGCCACTCGTTACTCCGTGCTCTTCTTGGCTGCGGGCGCGGCCGCCGTCCCCGCGGGCTTGAAGATGCGGATGTGCCGGATCTTGAACGTGGAGTTGGGATCGTCCGGAGAAAACGTGTTGGTGCCGTCCGTCGCGTTGGTGACGATCGGGCCCGGCCAGTCGATTTTCTCCGATCCGGTGGACAACATCACGATCAGGTTGGGCGCACCGACGGGCCACGGGATGTTGCGCCGCACGGTGCGCTTTCCGTCCACATACATGTCCACGTCCCCGTTCTCCATCCAATGGCAGGAGTAATAGTGGTAATCCCCGGATAGATCGACGCCGGCGTTGTAGCGGCCATGTTTATCCATCAGGAAATTCTCCACCGTCTTGTATCTGCCATGCGCGTTTTGGAAAACGTGGTTGCGGTTGTCGCGTTTGCCCACCGGTGCGTTGAACTGGGACTCCATGATGTCGATCTCGTCCGCCGTGTGCTTTTCGGAGTTGTAGTCATACAACCAGATCGAAGGCCAGTGCGCGCGGCCCTTGGGCAGCTTGGCCAGCACTTCGACGATCACCGGATATTTCACCGTCACGTTGGTGACGATGCCGCCGGACTCGATCCGGCCGTAGGTGAATTTACCGCCGAGGTGATTGGAGTTTAAAACCAGGGAATCGGACTCGAATTGATGCGTGCGTTGGGCCGCCACGGGATCGGGCGCGCTGCCATGCCACGGGGTGGGCAGGAAATTAACGAAATGCTGAAGCTCACCGTTGATGCGCCCCCACGGTGCATCCGGCGTGAAGTGGGCCTGGAGATCGCTGATCGATTTGACGTTATTCTCCGGCCCGGTGCCGAATTGAAACTCCGTCTGAAGAGCGTAGCCGGTGACGCCGATGGCAGGCTTGGGCCCGGCGGCACGCGACAGGGGTGCAACGATGCCTGCCATCAGGATCGCAAGGGAGGAACGGACCAGGAGGGATTTCATAGGGGGAAAATGCGAACGAGCGGCCCCGGCTTTCGTAATCGTCGGGGTGGGGACGAATGCAGGGGTGGATGTCAATAAAGCGGTCTCCCGCCGCGTCCGTCAACCGGACGAAGGATCAACTGTTAATCCGCAATCGCAACATCGACCCGGGGCACCAAAGGGCGCAACGCCGCCGCGTCGGCTTCCACGCGTGCGGAGGCGCACCGGGCCTGCAGGTGCTGCCGCGCCTCCTGGAGCGCAAGGTATGCGCGGATTCTCCGCCGCTCGTCCTCGAGCAATGCGGAGTCTTTGTTGTTTTCGTGGAACGCCGCGATGGCGGCCTCGGTAATGCCCGGCTCAAGCTCGGCGGCGACGGCCTGCTGCACCTTGTAAATCAAATCGCCGAGCTTGATGTAATAATAGGCCGTCTCGCGATACTGCGGCGGACCGTAGATCACCTGGCCCCTGGCATGCGCCTCCTGACGCCGGGCGTTTTCCGCCAGGTAGTCGCGTTGAAAATCGGCGTAGGCGGTTTTTTCCACCAGCCCGCGCTGACGGGCGATTCCCTGGTGCACCTTGATCCGCACCAACTCCTCCCGGACCACCTGACGCAACCGGGCCAGCGGACCTTCCGGCCCCGAAGCCTCGCTCCAATAGCCGGCGTGGTCCTCCAGGTTGTGCCGTTCCTTGAAAAGCCCATACACTCCGGCGACCTGCCGCTCCATCACGAGTTTGTATTCTCGCGCGGATACCGGCTCTTCGTTGATGGTCATGACCACGGGGTCGGCGGCCGCCGCGGGCGTCTCGGCGCGGGCGACCTGCGGCGACACGACGCCGGCTAAAAAGAGGGAGAGAACAAGCTTGAGCCGGAAAGGACGACGGAGAACGGAAAGAAGCGGACACATGGGCGAAAGGGTAAAAGTGACGGGAGAGGACAAAACCCGCCCGCGCCTGGCCGGCGCGGGCGGGTCGACGTAAACCGGAAGGACCAGGCCTCCCGTGACAGGTCTTACGGCTGATACTTGAAGTAATCGATGCCGATGTAATTACCGGTGGATACACCCGACTTCAGGGCGACCGTGGCCTTGAGGGTGTGGGTGCCGGGGGCAAGGCCCGTGACCTCGAAGACCTTGACCTGGTAAACGGGGGACGGCGAGTAGGTGTCCACCGATTGGGCGGTGCCACCGTCGATCTGCACGTTGAGTTTGCCGAGACCGGAATCGGTTTTAGCATACAGGCTCACCCCGGTGCCCGTGAAGGTGAAGGTCACGTGGTTGCCAATGATGTTGGAGACAGACTTCGTGGACGCGTAGTAGTTCACGTCCGCCGAGTGTGTCCAGGTGCCCGTGTAGGCCACGGACGCACTCGCGGGATTGTCCACAATGACGGGAGCCGGAGGCGCAAAGCCGCCGGTCAACGCCTCGAAGAAATCGATCGTGACGTTGTTTCCGCTGGAGGCGGGATTCTGGGTCGCGACCGTCGCGCGCACGGTGTGCGTGCCCGCCGGCAATCCGTTGATCTCGTAACCGCGCACCAGGTAATCGGTCAGCGTCGGCTGGTAGTTATCGATCACCGTCGGGGCGCCGCCATCGATCGAGATGCTCACCTTGCCCTGGCTCGAAGCCTTGGGGGAATAGAGGCGCACGCCGGTGCCGGTGAAGGTGAACTCAACATAGTCGCCCACGATTCCCGAGTAGGAACGGGTGCCGGCATAACGGGTGGTGTCCGCAGTGGTGTGCGTCCATGCACCGGTATAGGTCACCGAGGCGCTCGCCACGCTGTCCACCCGGTTGATGACGGGCGAGCCGGGCGGAGTTCCGGGGGCGACATAGAAGTAATCGATGCCAATGGCGTTGTAGCTCGAGGCCGGATTCTTCGTCGCCACCGTGGCGCGAACCGTGTGCGCCGCATTGGTCAGTCCGGATGTCTGGAACAGCTCGCTGCGCCAGCAATCCACCGGCCAGTAGCAATCCACCAGGACAGGCGTTCCGCCGTCGATACTGACGTTGATCTTGCCGAGGCCCGGGCCCTTTTTGCCCACGATGGCAACGTTGGTGCCGGTGAACGCATACTGCACATATTCGCCGATGATGTTGGACGCCGACTTGGTGGAGTTCTGCCACAACGTGTCGGCGGAATGCAGCCAGTTGGCCCCGCCGTAGGTGACGGTGGCGGAGGGCGGGTTGTCGGTGATCGTCACGGCGCCCGGAGCCGCGGCGCTGCCGCCCGGCACCTCATGCGCGCCGATGTCGGCGGCTCCGCCGGCATACAGCGGGTTGCCCCAGAAATCTACGCCGCCATTGCTGGCGATGGTCTTGCCCGCATTGATCAACGGGGAGGTGGCCTGGAGCTTGAACACGCCGGTGTTGGCGAGGAGGAAGCCGTCCACGCCGCCCGAGGCGGGCAACGGTCCGACAAACTGCGGGTTCGCCAAAACCTTGTAAGGATCGGTCACGTCCGGGTTGTGCCCGTAGTAAGCGTTGTTCGTGAAGGTCGGCTTGCTCGGATAAAGCGCCGAGGGCATGTAGAACACGTTGTTCGAATAGTAGGAGGCCTGGGTGTCCTTGAATTTAAAGCCCTCCGGGAGCGTGCTGTAGAACACGTTGTTGTAGATGTTCGCCGTGCTGGTGCCGAGCACCGGATAGATGGCAAACTGGCAGCCGCCGTTGTTGTTGCGCCCGTCGTTCACGCTGAGGTTGTAGCGATAGGTGACGGTCTTCGGGTGATCGACGGCGCCGGTCTTGTTCTCCTTCGGCATCATGATGAGAACACCACCGACATT
>JAQSWS010000047.1 GCA_029266495.1 Rariglobus sp. | reverse complement strand
ACACAAACAAGGCGATCACCTCCTCGCTCGTCATGCCGATCACCTGGGTTGCATACAGGGCCGCAAAGGCGACGATGGCCAGCAGACCTGACAGGAACGTCGTGAGTGCCAGAAAAAAAATCGCAAGGGTGCGGTGCTGGGGGAGGTCCTTTTTCATCTGCACCAGCTGGCGCCATCCCAAGGTGAAGGCATTTTCCCCGTGCACGAGCGCCCTCGGACAGGCGCGTTCGCGCAAGAGCACCAGCGTGGGAAGGCTCGCAAAAAAGAAAAACGCCCCGGTCATCAAGAACGTCCACGGAACCCTGCCTTCGCCGCTTTTGATGATCACAAGCGCCAGCACAAGGCTGAGCAACCCGCCGAAATACCCGAAGCTCCAGCCGAAACCGGAAATGCGCCCGACGTTTTCCGGCGTGCTGATCTCGGGGAGAAAAGCCGCACAGAGATTTTCGCTGAGCGAAAACGCGATGTTGGCGAGCACCACGAGCGCCAGCGCCAGCGCGACCTCCCCTGCGCCTATAAAATACAACGCAGCCGTCGCCAATGAACACACGGTTGCGGTGCCAATGAGAAAAACCTTTTTACGCGCGGTCACGTCGGCAAACGCCCCCACGAAGGGCGCCAGAAAAATGACAACCAATTGCGAAGCGGCCAGCGCCGTGCCCCACCATCCCTCGGCTCGCGAATCTCCCGCCGCGACGACTTTTTGAAAGTAAATGGCATAAACAACCGTGATAATGATCGTCGTGAACGCCGAATTCGCGAAATCGAAGCAGCACCAGCCGAAAATCTCGCTTTTCTTAACCGGAGGGACGCTGGCGTCTTGGCTCATGCGCGCGGAGTAGAGGCATCCGCAACCCGTTGAGCAAGCCGTCAGCTTCGGCGCCCGGTTTGCAAAGAAGACGGAAAACCCGCGCCTTATTGTAACGCCTTTAAAGGAAACACGACTTGCGCCGAAGTGTCATTCCCTGTCCTTTTAACCCCCATTTAATCCACTACGCCTGTGTCTGATTCCTCCCGTCCCTCCTTCTTCCGCCGTGCGGCCACCGCCGTGACGCAGTGGATTGATTCTGATTACTGCCCCGAAGGCGCCGAAAAGATGCGCAACGAACCTGACAAGGTCGATTGGGTGCGCGTCATGCCCTTTGTCGTTCTGCATCTGGGCTGCCTGGGCATCCTCTGGGTGGGCGTGAGCGCCTTCGCCGCGTGGGCCGCCGTGTTCCTCTATTTTGTGCGCATGTTTGCCGTGACCGGCATTCACCACCGCTATTTCTCGCACAAGACCTACAGCACCTCGCGTTTCGGTCAGTTTCTGCTCGCGGTCTGGGCCGGCACCACGGTGCAGCGCGGCTCGCTCTGGTGGGCCTACCACCATCGCCATCACCACCAGCACTCGGACGGTCCGGAAGACGCCCACTCGCCGCATGTCCATGGCTTCCTTTGGTCGCACATCGGCTGGATCACTTCGCGCCGCAACTTCCCCACCGACTACTCCAAGATCAAGGACCTTCAGAAGTTCCCCGAACTCGTCTGGCTCAACCGCTTCGATCTCGTTGTTCCCATTCTTTACGCCTTCTCCATGTTTGGCCTCGGCGCACTGCTCGAGAAGTTCGCCCCCGGCCTCGGCACCAATGGCTGGCAGATGCTCGTGTGGGGTTTCTTCGTGAGCACCACCGCCCTCTTCCACGGCACCGCCTGCATCAACTCGATGGCCCACCTCATGGGCAACCGCCGCTACAAGACCGACGACGATTCGCGCAACAGCTTCATTCTGGCCATCATCTGCCTCGGCGAAGGCTGGCATAACAACCACCACCGCTATCAAAGCGCCACGCGCAACGGTTTTTATTGGTGGGAAATCGACCCGACTTACTACGGACTCAAGATCCTTTCCTGGACCGGCCTCATCTGGGGCCTCAAGGACGTGCCCCAATCCGTGCTCGAAGAAGGTCTCCGCGCCGAGCACGCCCGTTCGGTCGCCGCCGCGCAGGCCAGCACACTGGCCCGCCCGGAACACGCCTCGTCGCTCCGTCATGTCCTGCCCGCCGCCGCCGCCATCGCGGTCGCCACGGTCAACGCCGCCAATACCCAGATCCCGCAAAAGCCCGAGAGCGCGGCCCACAAGGATCTCACGGAACTCGCCCACGAGCTCGGCCGCACCGCCCCCACCGCCGAGCCCGGTCACACCGACCACGGCGCCGCCAAGTAAACGGAATTCCATCAAGAAACGCGGCGCTCCCGCCACGTTCCACCCGCCCCGAGGCATCCCGACAGGGTGCGCGACCGTAACAGGTTGCGCACCCTGTTTTTTTATTCACAGCGCGGACTGTGCACTCGCCAGCGCCGCCGCACCCCGCATCTCTTTTCCGCCTTTTATGTCACGTCTTGCGATCATCGGCACCGGCATCGCCGGCATGGGGTCCGCCCACTTCCTCCACCGCCATCACGACCTCACGATATTTGAGGCCAATGACCATGTCGGCGGCAGCGCCCGCACGGTGGACACGGTCGAGCCCGGCACCTTGCGTCCCGTGCCCATTGACACCGGTTTCATGGCCTGCAACGAGGCCACCTGCCCCCTGCTCACGCGCCTTTTCGCCGAGCTTCAGGTGCCGGTGAAAAAAACCGCCCTGTCGTTTGCGGTGCGGGACGACCTCACCGGCCTTGAATGGAACAACGCCTCGCTCAATCACCTCTTCGCCCGGCGCAAGAACCTGGTGAACCTCCGTTTCCTCAAGCTGCTCGCGGCGGTCAACCGCTTCAACAAGGAGGCGATCGCCGCCCTCGCCGACCCCGCCTCCGTCGAAATGACTCTCGGCGACTACGTCCGCCGGCGCGGCTACGGCGAAGATCTTTTCAACCTCCACCTCGCGCCGTTGGGCAGCGCCGTGTGGAGCACCCCGCCCGAGCTTCTATTGTCTTTCCCGGCCGCGGGCCTGCTGCGGTTTTTTCACGAGCATGGGTTTCTCGGGTCCAGCTCCCGGCAGACCTGGCTCACCGTGGACGGTGGCTCCCGTGAATATCGCGACCGGCTCATCGCGCCGTTTCAACACGCGATCCAGACCGGGCGCACCGCCGTGCGCATTATTCGCAATGGACCGGCGCGCGGCGTCACCGTGATCACCGCCGGCGGTGCGGCCCAGACGTTCGACCGGGTGATCGTCGCCACCCACGCCGACCAGGCCCTGCGGCTGCTCGTCAATCCCACTCCCGACGAGATCCGGCTGCTTTCCGAATTCAAATACCAAACCTGCGCCGCCACCCTTCACACCGACACCTCGGTGCTCCCCCGCACTCCGCTCGCCCGCGCCGCGTGGAATTGCCAGCTCACCCGCGACACCGCCGGCCGCCTCGCCCCGATCACCCATTATTGGATGAACAAGCTCCAGGGCGTCTCCGACCGTGAAAACTACATCGTGAGCATCAATGGCTCCGATGCCATCGACCCGGCGAAGATCATCAACCGGGTCGATCACGCGCGTCCGCTCTTCAGCCTGGGCACGGCCCGCGCCCAGCGTGAATTGCCCCAGCTCAACGCCCAGGCCCGCGGTCGCACCGAAACGTATTTTGCGGGCGGATACTTCGGCCTTCGTTCCCATGAAGACGCCTTCGCAAGCGCCGTGCAGGTCAGCGAACTCCTCCTCGCTGGCGACCCGTGGACCGCGGCCGCCGCACACCCGGCCCCCTCCGTGACGATGAACACGGCGGGGTAGCGGTCATCGCCGGCCCGCAATGCAAGAGGCGGCGGAATGACCGGAGAGCGGCGCACAAAAAAGGCGGGGTGAAAATTCACCCCGCCTTTTTGGCGATAACATCGGCGTGCGGCTTAGAAGCCGACGCGGACGCCGAGGTTGATGTAGTGGCTGGAGCCGTCACCCGTGCGGCCTTCATAGCCGGCATACACCGTCGCCTGCTTGAAGACGTTGTAGCCGACATTCAGGCCGTAGGTGACGCGAGTGGAGGCGTCGTCGGCGAACTTGACCGGGTAGGCGATCGCCGGGGTGCTGGCGACGCGGACGTCGAGGTTGTCGTTGTCGTCCACCAGCACCTGCTCAAGGCCGAGGTTGAGTTCGACGTTGAACATGCGACCGAGAACCGGGGCCGACCACAGGGCGGACACGCCGGCTTCACCGGTGATGAGCGTGGAATCATAGCCGTCGTTCTCGAGCGCGTCGATCGCGCCGGTTTCGGTGAAACCGTCAACCGAGGACTGCGAGTAAACCAGCGCAAGACGCGGGGCGACCGAGAGGCGGCCCTTGGTCCAGCCCTGGTGCTGCACGCCGGCGCTGCCGGTGAAGGAGGTGGCATCCGTCGAACCGGTCACCGTGCCGTTCACCGTCGAACGGCGCAGATCGTAGTCCTGGGTTGAATACCCGAGGGTGCCGAAGGCGGTGAGCTTCGAGCTCAGGGCGTAACGGGCGTAGACCAGGCCGCCGATGCCGTCGGCCTCGGCCGTGCCGAGCGGAGCGCTGATGTCGCCCTCGTGCGTCGAGACGACCACACCGGCCTTGAAACCGGGGACCACCACGAAGTCGCCGCCCGCGAAATAATCGGTGCGATCGACGGTGGCGTTGTCGGCCGTGTCGGCGTTGGTGTCGATCATGCCGGCGAAAGCGCCGCCGCGGGCGGATCCGGAACCGGAGAGATCGGAGGTGACCGACACGCGATCCTGCACGCGACGGGCGAGGGCACGGTCGCCGGTGAAGGCGTAGTCGGCCAGCGCGCCGTAGTAGTCAGGCGTGTAACGGGCGAGGTCGGCTTGCGGGCTGCCGGTCGCGTCGATGAGCTGGTTGGCGAAGAAGCCGGGGCCGCTGACCAGCGAGGTGTCGACCTGGTTGGATCCAACGAGGTTTTGGGCCACACCGAAGATCGCGGTGGCAGCGGCACCCTGGTTGCCGTTCGCACCGAGATCGGCGAAGGTGCTGCCGGGGGTGTTCAGGCCGGTGGCGATGAGGCGGCCGGTGGCCACGTCGAAGACCACGGCGGCGCTGTTGACCGCGGCGCCCGGACCGGCGTCGCCGTCGACGTCGAAGAGAACCGCGTCGAAGGTGCCGTTGATGACCTTGGCGCCACCGGCGAGGTCGGAGATGATCTGGAAGACATCGCCGCGAGCGGGGAGCGCGCCGTTAAAGGTCTGCACGACGAGCGTGGCGCCCGGCGAGATCGTGACGGTGCCGCCGACGCGGACCTGGTCGTGACCGGTGATGGGCGTGGTGTTTTCGAACTCGGACTCAAGCGTGCCGGCCTCGATGTAGTTGCCGGCGATGACGGTCACGCCGGGCGAGTTGCCGGGGGCGAAGGTGCCGTTGTTGGTGAAGTCATCCGAGAACGTGAGGAAGCCCTTCACGGTGGAGCCGCCGGCATTGGTGAAGGTGCCGCCGTTGGTCTCGACGAAGCCGTCGCCGGTGAGCGTGTCGTAGCTCAGGGTGTAGCCGGTGTTCAGCGTGAGCTGGCCGTCGGCCTGCACCGTGATCGTGGTGGTGTTGACGGTGCCGGTGCTGTCGACGACGAGGTCGGAGTCCTCCTCGACCGTGATGCCGTCGGTGCTGTTGAGCGTGCCGCCATTGGTGACCTCGAGGCTGCCGCCGTTGCTCACGGTGGTGGACTCGTTGGTGGTGGTGCCGCCGTCGAGAACCAGGTCGCCGCCGTCGCTCACGAGGCTGGAGGCGTTGAGCGTGCCGGTGAAGGCGCCGCCGTGGGTCACGGTGAGCTTGTAGGTGTTGATGTTGATCGTGCCGTCACCGGTGAGGAGCTTGATGGTCTCGTTGCCACCGCTGAGGTTGAGCGTGCCGGCGACGTAAACGGCGGCGGTGTCGATCAGGCGCTCGGCCAGGTTGAGGGTGAGCGTGCCGCCGAACTCGATGTTGACGCTCTCGGCCGCACTGGTGCCGGCGAGGACGGTGGTGCCATTGGTGACGTTGAGCGTGCCCGCACCCAGGTTGGCGTTGATGACCGAACCGCCTTCGAGATTGTAGATCTCCGCGGTAAGGGTGGCGGTGCCGTTGAGCTCGCCGGTGCTGTTGAAGGTGGCGACGGTGTCGTCGGCGTCACCGAGGTCGACCGTGCCCGCGTTGGTCAGCATGGCGTCGGCGGAAAGGCCGGCCGTGGTCGAGGAGAGGGTCGCGCCGGAGGCGACGTTGACTTTCAGGGATCCGAGGCTGCCGGTAAGCGTGATCTTGCCGGCGTCGATCTCGGTCGAGCCGATGTAGGTGTTGGCGCCGGAGAGGACAAGTTCGCCATCGGAGACCTTGGTGAGGCCGCCGGAGCCGGAGATCACGCCGGAGAATTCGCCGTTGTCGACCGTGAGGCGGGTGGAGGCCATCCCCTTCTTTTTGGAATGAAGCTCGACCTCGCCGGAGCCATTCAGGGTGGCGATGGCATCGTCTCCGGCGAAGGAGGCGAAGCCGTCGACCGTGAGAGTCGTGTCAGAAGCGAGGCCGCCGTCGTAGACGTAGAGTTCCGCGGGCGCGGCGACGGTGACGACGTTGCTCACGAGGCTGCCCTCGAGATCGACGGCGCCTTCATCGATGCGGGTCGAACCCGTGTAGGTATTGGCGCCGGAGAGGAGGAGGTTGCCGCTGGAGACCTTGGTGAGGCCGCCGGTGCCGGAGATCACGCCCTCGAAGTAGCCTTGGTTGACGGTGAGACGGGCGGAGGTGGGTTTGACGGGCATTTTGATCTCGGACTTCTTCGGCATGACGAGTTCGACTTCGCCGGAGCCGTTGAGCGTGTCGACCGCGTCGTTGGCGGCCAGCAAGGCGTAACCGTTGACGGTGAGCACGGTGTCGTCGGCGAGCCCGCCGAAGATGTCGTAAAGCTCGGCGTCGGCATCGACGGTGACCACGTTGCTCACCAGGCTGCCATCGAGGTAAAGGCTGCCCGCATTGATCACGGTGGAACCCGTGTAGGTGTTGGCGCCAGAGAGAACGAGTTCGCCGCCGGAAACCTTGGTAAGGCCACCGGTGCCGGAGATCACACCGGAGAATTCGCCGTCGTCGACGGTGAGGAGACCGCCGGCGTTCTGGAGGGAACCGAAGCCTTCGAGAGTGCCGATCTTCTCGTCGCCGCCGAGCACGAGGGTCGCATCGGCGGAGATGGTGAGGTCAGTGTCGTCACGGAGACGTTCGGTGGAGCCGAGCGTGGTCGTGCCGGTCTGGATATTGACCGTCTCGGCATTGCTGGTGCCGTTGAGGGCGACCGCGCCGTTGGCGTTGACCACGCCGGTGCCGAGGTTGGCGTTGATGACGGAGCCGTCGTTCAGGTTATAGGTTTCGGCGGTGAGGGTGTTGGGCGCTCCGTCGAGGGTGCCGGTGTTGTTGAGGGTGGTGATGGTGTCATCGGCATCCAGGACGGTGGTGCCGTCGTTGTTGAGCGTCGCGCCTTGGGCGAGGCCACCGTTCATGTTGTTGAAGGTGGTGTCGGCGGCGACATTGACCTCAAGGGACTCGAGGGTGCCGGTGAGGGTCAGCGTGCCTGCGTTGACGTTGGTCGAGCCGGTATAAGTGCTGTCGCCGGAGAGGACGAGGGTGCCGGAGGAAACCTTGTCGATGCCGCCGGTGCCGGTGACGACGCCGGAATAGGTGCCGTCGTCGACGGTGAGCTGGTGCTCGCCGAGGGCGGTGGTGCCGGCACCGTCGAAGGTGCCGATCTTTTCGTTGCCACCGAGGACGAGGATCGCGCCGCTGGAGACGGTGAGATCGGTGTCCTCACGGAGACGTTCGGCGGAGCCGAGCGTGGTCGTGCCCGTCTGGATATTGACGGTTTCGGCGTTGCTCGTGCCGTTGAGGGCGACCGCGCCGTTGGCGTTGACCGTGCCGGTGCCGAGGTTCGCGTTGATCTCGGAGCCCTCGTTGAGGTTATAGGTCGTGGCGGTGAGGGTGGCGGTGCCGTTGACCGTGCCGGTGTTGTTCAGCGTGGCGATGGTGTCGTCAGCCTCGGCAATGTTGAGCGTGCCGTCATTGTTGACGGTGGCATTGGAGGCAAGGCCGCCGTTGAGGTTGTCGAGGGTCGCGCCGGACTCGATGTTGACGGTGTCACTGACAAGGCTGCCGGAACCGGAGAGTTCAACCGTGCCGGCGTCGATCTGAGTGGAGCCGGTGTAAGTGTTCGCGCCGGTGAGGGTGAGCTTGCCGTCGGAGACTTTGGTGAGACCGCCGGTGCCGGAAAGGACGCCGGAGAACGAGCCGTCGTCGGCGGTAAGGCGCCCGCCGTTGTTCTGGAGGCTGCCGGCTCCGTCGAGGGTGCCGATCTTTTCGGCACCGCCGAGGACGAGGGTTGCGCCGGAAGCGATCGTGAGGTCGGTGGTGTCAAGGAGGCGTTCAGCGGAACCGAGGGTGGTCGTGCCGGTTTCAACCGTGACGGTGGTGGCGGCGCTGGTGCCGTTGAGGGCGACGGTTCCGTTGGCAGTGACGGCGCCGGCGCCGAGGTTGGCGTCGACGGTCGAGTTGTTGTTCAGCGCGTAGGTCGCGGCGGTGAGGGTCTTGCCCGCTCCGTTGAGCGTGCCGGCGTTGCTCACGTAGGAGGCAACGGTATCGTTGGCGCCCAGGGTGGTCGTGCCGGCATTGGTGAGGGCGGCTTCGGAGTGGAGGCCGCTGTTGACGTCGTTGAGGGTGGCGCCGGTGGCGACGTTGACGGTGCGGCTGCCGAGGCTGCCGGTAACCTTGAGCGTGCCGGCATTGACCTGCGTGGTGCCAGTATAGCCGTTGGTGCCGGAGAGGGTGAGTTCGCCCGCACCGTTCTTGGTGAGGCCTGCGCCGGTGCCGCCGGCGATGCCGCCGTCGTTGAGGGCGCCGGCAAAGGTGGTGTTGCCGCCCTGGTTAACCGTCAGAACGTTATCGCCGAGGTTGATGACACCGCCGCTGGCGCCGCCAAGATCGCCGACGGACTGGTCGCCGGTCTGCGAGATGTCGAAGGTGCCGCCGGCGTTGACGGTGACATTGCCGTTGGCGTTGAGTTTGCCGTTTCCTTCGAGGACCAGCGAACCGCCATTGACGGTCGTGCCGCCGGCGTAGGTGTTGACGCCTTTCAGGATCAGCACGCCGGTGTTGTCGGCGTTGCCTACGGTGAGGGAACCGTTGGAGAGCACGCCGGTGAGAATGGCATGATCGCTGTTATCCTCGTTGGCTTTGACGAGAATCGTGCGGTTGCCGTTGTTGAGATTGATGTTGTTGACGAAGGTGACCTTGTCCGTGGCGCTGGTGGAGCCGAAGAGAAGGGCGGAACCGTTGGTCACGAAGCTGCCGCTGGCCCATGTTTGTGTTGCCGCAGCCTGGCTGAGGCCGTGGTTGAGGCTGACGGTGAGGTCCCCGTCGACTGCGGCGAAACCGCCGGAGCCGGTCCATTGGATTTGCGTGGGACCGGTGCCGACGTAGCGGATGAAGTCGCCGTTGGATTGGAATACGCCGCCCGCGAGGTTGATGTTGCTATCAACATAAATGCCTTCGCCATCGATGGCCTGAAGCACGCCGCCGGCGATCTTGGTCTGGCCGGAGTAGAAGTTGGCGCCTTCGAAAATCACCAGGCCGCTTTGAACCGTGAGACCCGCGCCTTCGCCCGAGGCGATGGCGGAGGTGCCGCCTGCGGGAACCATGGAGGCGGCGCTGTCGTCGGCGATCGAGCCGGTCGCGCTGCTGCGGAAGGTGATGACATTGCCTTCACCCGCGTCGAGGACGACGGTGGAGCCGGTCATCATGTAAATGTCCGAGCCAACCGCGATGCCGGACAGGCCGGCAGTGGTGTCGGAGTCGCCTTTTTCACCGGAACCACCACGGACGTTGTTACCGCCAAACGTGGCGTTGCCCTGGATGATCAGGGTGGCGTCGTCGCGCACAAAGATCGCGCCGCCGTAGCCGTTGCCGCCGTTGCCACCGTCGGACTTCGCCGTGCTGCCCGCTCCGCCGGCGCCCTGGCCTGCGCCGAAACCACCTTCGCCGCCATCGCCGCCGGATCCCGTTTTTCCATTGGGCCGCTGGCCGCCCGCACTGGCCGCGATCGCCGGCTGGGCGGGTGTATCGATAATCGTGATACTCGTCTCGGGCGAGGTGATCTTCGTCTGCACCGTCACGTCGGGCGTGCCGGCATTGCTGTCATGGTCAAAAGAATAAGGCGTGATTGCCGCGCTCAGGCTGCCTTCGAGTTCAACGAAGACGTCCGCCGTGGCCGGGTTGCTGTCGTTGTCGATGTAATAGCCTTTGCTGTAAACCGCGGGAACGATCTGTTCATGCGTTACCGCCGGAACAGCGGGTGAACCCGCGGTGGCCGTGACCCCCGCGCCTCCGCCACCCGTGCCGCCGTCGCCTCCGCGGCCGCCGCCGGCGCCGAAACCACCGATGCCGCCACTGCCGCCGTCGCCGGCGTCGCCGCCCGCCGCGCCGCCTTTGTAGGCGGAGCCGCCCCAATTCGAGCCGCCCGTGCCGCCACTGCCGCCGTCGCCGCCCGTGCCGCCACCATAGCCGAAGCCACCGAGGCCGCCATCGCCACCGCTGGCACCCGTGCCACCCAGGCCGATCTGACCATCGGCGAGCGACTGGTCAAAATACGCCAGGGCCGCCACCGCGTTGCCCAGGTTGATGCCTGCGCTGGCCACTTGCGCGCCCAAGCCAATGGCCACGTTGGCCGTAAAAGGATTGCTCGACGCGGCCACCAGCTCGGAAATCACCGCCGCGAGGTCGAGCGAAGCCGACGTCACGCCGAGAATGAGGGAGATGCTTCGGTCGCCGCCAGAGCCGCCCGCACCACCGTTGCCACCGGCGCCGCCGATGCCGTTGGTGTTAAAACTGCCATTGGCACCCTTGGTGCCGGTCGTGCCTTCAATATCCGTAAAGCTCGTCTGCTCGGGCGTATAGCCGCTGCCCGCCTGCGAGACGGACGAGCCATTGTTAAAAAGATTGTTCAACGAACCACCGGCATCACCCACGCCACCTTTGCCGCCCGTCGCGGTATTACCGCCGAAATCGACATTATTCAGGATGAGGGTCGCGCCTGAATTGACGAAGACCGCGCCACCCAAGCCGGCGCCACCACCGCTGCCGTCGCCGCCCTTCGTGCTAAAATTCGTAAGCGTGGCATCATTGATCGTCAGGGTGCCCGATTTAACAAAATAACCGGTGCCGCCGTTACCGTTAATCGATTCCCCTCCGCCGTTAATGGTATTGGTGCCGGTCAACACGGTCCCCGGGGCGGGGTCCGCCGCCCATACCAAGGCCGGCACAATCAGGGCGATTACAGGAGATAAAACGAAACGGTGATGGAACAAGGAGCGTGCGGTGATGGTCATTTGTAAAAACGTTATTAATACCCGTCATTAACGGCACGACTTCGCCCTTCCTTTAGCAAGAAAGCGGCGTTGAGTAGTTTTACTTAACTCATTATATTCACAATAAGATGTAGGTAGTATACCCGGTGCCACATACAGGCTTTGACAATGTAAAATCATTTACATATCGCCTGTTTATGTCCGCGAGTTCCGTGATCAACCCGCCTTCGTCACCCTCCCTTCGGCAGGTGCAGGATGTCGTTCTGGTTGAGGACAATTCCGTGGACCGGCGTCTCATCCACCTGTGTTTTCACGAGAGTTTTGCCCCCGCCCGCTGGCGTGAATTCGACATGGGCAGAGCCGCGTTGGATGCCTGCCTGAGTGACCCGCCGGATTTGATGCTCCTTGACCTCCACCTGCCGGATTTTCACGGGCTGGAGTTGCTCAAGATGCTGAGGCAGGACGGCCATCAATTTGCGGTCATCGTGATGACCTCCCTGCCCGAAAAGGTTGAACCCAAAGCCCTCCTTGAACTTCACGTCGACGGCTACCTCGACAAATACACGCTCAGGGCCGGGCTGCCAGTCGCGGTAAACAGCGTGCTCGACGGGCGGATGTTTTTTTCCGCCAGCCGCTCGCCTTTCCAAAAACGCATCAAGGTGACGGCCCCCGCCCTGCCCGTGCTATCGGAACGGGAAAAAGAAATCGCCCGCCTGGTGACCCACGGTTTTCCCTCCAAACAGATCGCCGACCGCCTCAACCTCAGCGTCCGCACCGTCGAAAATCACCGTGCGCGCATCATGATGCGGCTCGATCTGGTCAACGTCGCCGACTTGGTGCGCTGGTGTATCCGCCACGGCCTGGATTGACCGCCGGTCGCCCCCCGCAGCCGCCGCGCAGCCATCTTCATAATTCGTCGTCCGCGACCGGTTGCAGCAAGCTCGCCTCCGGATCCACCCGCGCCCGCTCCAGCCAATCGGCCAGCAACGGCTCCTTTGCGATCAAGTCCGGTGGCAACGGCGCCGCCAGCAAATCGATCGCACGCAACTCACCATCCGCCGCCCGCACCAGGTTTTTCGAATGCAGGTCGGCCACCAGCCAGGGCCTGCCGTCCACGAAATATAATCTCGGGTGATCCCGATGAGCCCGCAGAAAACGCGAAGGAATCGGGATCAACGGCGCCGGCTGCACCCCCGACGTGTCCGCGCCCTCCGCAAGCCGTTCGCCCAAGGTTTGCTTTGTCACCAGCACGCCCTCGTTTTTCGTCACGCCAATCACTTCCGTCGGCATGCCGCCCAGCCGCACGATCAGGTCGAATTTTTCCAGCATCGCCCGGTAGCTTCCGTCCGCCGCATCGGCCAGAAGCGCAACCTCCTCCCCCCGGCGAAACTCAAACGTCCCCCCGATCCGCCCGCTCTCACGCGGCATGAAAAACTTGTAGATCGAATGATCCTCCGCCTCGAAGGCCGTCGCCTCCACCCCGCTGCTGATCGGTCGCAGACGCGGACCGCACTCCGCCAGCAGATCCTCGACTTCCGCCGGAAATCCAAAATCCTCCAGTGAGATGATCGGCAACAACGCGCGAAACGCGTGCGCCGCCTCGTCGAGCTCGTGCCAGAGCGGATCAGCCCCGGCGAGCAGACCTATTTCATCGGCCTCCCAGAGGACGAGACTATCGTCCGGAGACGTTCCAATTCCGACTTGCGCCGCTGCCGCGCCGAAACGAGCGAGCGCTTCCAGTCTTCTCCCGTGATCGTGTTGAAGCGCGCGTCGCTCCTCGTCGGACGGGAGCCGTCCGCCTTGGATGCAGGTCGGTCGTCCGGTGAAGGGGTCGGTTTGCATGCGTCGGTCATGACGGCCGCAAATTCGTGCGCGCCGGACCCGAACGCAACCGGAACTTCCTCTCACTTGCCAACACGTTATTCGCACGAGCGATAAATCATCCTCCGCTCCCGATCTCCCCGTGGCCCCGGACGTGAGCCCAGGGAGTCGCGGAACCGCAGGCGCCGACGACGGATCGCGCTTCAAGACCAAGCAGAACGGGTGTTTTAGTTTCGGCCGGTTCCCTTAAACGCTTGCGGCATTTCGCTGCTCATAATCTGGTTGCATCTTCCGGCCCTTCCCCGGACCCCCCATGCCACGGCTCCGCCTCCTGCTGGTTTCGTTGGTTCTTCTCCAAGGCTTTTGCGTTTCCACCCATGCCGGTCCGCGCGCCTTTATTATCATGGGCCTCGCCGCCAGTGAAACCCAGGCCGACCGCCTGAAGGCCCACACCCGCACCCTGCGCGAAGGCTTCCTTGCCCGCGGCCTTTCACCCGACGCCATCACCATCCTCGGCGCCTCGGGCGAACTCATCCGTCGCGACGCCCTCCTCGCCGCGCTCGCATCCGCCGTCGCGCCCGGCTCTGGGGCCGCCCCGGATGAAACTTGGCTCGTGCTCCTCGGCACGGCCGCCGCACGCGGCGGCGAACCCCATTTTCAAATCGCCGGCCCGCGCCTGACCGCCTCCGACCTCGCTGCCGCGGTGAAGGCACTGCCGGGCCGTCGTTACGTCGTCGTGGCCACCTCCTCCAGCGGAGGCTTCCTCCCGCCGCTGCTCGCGTTGCCCGGAGTCGAGGCCGTCTCCGCCACCGCCGACTTCGGCGAGATCAACGAACCGCGTTTCGCCGAGGCGTGGGCCGAAACGCTCGTCGCAACCCCGCACGCCACCTTTGCCGAACTCGCCGCCGCCGCCGCCACGCGGGTCACCGCATTCTACGAGTCATCCTCGCTCGCCCAAGGCGAACATGCCCGCCTGATCGACCGCGCCACCGGCCGGATCCTTGAAGCGCCCTTTGCCCAGGCCACCGCACCCGCCGCTCCGCCGGAACCCCATCCATCCAAACCGGCGCCCGGCTTCTCCGTCGCCGACATCGAAATCCCCAAGCCCTCCGGCGACACCGAGATCGAACGCCGCCCCTCCACCGACGAAACCCGCGCGCTCCTCGTCGAAGCCCGCGAAGCCACCAAGGAATCCTCCGATGCCGCGCTCTTCCTCCGCATCGACACCGCACTGGTCATCGGCAGCGACTTCGCCGTCATCGAACGGCACCGCACGCGCGCCTACCTGCGCACCGGCGAGGCGCTCGACGATCTCGGCACGTTGTGGATGCCGTCCGATCCCCCGCACCACACCACCCGTCTCGAAGGCGCGCGCGTGATCACGCCCGACGGTTCGCAAATCCTCGTCAACCCGCGCTCGCTGGACGAACGCCGCGCCGCGGATCGCCGTGAAGCCGACGACGCGCGCACCCAGGGCCGCCCGTCCGGCCCGCCCGCCCCGGCCTTCCTGCCGCTCCCCGAAGTCACCGCCGGCTGCATCGTCGAAGCCGCCTGGACCATCGAGCGACGGAGTTCCGGCGAATTGCCCGAATTCTCCGAAACGTGGCCTCTCGTCAAACCCCACCCCGTTCGTTCGCTCCACTTCAGTGTCACCACCCCTGACGCCGCCCGCTGGCGCGTCTTCGCGCCGAATCTCGCCGCCTCCACCGTCGTTGAAACGCCCGGAAGCCGCACCTCCACCTGGACGCTCGCCGATCTGCCCGCCTTCGAATCGCGCGCCGGCGATCCACCCGCCCTCCGTCACATTCCGTGGGTCGGCGTCAGCTCCCTCCCCTCGTGGGATGCGTTCGCCGCTTGGTATCAACGGATCGCAATCGGCAGCCAGGAAACCGGTCCCGCCATCGCCGCGCTCGCCGCCGAAATCGCCGCCGCGCACCCCGACCGCGCCGGTCGCCTCCGCGCCGCCTACGAACGCGTGGCCGCCCTCCGCTACGTTGCGATCGAACTCGGGGTCGGCGCCTTCCGCCCGCGCACGCCCGGGCAGGTCTGGACGCAGCGCTACGGCGACTGCAAGGACAAGGCCGGCCTCCTCGTCGCCGTCCTCGGCAAGCTCGGCATTCCGGCGGAATTCGCCCTCGTCAACCGTTACGCCCACACCTTCACCGACTGGCCCGCGTGGCAATTCAACCACGCCCTTGCCCGCGTCCCCGCCGCGCCCGCCGCCGGCCAGCCCCACGACCTGTGGCTCGACGCCACCGACCGTCTCGTGCCCTTCGGCATCGTCTCCCCTGGTGACCTCGGACGCCACGCCTTCGCCTTCAACGCCCAAGGCAACGGAACGTTTCACGAAATCACCGCCACTCAGGAACCCAAAAGCGAATGGCGCGAACACGTTGAATTCAATCCCGAGACCTCCGTGTGGACATTGCGCCTGTCGGCGACGGGCTCGGCGGAAGTGACCTTGCGCCGCCTGTTCGCCGATCTCCCCGCGGGCGTCCGCCGTGAACAATTCCAGGCGATGCTCGCGTTGCGCACAGCCAGGGTGACACAGGTCGCGGCGGGTGACCCTTACGACCTAAGCCTGCCATTCGTCGCCAGTATCGAGGTGACCGGCCCCGCCGATGCGCTGGAGGCGCAGACCACACGCTTTCTCGTTCCTGGACTGGAGTTTTTCCGCGCCCGCCTCGATCAACACCCGCAAGCGTTGTCATGGGACGATGGCCGCCCCTGGACGCTTTATCGAAACCATCGCGGCACCGTCACGACCTGCCAAATTCCCGGATACGTGCCCCCGACCGCCCCCGATACAGGGCTCAGGTCTTTAATGATACCGTAACCCCCTCTTTACTCATGATCGCCTCCCCCACTCCTCCCGCCACTGACGAACTCGATGTCGCCCTCCTGCGCGATGTCCCTGCGCTCTACGCTCGTCTTCAAGGCGAACTCGCCAAACGCATCGTCGGCCAGGAAGAGGTCCTGCGCCACCTCTTCCTCGGCCTGCTCGCCCAGGGCCATTGCCTTATGATCGGTGTCCCCGGTCTCGCCAAGACCCTCATCGTAAAAACCCTCTCCGAGGCGATCGACCTCACGTTCAACCGCATCCAGTTCACGCCCGACCTGATGCCCAGCGACGTGACTGGCTCCGAAATCATCGAGGAAAACGACCACGGCAAACGCGAGTTCCGCTTCATCGCCGGCCCCGTGTTCACGCAACTTCTCCTCGCCGACGAGATCAACCGCGCCCCCGCCAAGACCCAGTCCGCCCTCCTCGAAGCCATGCAGGAGCGCCGCGTCACCGTCGCCGGCCGCACCCGTGACCTGCCCGCGCCGTTCTTCGTCCTCGCGACCCAGAATCCCATCGAGCAGGAAGGCACCTATCCCCTGCCCGAGGCCCAGCTCGACCGCTTTCTCTTCTGCCTCCACGTCGGCTACCCGAGCGCCGCCGACGAGGTGCGTATCCTTCAATCCACTACAGGCGTCCCGCCCGCCGCCCTGGAAAAAATCTGCTCCGCCGACACCCTCATCGGCCTGCAACGCGCCGTCCGCCGCGTCCACGTGCCCGCCAGCGTCGCCGAATATGCCGTGCGCCTCGTCCAGGCCACACGCCCCGACACCGCCGGCGCCCCCCCCACCGTGAAACGCTGCGTCCAATGGGGCGCCGGCCCCCGCGCCTCGCAGGCCCTCGCCCTCGGAGCCAAGGCCGCCGCCGCCCTCGACGGACGCCTCAACTGCGCCGCCGAGGACATCGCCGCCGCCGCGAAGATCGTTCTCCGCCACCGCCTTATCCTCAACTATCGCGCCGAGGCCGACGGCCTCACCGCCGACGCGATCATCACCGACATCCTCAAGGCCGTGAAAGCCTGATCCCTCCTGCCCGTGTGCCCCTGAGCGTGAGCTCAGGGAACCCACCCCCGGCATCCGCTCTCCTCATTCGCATCATGGCCCTCATCAACCGAGCCGCCTCCGGAGTTCCGCCCTCACTCCCGCCCCCCCTCCCCCGGCGGCTCGGCTATGCACCGCCGCCGCTGCGTCCCCTCGACATGGCCGAACTCGCCGCGCTTGGCTCGCTGCCGCTCCGCGCCCGCCGTCTCGCCGACGCCCTTGGCATCGGCGGCCACGCCAGCCGCCGCAAAGGCGCGAGCATCGAGTTCGCCGATTACCGTGATTACCAAATGGGCGATGACCTGCGTCGCGTGGACTGGCGGCTCTACGCGCGCACCGATCGGCTTCATCTCCGCGAAGCCCACGAGGAAACCCCGCTTCGCGTCGTTCTCCTGCTCGATGTCTCCCCCTCGATGGCCTACGCCAGCCGCAAAGGCTTGCTCAGCAAGCTCGACTACGCGCGCGCCCTCCTCGGCGCGCTCGTGCTGCTCGTCCGCCATCAACGCGACGCCTGCGGCGCCGGCCTGATCTCCGACGACCTTGCGCAATGGCTTCCCCCCTCCCGTTCGCCCGTTCGCCTCCAGGCCGTCTGGGGACTCCTCGATGCGCCGGGCACCGGCAAAACCACCGCGCTCGCCCGCGCGTTGCACACCGTCCTGGAGGTCGCCCCGAACCGTTGCCTCTTCGTGATCGCCAGCGATTTCTACGAGGATCCCTCCGCCCTTTCGCCCGTCATTCAACGCCTCCGCCACGAACGCCACGATTTGCTCGCGCTCCAGATCGCCGACCCGGCCGAGGTCGACTTCTCCTTTCAGGATCCCGCCGTCTTTTTTGACATCGAAACCGGCGCCGACCTGCTCCTCGACCCCGCGGCGCAAGCCCGTGTCTACCGCGAACAATTCTCCGCCCACCGCGCCGCGGTGACCGCCGCCTGCCGCGACTACGGCTGCGACGCGCTCGAATTGCGCACCGATGAACCCCCGCTCGACGCCCTCCGCGCCTGCCTCGCCCGCCGCGCCGGCCAAAGATAACCCGATGTCCTCCCATTCCCCCACTCGCCCCCAAGGCCTCCGACGTCCCCCATTCGTCATTGGTCATTGGTAATTGGTCATTCTCACGCAGTGAGTTTTCTCTCTCCCGCCTTCCTCCTCGCCGCCGCCGCGATCACCCTGCCGATCGCCCTTCACCTGCTGCGCCGTCGCGTCACCCGCACCATCCCTTTTCCCGCGCTGCGTTTCCTCAAAACGAGCCAGCCGCATCACCGCCGCCAGAATTTCCATCGCCGCCTTGTGCTCGCGTTGCGCTGCCTCGTGCTCGCCCTCCTCGCCGCCGCCTTCGCCCGCCCGTTTTTCGGACAACCCGCGCCCGCGTCCGCCCGCGCCTCCGTCGTCGTGATCGACAACTCCTTCAGCCTCCAGGCACCCGGTCGCTGGTCACAACTCAAGGCTTGGGCCCTCGCCGAAATCGGCACCCCCACAAACGGCGACACGGTCGGGCTGCTCCTGATGAACCCGCGCCCCACTTGGCTTGTGCCGCCCACCCGCGACACCTCCGCGGCCATCGCAACGCTCAACGATCTTCCTCCCGGCTGGGAAACCACCCGCGCCGAACCGGCCCTGCGTTTCGCCGCCGACACCCTCGCCTCCTCCGCCGCGCGCACCCGCAAACTCATCTACCTCGGAGATCACCAGGCACTCGGCTGGGCCGGGATGGACTTCGCCCGCCCGCTTCCATCCGGCGTCACCGCAGTTTTCCCCGCCACCCCCGAAAGCGGCGTTTCCCGTCAGGCCGCCTTGCTCACACCCACCCTTCAGAACACCGGCGACACCGCCACCGCTTCGGTGGTCATTCGCAATTTCGGCAAGCCCGGCCGCCACACCCTGCGACTGTTCGCCGGCAGCGACTCCGAGGTGCTCCACACCGAGCCGATCGAACTCGCCTCCGGTGAAATCCGCACGTTCCGCCAAACCGTGCCCGCTTCATCGTTATCCAAAGGCTGGATACGGTTCGCGCTCGATGCCGATGACCTGCCCGCCGACGACGAGGCCTGGGCCCTCGCCCCCGCCGAAGCCGCCGCCCGCCGCCTGTTGCTCCTCGATCGCCCACCCGCCGGAGCCGGCGCCGACTACATTAATATCGCCTGCCAGGCGCTCGCCACCCTTCCGCCCTCCCTGCGCATGGGCGGCATTCCCGCCACCGCCTGGCCGGTGCCTGCCGCCGTCGTCCTTCGCAACGAGGCCTCTTTCACCCGTGACTCCGCCGCACGGCTCGACGCCTTTCTCGCTGCCGGCGGCTCGGCGCTGCTCTTCCTCGACGGCAGCCCCGATCAATTCCGCTGGCTCGCCACCCACGGCATCGTTCCGGTCCCGCAGCCCGCCGGCGCCGCGCGCGTGCGCGACTGGACAATCGACCACCCGCTGGTCGCCCCCCTCGCCGAGGCCAATCTCCGCAGCCTCGTTGGCTGGACCTTCAAACGCGGCTGGTCCCTTCCCGCCACTTCCGTCGAGCCGCTCGCTTCCTGGACCGACGGCTCGCCCGCCCTCGGCGAACTCCGCCTCGGTGCCGGCCGCGTGCTCATCGCGGGCTTCACTCCGGACCGCCGGGACGGTGACTGGCCGCTCGCCCCCGCGTTCGTTCCTTTTCTTCACCGCACGATCCTTCATTTGCTCGACACCGGGTTGCAGGCCGGCACCCCGGCCCTCGTCGGCCAGCCGCTCGCGCTGCCCCAAGGCGAACCCGGCTCCTGGCGCGCCCTCGCCGGCCCATTCGCCACCAGGCCGGCCACCTCGGTCTCCGGCGGCACCGTGCCGCAGGCCCCCGGCATCTACGAATGGTCGCGCGGACACCAACGCAGCCTCCATGCCGTCAACCTCCCTCCCGAGGAAAGCGATCTCGCCCCCTGGACCGAAGGCTCACCGTGGGCTCAGCTCATCTCCGCCTCCTCCGACGCAGGCCGCGAGCTCTCTCGCACCTCTTCTTCCGTCCATCTCGCCGCACAGGATGCCGAGCAACAAAACCCTCTCTGGTGGTGGTGTTTCGCCGCCATGGCCGTCTTTGCCCTGACCGAACTCGCCTTCGCCAACCGCACCACCCGATGAGCACGCCCGACCACCTCGTCCGCACGCACCACCGCCGCCGTCGCTACACCGCGCTCGTCTGGTCCCTCGCCCTCGCCCTCCTTGCCGCAACCCTCCTCCTTGCCTCCCGCCTTGCCTGGCTCCCGCCGTCCTCCGCATTGGACATTGGTCATTGGTCGTTGGTCATTGCGTCAGCGCTCGCGCTGACGGCCTGGTTCCTCCGCGCGCGCCGGCTTGACGCGCGCGCCGTCGCACGCGCACTCGACTCCGAATGGGCCCTCAAGGCCCGCATCGAGGCGGCCTCCGAACTCGCGGACAACTCCTCCGCCTTCGCCGCCGCCCAGCGTTCCGATGCCTCCGCACGCCTCGCCGGCCACCGCCTGCCCCGCGCCGTCTCCTGGCATGCCGCCCTGGCGGTCCTCGCCGTTGCGTTCCTGCTGTTCCTTGCCGAGTCCACCGTATTTGGAATCAGAATACGCTCGCCCGCCCCGCTTCCGCCGCTCGCGCCGGCGGACATCACCGCCTCCATCGAATGGCGCTCGCCGGAAAGCGAAATCAAGGCCACGTCGATCGAAGAAATCCCCCTGGCCGCCGCCGCCGCCAGCCGCACCGGCTTTCGCTCCGCGAGCCTCGAGGTTTCCGTCAACGGTGAGCCCCGCCTGTCGCAGCCTCTTGACCCCTCCCTGCTCGCGACACTCGCCTCGCCCGGCGTCCACCCGGTCGCCCTCCCCCTCTACCTCGACGAAATCAATGCCGCCGAGTTCGACATCGTCTCCTACCACCTGCGCGCCGATCGCGCCTCCCTGGAGCCCTCGCCCCCGGTCACCTCACCGCTGCAGTTCATCCAAATCCGCCCCGCTCGTGAGGACGTCGAACGCCAGAAGAACGGCGGACCGTCGGGTCAGTGTTCATCGATGATCGGCGCCCTCAAAGCCGCCCAGCTCACCCTCCTTAAGCAAAACTTTCTCCTCGCCCACGCCCCCATCTCGAAAACCGACGCGGCCTGGACCGAGGCCAACACCACCGTCGGCACCGATCAGGCCCTGCTCGCGACCAAGGCCGGCGAAATCCGCACCTTCGCGATCACCGAGGCCCTCCCTCCCCTCGTCGTTGATAACCTCACCCAAGTCATCCCCTTGATGGAAGAAGCGTCGACGCTCATCGGCGCGACTCAAAACGAACCCGCCGCCCGCCCCCAAGGCCGCGCCCTCGCCCTCATCACCGAGATCGAAAAAATCTTCCGCAAGATGCTCAAAGAGGCCGGTTCCGCCGGCCCTCCTCCGCCCCCGAGACCCGCCGACCCCTTCAAAGACGGCCAGGCGTTCAAGCTCCCGCCGCGCAAAGACACCGCCGCCGGCCAGCTCGAACAACTCGCGCAAGACCAGTCCGACGAAGCCAGAAAGAATGATCCGTCGTCCTCCGCAAAATCCCCCGGCGGCAAAAAATCCCCGTCGCCCGCCGAGCAGGAGGCGCTGGCCTCGCGTGCCGCCCAGCTCGCTCAAAACCAGCGGCTCAGCCCTGCCGCGCAACAAGCCGCCGCCCAGGCCGCTCGCGATGCCGCCGCCGCCGCCACCCAGTTGAAACAGGGCGATGCCGCCGCCGCCCGCGCCCCCGCCCATGCCGCCGCCGGGACCTTGCGCGACGCCGCCGCCGCCCAGGAAAAATCCGGCCGCGAAGATGCCCGCGCCCAACTCGAAGCCGCCCGCCGCGCTCTCAGCGAAGCCGCCGCCAGCCCCGACGAAGCCGCCCGCTCCGCCAGGATCGCCGAGGTCGCCGCCCAACTCCGGGCCGACGCCCGCGCCCAGCAGGAAACCGGCTCCGCCGAAGCCGCCCGCCGCCTCGCCACCGCCGCCGAGGCCGCCCAAAGCGCCAGCACCGCCGGTTCAAAGCCCGGGTCTCCCGGCGGCAAAGGCGAAGGCTCCGGCTCCGAATCTCTCCTCGCCCCCGCCGACCGCGCCGCCCAGGCCGCCGCCGACGCCCAGGCCGCGCTCTCCGAACGCGGTGAAGCCGGCAGTCGCGCCCACCGCCAGCTCGCGCGCGGGTCCGGAACCGCCCCCGAGCCCGGCCAGGGCACCTCGTCGTCCGTCACCGATACGCGCGCCACCGAACTCATCCTGGGCACCCAGCTCGCCCATGCGTTGATCAACACGCCGGAATCGGGCCGCCTCGCCGGCGCGGTCGTGAATGCGTTTCGCGCCGGGGCCGATTATGCAGCCGTCGTCACCCGCCCCGACGTGCGCGCTTCCGTCGATCAGCTCCGCGTGATGCTTGCCGCCGCGCTCTCCGGTGACCGCCGCGACGAAACCATCCGCCGTTTCAACCCCGAGGATCTCGATCCCGCCTATCGCGAAACCATCGAAACCTATTTCGAGCGCCTTTCCCGCGAAGCGCGCCAGCCATGACGTCCACGCTGCAGTCCTTTTCCTGGCGCTTTGGCGGACCCCTCGCCGATCTGCCGCCCCTCCTCGCGTGGTCTCTTCTCGGAGCCGCCGGTATCGCCGGTGCCCTCTGGATCGTCCTCGGCTACCGCCGCACCCTCGTCTCGCTCACTCCACGCTATCGTGCCGTGCTCAGTTCACTGCGCCTCGTGCTGTGGCTTCTGCTGCTCATCGCCCTCGCCGGGCCGACCCGCGTCCACCAAACCTTCGCTCAAAAAGAAACCCGTCCGCTCGCCCTCGTCGTTGACCGCTCCGACAGCATGACCGCCGCCGACAATCGCGGCGCCCGGCGGGCCGACGACGCCCTCCGCCGCTGGCGCGCGCTCGCCCCCGCCGCCCGCAAGACCTTTGGCGAACCGCGCACCTTCGCCTTTGCCGACGAGGTCGTCCCGCTCGCCTCACCCGACTCCGACGCCCGTCTGAAAACCGGCCGCACCCGCGTGTTCGGCTCCTTGCAACACACCCTCGCCCAGGCCCCGCCCGGCGGCTGGGGCGCGATCGTCGTGCTCACCGATGGAATCGACACCAGTGGCGACGAAGCCGTCCCCGCGCTCAACGACACCGTGCGCTCCGCCCTCGCCGCCGGCACCCCCGTCTTTTCCCTCGCCGGCCGCAATCGCTTCGCGGGCGGTGAATTCCTTTCCCTCCGCGACCTGACCGTTCCCTCCCAGGTGCCGCCCCGCTCCAAGTTCACCCTGGAACTCACCCTCGAAAGCTTCCAGCCCGCCGACCGCACCGTGCCTCTCCGCCTGCGCGTGGGCAACGACTGGCGCCCCGCCGAGTCCCTCGCCCTCGCCACCGGCCGCCGCGCCCTCACGTGGTCCACCGAAATCGCCGCCGGCGCCCCGGGCAGCCTGCCGGTCGAACTCGTCGTCGGCGAAGGCGCCTCCGCCGTCACCACCCGCGCCGAGGTGCGTATCGCCCCGCCGGATACGACGCGCATTCTTTACTACCAGGGCGCGCTCGACTGGGGCTACCGGTTCCTTTCCGACATCCTGCGGCGCGACCCCGCGTTCGCGCTCACCCCGATCTTCAACCTCGCCCCCGCAGGCGCCGCCCGCTCCCGCTCCGTGGTGCCCGGGTCGCTGCCCGACCTGCCCGCCTCCGCCGCCGGGCTTGATTCCTACGATGTCGTCGTGCTGGCCAACGCCAGCGCCACCCAGTTCGACGCCGCCCGGCAGGCCGCCCTCACCGCCTGGGTGCGCGCCGGCGGAGTCCTCCTGTTCCTCGCCCCCGACGACGACGCCACCCACGGCTACGCCGGCACCGAGCTGGAGCGCCTCCTGCCTGTCGTGTTCCTGGGCGAGGGCTCCGACAACACCGTCGACTCCGCCACCCTCGCCTTCCGCCAGCGCATCGAACAACTCGGCGGCGCCCACGGAGACGCCGAGGCCGCCTTCGCCAGCAGTGCAAAACGCGCCCGCACCGCCCCCGCCCTCGCCGCCTTCGCCTGGGAGCCGGAGGCCGGCGGTATCATCGGAACGGATACCGTTTCCGCCTCGCCGCTTTTTGCCAACTACGCCCGGGTCGGCGGCCCCAAACCCGGGGCCACCGTGCTCGCCCGCCATCCGCGCGAAAAAGCCGCCGACGGCCAGGGCGCCATCCTGCTCGCCTTGCAACGCTACGGCCGCGGCCAGAGCGCCGTGCTCACCAGCGACGCCCTCTGGCGCTGGAAACTCAACCAGCCAAGCACCGACCGCGGCGCCGAGTTGTTCTGGCAGAACCTCCTCTCCTGGCTCGCCCGCGAACGCCCCCGCGGCCCGCGTTTCGAACGCACCCCGCTCACCGCCGAGACCGGCCGCGAGCTGACGTTGCACGTGCGCGGCGGCCGCAATCCCCGCGTCACCGCCCGCCTGGACGAACAGCCTCCGGTTTCCCTGCCCGCCGCAGGCGCGCAGGGCGGCACGCAGCTTTATCGCTGGACCCCTCCGTCCCCCGGCGTGTGGCTCCTCACCGCGACCGACGAGGACAACCGCACCGCCCGCCACTGGTTCGCCGTTTCCGATGCCGTTCCCCTGGGTGAAAACTCCGGGCTGCCTCCCGATGAGACCCTGCTCCAGGAACTCGCCCGCCGCACCGGCGGCGCCGTCCTCGAAAACACCCCGCCCTCCGTCTGGCTCTCCTCCACCCGGGACACCGGCACCCAACTCCTCCGGGAAACCCGCACCCCGCTCTGGCATGGCGGTCTGCTGCTCTTCGTCCTCCTCGGCGTTTACGCCACCGAGCTCCTCCTCCGCCGCCGCTGGCAGTTGCTCTAATTGAAGTCCCGCATCACCTTCGTCACATCCCGCCCATGAACCGGAAAGCCTTCCTCCACATGCTCGCAGCCGGCGGAGCCTCGTTCCTCGGACGCAACGCCCTTGCCCGCATCCCCGGTTCCGACCAGACGAATCCCGTCAGCACCAGCGCATTGCTCCCGTGGGGACGCCTGCGCTTCCGCGCCCGTGACGGCGACGACAAGGACTGGGGCGTCCACCCGCACGGCGACCTCAACCTCATCGACCACCTCGGCGCCAACACCACGATCAACCTCGCCCGTAAATGGAACGTCGCCGACGTGGCCTCGCTCCCCGACATGTCCGCGTATCCGTTTCTCTTCATGCACGCCGAGCTCCCGCCCGTGCTGAATGACGCCGAGCGCGCCAACCTCCGTGAATACCTCCTGCGCGGCGGCTTCCTCTTCGCCGAGGACTGCGTGATCGGCCAGGGCAACCTCGGCCAGAATCGCCTCAACGATTTCTTTTTCCGCCACATGGCCGAGACCGAACTCCGTCGGATTCTCCCCGAGGCACGCCTGGAACTCCTCCCCAAGGACCACCCGGTTTTCCACAGCATCTTCGATTTCCGTAACGGCATTCCCCACATGCAAGGAACGCCACACGGCCTGCACGGCCTGATCCTTAACGGACGCGTCGTCGCCCTGTTGAGCCCAAGCGACATCCATTGCGGCTGGACCAACGGCGACCGCTGGTTCGGCCCCGGCGCCACCACCCGAGCAATGCAGATGGGCGCAAACATCTACGCCTTCGCAATGACGCAGACGTAACCACGGTCGAAGGCAGGGCGGGACCGCCACTCCGAAAATATCTGATCCGAGTCCCCCTTTCATCGCCTTCCCCGCCTTCTTTCGTGCCGCTCCACGCAATCCGACCTCATCCCCTGCGTCGTCGCCTCGCCCCGGCACCTCCGTGCTTCAAGCGCCTTCGCCTGCCGCTCGCCCTGTTCCTGCTCCTCCTCACCACCGGCCTGCTTCGTGCCGAATCCGCTTCAGCTCCCGCCGGCTCGTTGTCTCCACGCGGCGGACGCGTGGGCTGGGCCCGCCTCGTCAGCGACGATCCCGAATGGCGCCGGCACACGCGCAGCGACCATGAGTTGTCCGGCTACATCAAGACCCGCACCAGCCTGAACCTCGACCCCGCCTGGCATACCGCGGACCCGGCGCGACCCGACGAACTCACCCGTTACCCGCTGATTTTTTCCACCGGCCTCTCCACGTTTCAGGACGAGACGCGCCGGAAAAACCTCGGGGAATACCTCAATCGCGGTGGTTTTTTGATCGTCGACGCCTGCATCAATAAAGACGTCACGCCCAACCCCGATGTCTTCCTCACCGGCAACACCGCGGTCTTTCAAGCGATCCTCCCGGGCAGCAACGTGAAGCCGCTTCCACCGGACCACGCCATCTACGCCTGTTTCTTCACCCTGCCTGAAAAGCCGCCGCATACGTATCACAACGCGATCTTCGATCCCCGCTGGTCCCGCCATCCGCTCTATGGGGTATTCGCCGACTCAGGACGTTTGGCGGCGGTCATCAGCCTCAGCGGCCTGCAATGCGGTTGGGACCGCATGCCCGGCCCCAGCGGCCACACCGAGCAATGCATGCAAATGGTCGTAAACATCTACGTCCACGCCATGACCCGATGACAATGTAGCGCCGGCGCTCGCGCCGCGCCTCCCAGCGTCCAAACGCCGTCAGGACTGCCCCAAACACTCGTGTCTTCCGGGGGATGTTAGGTAGGGACGGACCGCCGGGCCGTCCACTTTAGCTTACGTAAGCCGGATGACTTCGAAGCGGCCCCAGCGGCCCCGCCTACCGGTGATGCGAAAGAAACATGATACGGCCAAGACATTTGATATTACGGGGAATCCCCTGACTTTTTTCGTTAGCCAAACATCGCTTGAGCAGTCGCATTTCTACCGTAGTTCGACGAGCACTTGCAGATGAAAGAGGCTGCGGGCGCAGGAATCTGATAAACTCAGGATATAGATCATACCGACTTGAGGACTACGGTTGGCTCGTGGGTTCATCTTGGCCCGTGGGCTTACTTAATTTCCCTTCACCGGTTTTTGGATCCACAATCACCTTCACCGAGGTTCCATCAAAAAAATCGTCCCTCGACATCTGCTTTCCGGTCGACCTGAGAAACTGCTCTTCTAGTTGCCAGAGCTCCTTATCATCTGCGCAAGCAAGAACCGCGTATTCCCATATACCACCCTTCAAGTGCGACATTCCTTGGATAATTCCTTGGGTGTGCCAAAGACTTTCCGGCATAACATCAGGCTCTAAAATTTCCACAACTTCATAGAAATCGAACTTGTTTCGGCTAGTATGTGACATGTCCATCAAGTGATATATTTAAGTGAGATTTGTGATCAAAATGCATCGGATTGATGCCTTGGTGACCCCCGGATCATTTTTTTCGTTTCGTCACACGAGCCCGCTTTGAAGGTTTTTGTTCAGGTATAACTTCGCCCTCTTGCGGCCCGTTTAATATGACCGTAAATCCCGCAGGAAACCCCCGCGATCCCCTCAAGTCATCCGATAGTTCAATATAAAAAGTATTTATGTGCAGCTCGACGTTTTCGGAGAAGGGATCTTGGGCGCCTGCTATCCGAATTGATCTGGATTCCACTTCATCCCACCACATGGCAGGGAGAGGAGAATCGCGTTCCGCAAGGGCCTCAATCTGAACCGCATTAAAAAGATCATCGAGTCGATATCGTCCGATCAGACCACCGTGGTTATTAAATGTCATAAATGCCAATGCTCTCTTTCCAAGAACTTCAAACCATTCACCAAGCAAGATGACATTACCCTCGTTGGAAACGCTGGCCGTTCGGGGCGCAACCATCACATCAAGGGGACGTCGCCATATGCATTTATGGTCCGCCTCCCTTAAGCTCCATAGTGCCAGCCAAGGGACCAACTGCTCGGGAGTCGGGGGATTGGCCCCCTCATTAAGCGCTATATAATTACCAACACTCAGGTGTCGATAATCCCGCTTCTCAGTTAGGCGCACCGGAGTGACCTGAATCATGTAGTTACCATCTGAGGAGTAAACAACCCAATCCTCTAGTGGAGTTCCAAACGAAAGCCCAAAAACTGGACTCATACAGAAGGTTATTCCAAAGAAAAAGCAGATAATTTTCATATTATAGAGCATCACTCCCAAAGTCGGCTGATCCTAGTTAGCTACAACCCACACAACGGTAGAGACCCAAAGGATGGAACGGGTCAACAATCAACACCACGCGATGGGCATAGCAAGGGCGTCCAGTCAGCTGTGACGATCTCATCTCCTGAAACATGAGTCCGGTCGGCGCTTAATTGCCCACTTACGGCCTGACCCCGCTGGATCGTCGATTAAATTATTATTGCAAAAACAAGTTTCCATCTAGATGCCGGCGCCAATCGACCCCAGCCTAGCAGCAGGACCCCCAATAATATCAAGAGGATTACGGAGACCGCAAGCGCCAGAGCAATGTATACATAGCCATAGGGCCTATCACCGCCCGAAAATTTATTATAATTCAGAAATATTTTTAAGAGTAAGAGCATAATTATCCCATTTCGTTAATTAGTCCGAGGTGCCGGGTCGGGGCGTTTTTTGTCATTTCTTGGCCTGCTTCCATAAGTGCAGGTAACTGCGCAGGGTCGTTGGTTGGCCCAAGTGAAGCTGCCCTGCAAGCCAGGTGATGCTTGCGCCACACTCATCCCTCAGCTGCAGCGCAAGATCCAACTTCCATGCCTGTTTACGGGGCTTGGTCACTAATTCGGCCTCCGCTTTATCGATCTTCCGGAGCTTCTCCTCTAAAGCCCCCGCCCACACCGCTTCTCGTAGTTCCTTGCGTTCGTGCGCCACCATTCCCGACTCCAGACGCAGCTGCGCATGCTCTTTGGCTAGCGCCTTCCTCCATCCAGCACTCCCAATTACCCATCCTTTCGCCAACCCGATAAGCCCCGCCCGCTCCCACTCCGCCTCGTCTTTGGCCAGCGCCATCAGATACTCGGCATATGCGGCCAAGCCACTGGAGTCGTCTGCCCAACCACCCCTGGACATCAACCAAACCTCCGCACACAGACATGCCGGCCGCTGGTTCTTGAGAAGATTCCTCAAACTGCTCCACCGATATCCGCTCAAATGCTCTGGCGGGACGACCTTAGCCCTCACCGGATTGAGGTGGATATAGTCGACTACTCGAGCCAATGCCGCCGCGTCCTCCACCGGCATCGCCTTATACCTTCCCTGAAATAGGTGCCCGCTTTCAGACCGAAAGCGGTTGAACCTCGTTGCCAAGGTGCTCTGCAACCAATGCATCCCCTCCCCCAAGGTCGACTCCAGTGTCTCGATCGCCAGATGAAAGTGGTTTTTCATCAACACGTAGGCATGCACTCGCCACCGACACCTCGCTGCAGCCTCAAACAACGCCTCCAGAAAAGCCTCCGCAGAACCCACCGTCTCGAAGAGATCCCGGCGGTAGTTCCCTCGGTTGATCACGTGATAGATACCACCCGCTTGCTCCATCCGCAATCGTCTCGGCATGCCTCTCTCCTGTCGGGCGCCTCCCTCCCCCTCAATTCAAAAAATGACAAAAAACGCCCTGACCCTTTTGCTTCCTCCCCCTTTTGCTTCCTCCCTGATCTCCTGATTGTCCGCATCGTAGGTGGCCGTGTCCGCCGGCAGGCTAAAGCCGGCGGGCGTCGGCGCGGTGAACGTCCACGTGATCTCCCCGTCGTTTTCGTTGACGTTAAAATCGCTCCCCACCTTGTCGTAGCGGAGGTTCTGCAGCCAGATCAGCGCACCGTTCACACCGGGCTCGTGCTCCTCGGCGAGTCGCAATTGGCCGGCGGCGTCATAAATCATCTTCCGCCAGGTCCCGTTGGGGCGGTCGATGCGCGTCAGCCGTCCGCCGATGTCCGTGCGGGCGACCGTCTGCGCGTCTTGCGACACCGGAGCACCAAACCCGCAGGCGGCGAGGAACAACCAGAACGCGAAGAACCACGGCCCAAGGTTTCGGGCTCGACGGCAGGCGAGCGAAGCGTTGGGTTGGCCGGTCATAGTTCTTTCAAGTCGCGGTTCTTACCCGGTTAGTAGTTACAGCCCGCAGAAGTTCTGCAGGCCAAGCACGAGGTTACGGGAACAGTGGATAGAGGGGCGGGCCTTTTCATTGAACCGCTTGGATAATAAGATGCATGGGCAATGCGCCCCCCTCTGCAACGAGAAGCTTGATCGATCGTTTCATAAAATCGCTCCTACCCAAAAAGTTGGCATACTCGTTGCGATTGGTTGCCGCTTTTCCAAACCCCCGAGATCCACCCGTTCGCTCGCCGCACGATAATAGCAGTTATTTCAGGGACACTACACTAGGTCCCCGGATCATACCTGGGCCCTCTTATCGACGCTAAGTTTTTCAACGACTTTTTCGATCCGCGTTTGCCATGCATCAACCGTTTGCTTACGGAGATCATCCAATAAGGTCCGCGCACCTGCAGCGTCACCGTTTTTCCATCTTAAAACTCCAAAGTAAATTATCGGCGGCGGATATTTTTGTCTTACAACACCTGCATCAGCAAGTTGCTTCACCATAGTCTCCACCGAGTGCATGCGATCCAAGAACGGAAGAACATGGGCACGGATATTCTCAACAACCTCATCCATCCCCTTTTCGTCCATTTCTCGCCACCAAACATCTTTGCCGTCGAGCAACAGCCCAATACGACTACGCACGGTGCATAGTGGTTCTTCAACAAAAGTTGGCGGTGGAGCATCCCAGCATATTTTATAAACCCACTGATCCATCACTCCCGCATTAATTGTAATTGCATCGCCCGCCTTACTCAACTGCAGGTCAATCACATCTACATACGAATTATTACTTCGGTTCCACGTCATTTTCCGACGAATGAAACCGGCTGAACCAAGCAGCTTATCTATTTGTAAAACAACCAAGTTGGTTTTCATATATTAATAATAGACGACCTTACCAGGCATTCCAAGCTGCTTCTTATATCTATTGATCTGACGAGCGCCAGCTGCCCGGCCCGACGGCGTATTAGGCTTTAGCTCAATGATATAACCGCTCGGAGTGACCGCGTCGGGCTTATGAAATTTACCATCTGCGCCGATCAAACGAGGCTCGGATCGCCAGCCTGGCTTTTGCATAACTTTATCGGCGAATGACCGATGGGCTTGCCGCCCTGCGGCCGCAGCCGAAGTTTCCCCTCCACGTATTGCCGCACTTCCCAAGCTAAATGGCGCAGCATGCTGGGCGATCGGAGAGGAAATCATCAACGAACTGCGCTCGACTCCTTGAGTGAGACCCACACCCTCGCTCCCTGCGGCTATCCCCGCACGGCCGGCCATCGTGGCACCTCGACCGGCCATCGCGATCCTTCCCAAGGTTCCCGCGACGAGAAACGAGCCATCGATGAGGGCGCTTTCCTTCGCGGCATCCGTGTTGCCCATCTGATACTCCGCAACCGCATCGGCGAAAGGCACCGCGAGGCGCAGCATCAGCCCGGGGGCGCTGTTCCAAGCCATGCCGGCCACGCGCTGGGACTCTGCCTCCTCACCTTGGCGCACAAGGATGCTTTGCAGAGCCCCCATCGAATCCTCGTGTAAAGATGCGGAGGCGCGCTCGGTGCCCGCCGGATCAATGAAGCCCATGGGATTGTTACCAAATGCGGCGAACCAGTTCATGCCGCCGTCGAACCCGATCGGGTCGGCGTTCACGAACCGCATCAACCGCGGGTGGTAATAACGCGCCCGCATATAGATCAACCCGTTGGCGTCGGTCATCACCCCGTGGGCGCCATGGAGAAGAAACGGCGTGTTCGTCGTTCCGGTGCGCTGGGTGACCGTGCCGTAAGGCGCATATTCCACGGTGTCGGTGACGACTCCGCTCGAGTCGCTCAGCGCAACGGTGCTGCCCTGGTGGTTGGGATGGTAAGTCTTGGTTGCCGTTCCGGTCTCCTCGTGAAGCAAACCCAAGCCCCAGACATAACGGGTCAGCGTGCCCCCTTGGTTACGCACCAGCACCTGGCCCATGCCCGAGGGATCAATCACATACGTCGTCGTATCCGCCTGCACGCGGTGGCCGTCCACATTGTAGCGGTAGGCCTGCCCGCCGTGTGCGATCAGCCGGTTGCGGCTGTCATAGGTGTAGCTGCTGCTCGTCCCGCTCCAGTCCGGCCCCGTCGTCATGTTGCCGTCGAGGTCGAACACCGGGTTCTGGGTGGCCTGCCCGGCCGGCGTCCAGCTCAACACCTGATTGTCCGCATCGTAGGTGGCCGTGTCCGCCGGCAGGCTAAAGCCGGCGGGCGTCGGCGCGGTGAACGTCCACGTGATCTCCCCGTCGTTTTCGT